>CAJUAW010000095.1 GCA_910584605.1 uncultured Oscillospiraceae bacterium
TCCGATCTGCCCTTGCCTGTGGCCTCACTGACGATGGTGTAGACGCCGGGGGCGATGGCCTTCTGGACAATGGTGGCGTCGGTGTTGGGACCCTGGCGGATGCGCAGGTCGGTGGCGGTAATACGGACCTTGTACGGGACCTTACTCACCGGGGCATCGGGTACCGGGGACGTACCAGAGGCCCCCAGCTTGGCGTTCACCTTGGCGGCGATGTCGGCGAGCCGCTGGTAGATGTAATCTCCGGGACAGGCTTTGTTGGCGAACCAGCGATGGACGGTGAGGTTCTGCTGGTCCACTTTGCCTACCAGCTTCTTGTCACCCTTCCACAACAGCTTCTTGATGCCGTTCCGCCGGCAGATATCTGCGCACAGCTCAATTAGTGAGGACATGGCCTTTTCTGTGATGGCGTAGGGGTGCTTGTTGTCGCAGGCCACCTCGATGGTAACAGCCTGGTAGTCGTTGGACTTGCCCGATATGCCGTTCACTCGGATTGGGTTGCCCTGCTTGTCATACCCTCCGGAGCACCAGGACCGGTCCTTCTCCTCCACGCACAGGCCGATTCTACCATCGCAGCCAATGACGTAGTTGCAGGACGCCTGCCGCTCCTTTTTGGCGAAACCATTCAGGCCCCGCTCGACGGTCACCTGGCCAACATAGCAGTGGATGGTGATAGTATCAATGACGTGGTTCCGGTTTACGGTCCTGTTGGGAGAGATCAGTGTCACCGCCGCCAGCGGGCTGTTGGAAAATCCCATATTGCTGTCGCTTCCTTTTCTTGTATATTTGTCAAAGTATTCCTGTCCCAGTTTGGCCCGGCGCTCGCGGTTCTGCACGCTCTGGTCTGCGGGCCGCTCAAACTTCAAGAGCATGGCGTCCGACGCCTCCCTCACGGTCTTTGCCGTTTTCAGCACGGCCAGTACCGCCGGAAAACTTTCCCGCAGTTCTTTCAGGAAAAAGCCCAACTGCATTTCCGCGTCCCCGATGCTCTTACCTGCATGTTTGGCGAAAAGACGCAGGTTCTTCTTTCGCGCCGGATAGGTCCACTGGCACAGCCCATACCCGGCCCGGTCGGTGTCAAACCCCGTGTAAGTCCCGCTGTCCACCGCCGCCGTGTAGGCGGCGTCCGTATACCCCAGCTTCTTTTCATAGGAGTTCTGGAGGTTGTTGGCAATCGCGCCGCTTTCCGCCTGGATATTCCCCAGTGCCCCGCAGGCCCCGGTGGGCGTCATTCCCGCTTTCACCAGGTAATCGTACATTTCCCTTTCTGTCATTTGTAAAGCTCCTTCCGCTATCCCATACCCGGCGGTTCCGCGTCCTCCGGCTCCGCTTCTGGCGTGTCTCCCTTGTCCGGCCAGCGGTTATTTTTGCTTAAATTTTCCACGCCGGACTTAAATGCGTAAACCGCCACCGGTACGATGATTTCAGCAAGGGCAACCTTCGACAGCTCTTCCGCGATTTGCACCTTGTCCAGCGCGGCCAGGATGTAGCTGCACCATACCCAGGCAAAGCCGTTTATGACACAGGCCCAAACAAACCGCTTCATCGTCTCCGGCCTCTCTGGTGGCAGGCCCTCCCTGATGATTTCCCGCAGTTCCTTCACCCGGCGGCGCAGGCGCCGGATTGTCACCGTACTGTATGTGATACCCAGAACGACGCCCGCCACCAGCGACCCAACGGCAATCAAGATGGTCGTCATGGCGTCAGCCTCCCTTATGGAAACTCTCTAAATCGTCGATCCGGTGGTTGGCCACCTTGATTTTTTCCTCCTGAAGCTCGGTGCGCTCCTCCAGCTTGTACACCCGGTCGATCACCCCGTTGTGGACCTCCACCTTGTGCTCCAGCTGCTCCAGGCGGTACTGGGTCAGCTTTGAGGATACCAGGATACCCCCAAAGGCACCAGCCCCGGAGCCCAGCAGGCCAATCAGAGCAACGATCACCGTGTCGCTCATGGTCAGGCCTCCTCTCCGGTGTCCAAGTTGGACACCGCCTCCCAGTTGCCGGGGTAGTCGGCGGGAGAATAGGCGTTGTTGTCCGCCTTGGAGCGCCAGACTTGTCCCTCCCAGACACAGCACTCACCCTTCTGGTACAGCCCTCGGGCGCCCTGGGGGGCGGCATAGGGCTTTGCCTTGACCGGGTCGGTGGTGTGACAGACATCCCAGAGGGAGACTGCCTTATCCGGGCTCCAGTCCGCCTGTCCGGTGGCGTTGTGCTGCTGCCACAGCTTGTAGACCTGCCCCTGCCATCTGTAGGGGGTGCCCACGGGCACATCGGAAAAATCCCGCTGCCGCCAGGTGGGAATCTTCTCCTCCTGCTGGATGAGAGCGGTGCCGTCCGCCTCACCGGCCACGGCCAGCGCCGCCAGCGCCCGGGCGTCCTCCGCCCCTCTGCTCCTCACGGCCTCCTGGGCCAGTGTGATGATCTCAGCCATTGCTCTCCACTCCTTCCTGATAGGCGGCCTCCAGCTTCTCCTCCACCTGGGCGGCGGTACCGGCCGCCTCCAGCGCCTGGATGGTCTCGGCCTGGACCTGAATGGTCTGCTCCTGCTCCTGGATTGTGGCGACCTGACTGGCCACGTCGGTGGTCAGCTCGTCCACCTGGGCCTGGAAACCGGCTACATCCCCCAGGAACTGTTCCGCCACCTTCAGGGAGACGGTATAGCTCCGGGTGTCGGAGCTGTAGGAGATGTCCTGCGCCGTGAAGCCGTAGCCAACGGGCAGGAGACAGCTCCCCTCAATGATTGGTTGGGCCCAGTTGATGGCCTCGATCTCCTCCAGGCTGGCCCGCTCCCGCTCAAACACGGCCTCATAATAGCCGTTGGCAGGGCCCCGCATCACCATGGCGCAGGGCACCCCGCAGATGTGGGCCTCGATTCCGTACATACTCATAGAAATTTGCTCCTCTCTTTCCGGGCCGGACGGCCCTTTCTTTATTCCTGTGCAGCCCCCGGTTTGTTGCACGGGGGCGTACAACTAAGGAACGGCATAAGCCCCAGGGGCCGCACCTTGCCGGCTTTCTGGTAGCCCCGGCGGGCGGCCTCCTGCGTCCTGGCCGCTTTGGCCTTTCTGGCCCTCTCTGCGGCCTCCTGGTCCTCATCAGGGCAGAGGGGGACCGCCTCCACCAGACGCCCCTCCTCGTCCACCACAGGACGCAGGAGAGGGTAATAGCGCCTGATTTTCCGGGCCAGAGCTCCCTGGGACGGAATTTCCCACCAGTTCTCCGGGTCCTCCACATCGGAGAGGGCCGCTGGCCGGTCCACAGGGGTGAGAACGCCGTCCGGATCTCGGCTGTGCCGGCCTGTCCAGATACGGTCCAGGACGCCCATGGTGGCTTTATGAACCAGCACAGCTTGTCACCAGCCTTTGCAGCTTCACGTAGGTCTCCGGGTCCAGGCGGGCCCCGATACTGCCGTCCCTGGGGGCGGGAATGTGCCCAACTTGGACACATTGCCGTTTGAGACGGCTGTAGGCGGACCGGACCGTCTTGGGCTTCAGGCCCAGCTCCCTGGCCGTCTCATCCGGGGATACGCCGGCCTCCCGCCGGCGGGACAGCTCGTAGTTGTACCGGCTGACCCCGCCCACCTGCTGGCCCCGGAAACAGAAGCGGTAGTAAAAATACAGCGGCATTCCGGTTTGGAGGGCCAGGGAGAACTTGTCCGCCCGGTCCCACTCCCGAATTTCCGGCCGGGAGAGGGGCGGGCCGCCCCGGATATCCAGCCGCTGGATGGTGCGCCCCGCCCGGGACAGAATCCGGCTGACGGTGCTCTTCTCCAGCTCCAGCTTGCCGGCCAGTTCCTCCTGTGTCTTGGGGAGCCGGGAGAGGACCAGCAGCATGAGCTGCCGCTGGCGGTCGGTAAGGACGGGCACCTGGGCCAGATACCGCTGCCAGTCAAAGCCGCCCTTGCCGTTGGCGCAGGAAGCGATCAGCTTCTTGGCCTCCACCCACTCCTGCATCCGGGCCATGCCGTTTTTGATGGACCGGGCCACGGTGGACTTGTCCACACCCTGCTCCTGGGCAATCAGCTGCATGGACAGGCCCCGGTTATAGTAAGCGTCTATGTAGAGTCTCTGGCGGTCGGTGAGCCGCTGGGCCCCCTCGGCCAGCCAGCTTTGCAGCTGGTCCATACCGGCGCCCAGCTCCACGAAGTCCCCGGCCTCTACCTGCTGCCAGCTGTGGCCCTCGATGTCGCTCCAGCAGGCACCGGACCGCTCGAAGAAGTCAAAGCTCAGGGCCCCGATGTCCAGCCGCCGGCGCTGTTCCTTCCGGGCCTTGCGGACCTCCGGCGGGTCCAGGTGGTCGATCTGCACCTGCACGTCCCGGATGGCCGCCCGGTAGGTGGATATTTTCGCCTTCAGTGCCGCCCGCTTCTGGAAGTCAGGCTCCGCCTTCCGCTGTACCTGGTACTCCTTCATCCGGGTCTGGAGCTTGGCCAGCTGGGCCCGGTTTTCCTCCAGGGCGCTCATCCAACCACCATCAGCTCGCCGGCGAAGGGTGCGCTCCCCTCTAGGACCAGTTCTTTTGTCTCCAGGTCCCAATACGTCCGGCTCTCCATTGCCAACCAGGTATTGGCGACCATAGCGCCGTCCAGGTCATACCTGGTCACAGTTCCCACGCCAGTGGCTTTCCGCCGCAGACGCAGACCTTGAAGAACGGCGGCGGTACACAGGCTGTTCAGCCCGGTCGAGGCCCCACCCAAGGCGGGCAGGTAGGCGGCGGTGAGTACCGCGTTCAGAGTGGCTGTCTCCGGGGCTCCCGTGGTATCCCTGCCCTGCCAGCTGAATCCCTTTTCATTGGCCTTGGAAGCAGCAGCCTCAGCCGCAAGCAGCGTCCCCTCCAGGATGTAGCACTGCACCTGGTTCCAGGTCAGCTGAACGTGCCCGTCCTCCGCCGTAGGGTAGGTGCCGGGCGCGGAACTGTTGGCGTTCAGGGCGGCCTTGACCGCGTTGGTGATGGCGGTACGGCCCTGGGCGGCAGTCTGCTCCAGATAGTCCAGGGCGGTCCGGTCTACCCGCTGGTGCAGGGTGCCGATACACGCGCTCTGCCTGGGCTGGATTCCATGGGTCGCCTGGGGTACGCGCAGCGCCCCGCCTGTCCAGTCCTCCGGCTCAAAGATGCGGCTGTAGAAATGGCCGTCGAATACGCCGGCTTCCTCATTTGGTACAGTGGTGGGGATGTCCAGCGTGAGGGTATAGCTCCCGCCGCTCTCGTTGGCTTCTACAGTCCCCCGGACGGAGCGGCCGTCCAGCTCGGCGGTGACGGTGTAGGTCCCCGCGGTGGGCAGCGTCAAGGAGACGGATCCATTCTCTCCAGCGGTACCGCTGACACTCTGGCCCTCGCAGGCGGCGGTCACAGAGGCACCGGGGCTGGTGGTGACAGTCAGGGTGGCGGAGAAGGGGAGCAGCGAAGCGGTGTACTGCCCGAAATAGGGCCCGGTGATCACGGCGGAGGAATACTCCTCGCCTTCCGCGTCGGTGCAGCGGATGGTGTAGGTCATACCGCACTGCTTCAGCTTGACCTGCACGACCAGCCCCTCGGGGACGGTCCCGGTGTAGCTCTCCTCACCGCCGGAGACAGTATAGGTCTGCCCGGCGAACACCTCCGCAAAGGTGATCCGCAGGGCGCAGCCGCCCGAATTGTTTTCTGCCGCCTGTACCGCGCTGTCCGCCGTCTGCTGGGCCTTTTCCGCCGCAGTTGCCGCGTCATCTGCCGTCTGCTGGGCCGTCTCAATCTTTTCCCGAAGGTCGGGGTGGGCGTCCGGCGCCAGATTGTGGTTGACGATCTGATTCTGGGAGGCCGTCAGAAGCTGGGGCAACAGGGTGGAGATACAGTAATCCTTGATGTCGTCTATAGTCATCACCACGCCGGGCAGAGAATCGTCCAGGTCTACCTTTACCGACGGGGCCAGACGGATGGAGACCGGGTAGCGGCGCACATCCAGATACCCCTCCTCCCAGGGAGCGATATACTGGGGGTAGTCGGCCAGACAGCCGTAGTAGATGGCGATCTTCTCCTCCCCGTCCCAGGCCTGGATCAGGAACTCCCGGATGGTCATGCCGTTGGGCAGGTCCTTGTTCAGGTCAGAGCGGACCTCCACCGTCATGTTGACCGTGGCCCCGTTCCGAATCGGCTCGCTGCACGTCCCGACGCCCACCGGCTCTACCAGCTGCGTCATGTCCCCGATATACACGTCATCCGAAACGATGCCGGAGCCAACCAGCACGCCGGCAATGCGCAGATGGTCCTCGGTGAGGGCCAGCTTGGTAAACAGCTCCAGGCCCTGCTTGGTGGGAGCGCCGCCGTACTTGCGGGGCTTTTCCGCCTCCAGCGGGGTCAATCCCGTTTGATTCTCATTCATTGCGATTCCTCCCTGTTCAGTTCCGGCAGCGCTGTTATGGTCAGGCTGCTCTTCAGCAGGCCCCGCGCCGCCAGGGGCCTCTCATGAAATGCCGGCAGACGCTCAGGGGGCTGGATGGTGGAGATGAGGCCCTGTATCCTGGAAGAAACCGGCGTGGGGGCGTTCTGGTATACAGGGTCCCGGACCGGCAGCTCCGTACTGGAGAGGCACAGTCCCAGCCCCGCCCCCACCAGGATCGGGTCCGTGTCCAGCCGGGTGACAGTTATGGTGCCGTCCCACCAGCTGGACAGGCGCTTCACACTGGCCAGTATCCTGCGAAAGCTGACCAGGCTCTCCTGTGTGACCGGCCGGCCGGTCATCTCTATATAGGCCCGGAAGTGGTGGGGTTCTCCACCGTACTCGTACCACTCCTCAATGCGGCCGGCCGAAAAGATGATCTCCAGAATCCGGTCCGCCGCCGCGGGGGTGCCCAGGCTGGAATAAAAGGTCATGGTCCCCTCGATCAGCGCCCGCTTCACCTCGACAGAATAGCTCTGGTCATAGGCGGGAGTGCGCAGCTCCAGGGCCAGTACGTCCAGAATCTCCTCCGGAAGTGCGCCCACTTCGGCGTAGACTCTTGTCCGGTCCGCCCAGGCGCACAGCCGCTCCACCTGCCGCCCCAGGGCGTAGGCGAAGGCCTGGGTCTCCAGCTGGCTGGAGAGATTTTCGGGCAGGATGTCGGTAAACCGGCTGCCCCGCAGATCAATCATCCTCCAGCCCTCCATATCGCACCTGGGGCGCCCCTTCCAGGCTGGCCACTCCGGTCCGGGCGACCGGGGTAAAGGCGGGGGCGGACAGTTCCACCCGTTTGGCCCCCGCTGCCATGACCCGCTCCGCCAGCTTGGACGGGTTGATGTCCCGGCCAATGGTCCTCTGCCAGGTAATGTAGGCGTCCACAGCGGCATTGACCGCCCTCTGGATGGCCACCGCCCGGTTGCTGTCGCTGCGGTTGATGTAGTAGGCCAGGTCGATGGAGTACGGCACATCCGCCGGCGCGGAGACCGTCACCAGGTCGGTCATGGGCCGGACCTGACGGTCCCTCAAATAATTCTGGAGCCCTGTCACCATCTCGGGACCGGGTGCGGAGCCGTCGTCCAGCAGGAAATACACCTCCACAGAGCCTGCGGCCTGATCGCTGGCCACCACCACATCACCCACATTGGCGTTGTAGGTCTTGGCGTGATAGAGATAGCTGGCCTCCGGGCCCGCCGTAGAATAGGACCCGGGGAAAAGATAGATCCGCTCCGCCAGCTCCTGGTCACTCTCCGTATCCGCGCCGCCCTCTGAAGCTGTGATGTTGGACACGTTGGCGACATAGGGCAGCGGGTCCACGATCTCGGCCAGAGCCCCCACAGCCAGACCGTTTCCCGCCGAACCAGCCGCAACGCAGACCGCCGGCACGTCCACACTGCGCTCCCCGGCAGGAATCTCAGCGTACTGTGTGGTCTGGAAGTACAGCAGCTCCCGGGTGGCGGCACGGGTGCCGCTGGGGATCCCGATGGCGGTGTCCCGGGCGGCGGAAGCGGTAAACCGGAGCGTGGTCACAGCGGAGGCGGCCGGCCGGCGGGTCAGGCCCTTAAAGGCGGCCAGGTGGTCCAGAAATTCACCGTAGCTGTATTTCAAAAGGTTCTGCTTGCCCGCCCGGTCGATATACTGCATCGCCTGGTAGAGCTGGGCGGCAGCGGCATACAGCTCCATGCGGTGAGGGCTGGCCCGGGCCAAGCTCACCGTGTTTCCGGTGGCCTGGGTCATGTACCGCTCATAGTCCGCCACCATCTCCTGGCGCAGATCGTCCACGGTCAGGCTGTCAATAAAGCTGACCTCGGGCAGCTGGTCCATCTGAAGGTTGTCAGGCACGGGTAATCACCACCTTTGGCTTGAAATGTCCCTGCTCGGCCGGGAGCCATATCACTTCCTGGACCCGCACCCAGGGGATGAACTCGGAGATCTTCCTGGTGGCCTCCGCGGTGTAGAGGCTTTTTACTACCGCCGGAGGCTTATCCACAAAATCCCGCATGATTCCAAGTCCGCGCTCCAGCGGCATGGTCCCCTCTATGGTAGACAGCAGCAGGGTGATCTGCCGGTCCAGGTCGGCCAGCCAGTTGTCGGAAAAGGTGAACTCTAATTGAAAATCAAAAAACGGGTCATTTGTCATGTGTACTCCTCCAGTGTGAGGGTCAGGTTGGCCCGAGCCAGCTCGCCGCCGCTGTAGAGCGTATTCCACGCCTCACTGGAGCCGGTGATGCGGAAGGGGTTTTTGCTCACCGGCTTACAGTCGATAATCAGATACTCTGCCTGGCCGCGCTCCACCATACCGGCTACCAAATCCAGCATCTGCCGGGGGCGGACTCCTAGGGAGGCGGACAGGGTGATGGGGAGAGAGACTGTCTGGTTCCCCGGTCCCAAAAATTCCGGCTTGGGCTTGACGCCCATTACCTCGTGGTCGGTCCAGCGGCCGGAGACCTCCCGGGTCATCCCGCTGAAGGTCAGCACCCGGCTGTCGCTGACCTCAAAAACCAGTGCGGTTCCAAATGTACCGATCAAGCCTGTCAGCCCCCTATCCTCACGTCCGGGCTTCCGCCGGTAATCGTTCCGCTCCCGCTGTGGGGCGCGAGGGCGTCGCCAAGGCGTGCTGCGGGCAGCCCGTTGATTCGGACCGTCCCGCTGCCCACTGCCACGGTACCCAAGCTGGAGCCGCAGCAGGAATCCCGCTCCGTGGTTATGCTGGTTACAATGGCGGCCGGCTGGCCGTTGGTCCGCACGTTGGGGGAGCAGCCCCCGCTGATCTCCCCGGAAAAGGGCAGAGGCGGGTGCGGTGGGCCGTGGCCCGAATGCTCTCCTGCGGTTGTGCCGTCCACTGTATCCAGGAGCCGCACCGCGTTTGGCATAAGACCGCCCTCCTTAATTCAGATCAATGGTTTTGCCGTTGATGGTGATGGCGCCGCCGGCGGTGATGTTTATGGAGCCGTCACAGTGCAGCGTCAGCTCCCTGGCCTTGCCGTCGTAGCGGAGCATGGCCGCCCCAGGGGCACGGTCCATGTCCAGGCGGTACAGCTTTTCCGCACCCTCCGGGGGCCGGTTCTTCTCGCTCCAGGGACGGCCCAGGACCACCCCCGCGGCCATGCCGTTGGACAGGTGGAGCACCAGCACCTGGTCCCCCACTTCGGGCGCTGTGTAGGCCCCGGTGAACGCGATGGACAGGAGAGGGATCATCTGGGTCACCGCGTCGTCCTGGTCTGGATAGACCACCCGCACCAGGCCGGCGGAGTGATCTACGTCTGATATTTTGCCAATCCTGGTATCGTTGCGCATGGTCCTATCACTCCACTCTGGACAGCTCCAAATCCATCGTGTAGCCACCGCCAATATGATGGGTAATGCTGTCAATGAAATATTTACCGCCCAGGCGGCCCAGCTCCGCCACCATGACGCACTGTGAGGCCACCAGGCTGGCAGTGCCCCGCATAGACAGGGAGAGCTTCGTTGACCCATGATTGGCCTGGTGGATGGCCGCCCACAGCTTCCGCTCCGCGTCCGCCGGGCTGTCCACCCGGCCGGACTTCTTCAGAATGCGGGGGCCGCTGCCCACCTGTACCTTGACCTCTTTCTCTGTAGCGGGGTCTGTGTAAGCGTATTCCCCGCCAGTGTAGGTCCCCGTGAGTTGGGAGGACCAGCTCCAGGACAGGAGCATGTCGGGGGTCAGCGTGGCCACTGGAGGCCGGGCCTTGTACGCCTCCCGGTCGTAGACCACGATCTTCTGCGCGTACACCTTCATGGCCAGGCCGTAGGTCTCACACAGGCCCATGTAGAAGTCGCAGTCTGTTTTCTCCGACTGCTCCTCGCTCTTGATGATGATGGGGCCGCTGTCCACGTCCCAGGCCAGGGAGATTCCCGCCCGGCCGGCAATCTCTTTGCCGATCTCCTCCACGGTGATGTTCTCCCAGGTGCGGGTCCGCTGAGTCTCCCGGAAGGCACTGTCTGCGGGCACGGACACTCCTGAGATGTTTCCCGTCACCGGCCAGCCGGAGAAATCGAACTTGTCCAATATGAAGGAGCCGCAGGGGAGGGCGCGGTTGTCTCCCGCCCGGTCCCAGTCGGTCAGGCGGATCACGGCGGACAGGGTGTCCCCCGCCTGGGGGAGCCATGGCCCAATCCACTGCCGGTCCCGGTCATGGAGGGAGAGGTCAAGGCTGTCGGCCTCCCCGCTGGCTGGGTCGGTGTAGGTTGCCGAGGTCTGGTACTGGCCCAGCGTCCCGGCGGCTGCCGCCCCGTTCCAGGCGATCTCTACAGCTGCTTTTCTTGTGTTCACGTGGCTTTCCTCCAGGCGGGCACATCAGGGCCGGAGACGTCCTCCGGCGGCTCCGGCGTCCGGAACACCACGCCCGCCCGGAACACAAAGGTGTCCAGGTGGGGGTGGTTGTGCTCCATCAGCCAGCCAGTGTACTTCACGTCTCCATAGACCCGATAGGCAATGGCGTCCCAGGCGTCCCCCTGCCGGGTGGTGTAGGTGTCAGGCATGGTCTACCCTCCTAAAGCATAGTGGAGCTGCTTACGGCGCTCCTCCGCCTTCAGCTGGTCATACAGGCGCTTGAACTCCGCAAAACTCAGCCGCCCGGCCTCCACGGCCTCCTCCCGGGTCGTCGGACCATAGAAATTGAATACCGGGGCGAAGGTGATGACCTCGCTGCCAGCAGCGGACGGGTTTTGACCGCCTGCCGGGGGCGGTGCTGTGTTGGTTCCGGGCCGCGGCAAATCCGGGATATCCCAGCCGTCTCCGCCCTGGCCCGGTCCATGCGGGCCCGGTTTGTTGTTCCTGGTCCAGTCGTCCAGCATTTTGGCCAGCTGGG
>CAJUAW010000096.1 GCA_910584605.1 uncultured Oscillospiraceae bacterium
GCTCCTCGGGGGCGTAGTAGGGCAGAACGCCGATCACCTTCTTGCCCTCGGCCTTGAAGGCCTGGATCTGACGGCGGGGGTGCTCGGAAATTTCCGCAAATTCCTTCAGCAATACTTCAATGCTCATCTCTCAGCCCTCCTTCGTTTCCGCATTGGCTTCCATGGCCTCCACCAGACCCTGGACGCGGGTCTCGTACTGGGCCTCGTTGAAGTTCCGGGGATCGGCCTGGTCGCCGTCGAAGCCAGCGCAGGGGATGCCCAGGTCCTCGGTGAAGCGGCGCTGCATCTCAGCCATGTAACCCGACCAGGGCTTGCAGGAACGGTTGTAATGGACCAGCACGCCGTCCACCTTGTTGTCCTTGCAGATGCCCTCACGCCAGGACACGCCCTGCTCGATACACACGGAGTTGGGGGCCTTGTAGTAGGCGCGAACCATCTCGTCCATGTTGTTGTACACAAAGCCGAAGGCGGGGGCGTACACCACGGCGGTGACGTTGACGCCGTGCTCCTTCAGGGGCTTGAACAGGTTGGGCAGCTTGGGCCAGCAGGGGATGCCCTCGAACATGACCCGGTACTGCTCGGGGAAGGGAGTGGTGGACTTGCCCGCCTTGACGGCCTCAGCCAGGTCCTTCTCCAGCAGCTCAAAGGCCTCGGCGGCCTGGACGCGGCCCCGGGCGGTGACCACGTCGGCCATGTGGTTGAACAGGTCGAAGCCGGAGTAGGGCGCGGGCTTGTACTGGAGGTAGTCGCACACCCGCAGCCAGGCGCTGGCCGTACGGTTGGCGTTGGCGCAGGCCTCCTCGAACTTCTTCTCGTCGAACTTCTTGCCGGTCAGCTCCTCCAGCTGCTTGATGGCGTGGTCGAACTGGGCCCGGACGTAGGCCACGTTGGTGTCGTGGACCTCCACGGTGTTGTTGTAGGGGATGTCGATCATGATCAGAGGCACGTTGCACATACGGGCAATGTTCTCGTACCACTTGGTCATGCAGTTGCAGATGTTGTTGCAGCACAGCACGAAGTCGGGCTGGGGCATCTGCATCTGGCGGTAGGGCTTGATGGCGGCCCGGCGCAGGTCCTTCTCCTTCCCGTCGGGGAGGGCCTCGATCTCATGGATATCGTCCAGGACGGTGTAGGGCTGCATGGTCTTGGGGTCCTTTTTGGGCTTGCCGGTCTCGGGGTCGATGACCACCTTACCGTTCTCGTCCTTCAGGGGACGGCCGCTGGCGGGGTCGATGACGTACTCGCCGGTGGCCAGGTCCAGCTTGCGGGAGGCCCGCTTGCCGGCGGCGTAGGCCAGGGAGATGCGGGCGTAGCCGCAGATGTCGTTGTCAAAGCCCAGGTCCTCGGCGGCCTGGCACATGATCTCGCCGTCCCGGTTGGCGGCGATGCCGGCGGCCTGGTTCTCGGGGTACATCACGTCCAGGTCAAAGGCGGCGGCCAGCTCACAGGGGAACTTGGAACTGGACCAGCCCACCAGCTTGCCGGCCTTTTTGGCCTCCCGGGCGTCGGCGTAGACGTCCTCAACGACCTTGCGCAGCGCCAGTACGCCGGGGCTCACTTCTTTTGCCATGGTAAATTCCTCCTAACTAGTTTTTCGTTACAACGGGCTTCCCGTTTTCGTCCAGAAGGACTGTCAGTCCTCCGGCATACCCGTCATGATGCCAAAGATAATTCACGCCAGTCTGGGTATCCACCCAGATTTCAGTCATGCTGGAAAAGCCCCCGCCCTGACGGTAAACCTTTTGAAAACGGTCCATTTCCCAGCGTCTCCTTACTTCTGCGCTTTCTGGTACTTCTGATAGGCGAACAGGGCCGCGCCCAGGGCGCCGTTGTACTGGGTAAGGGGCGAGGTGTGGATTTCCCGGCCCAGGGCCTCCTGGAGGGCGTTGACCACCCCGGTGTTCTGGGCCACGCCGCCGGTCATGACTACCTGGTCCTGCACCCCGATGCGGTGGGCCAGTCCGGCCACCCGGCTGGCCACCGACTGGTGGATGCCGTTGATGATGTCCCGCTTGTCGGTGCCCATGGACAGCTGGCTGATGACCTCGCTCTCAGCGAAGACGGTGCAGGTGGAGCTGATGCCCACATACTTGGTGGACTGGGCTCCCAGCTCGCCCAGCTGCTCCACGTCCACCTCCAGCACCCGGGCCATCACGTCCAGGAACCGGCCGGTACCGGCGGCGCACTTGTCGTTCATCTGGAAGTTGGTCATCACGCCGTTTTCCACCCGCATGACCTTCACGTCCTGGCCGCCGATGTCGATTACAGTCTTGACCTCCGGGAAGAGGAAGGCCGCCCCCTTGGCGTGGCAGCTCAGCTCGCTCATCTGGCTGTCGGCAAACTCCTCCAGGGAGTTGCGGCCGTAGCCGGTGGCCAGGATAAAGGCCATCTCGTCCCGGGACTTTCCGGCCTCGGCCAGCACCTGGTCAATGGCCCGCTGGGGACCGCTGGTGCCCGCCCCCACCGAGATGAGAGACTTGGCTGCGATCTCCTTGCCGTCGGAGAGCATAATGCACTTGGATGCGGTGGAACCGATGTCGATTCCCAGGGTGTAGATACTCATAGGTTTCTTCTCCTAAATTATTTGTGCCCGTCCTCGTAGTCCTTGATGGTGCGCGGCAGCAGCATCTGGTGGAAGGGGCAGATGGAGGCGGGATTCTGGTAGCAGGAGTCGGCAAAGGCCACGATGTAGTTGCGCATCATGGGCATGTCGACAACCTCGTCCACCAGACCGGCCTGGGCGCAGAACAGGGGCTGAGACTTCACGTTGTAGTCGTCGATCAGGGCGTTCATCTTGTCGATGGTGGGCTGGAGGTCCTTGCCCGCCTTCTGGTCCTTGGCCAGACGGCCGGTGTACATGGCGTTGGCGGCGGTCTTGCCGTTCATGACGTTGATCTCGGTGGCCGCGGTGCCCAGGGAGAAAGCGTTGTTGTCGTTGCCCTGGGGGCCGCCCAGGACGTAGTGGGCGGCGGCGGTGCCCCGGCGGAGGGTGATCTCCATCATGGGCAGGCCGGAGGACTGGATGGAGTAGATCAGGGACTGGCCCAGGCCCAGCAGCTCGGCGACCTCGGCGTCGTCGCCCACGTCGATGCCGGTGGTGTCCTGAATCCAGATCATGGGCAGACGGTCCCGGGCGCACAGGGTGACGAACTCATTCATCTTGATCAGGCCCTGGCGGTAGAGCTTGCCGCCCGCGCCCATAGCCTGACCATATTTTGCCATCTTATACTCGGGGTAGTTGGGGAAAATGCCCTGCTGGTTGGCCACCACGCCCACCAGCAGGCCGTCCACCTTGGCGATGCCGGTGATCATCTCGGGGCCGTAGCCCTTCTTGTACTCCATGAACTGGCTGCCGTCGAACAGGCGGCCCAGGACGGAATACATGTCGTAGGGGCGGTTCTTGTTGTTCAGCACCAGGTCGTACAGCTCCACGTCGGACATGGCGGGAGACTGGGGGGTGTCCACCCGGAAGAACTCCAGGTCGAAGGTGGGCAGCATGTCAACATACTTCTTGATGCCGGCAATGACCCCCTCCTGCTCGGTGTACACCTCACGGAAGAAGCCGGTCTCGCCGTAGTGGATGGAGACGGACCCGGGAGGATCGGCACGCAGGCCCTTGGTGGCCTCGATCTGAGCCAGGGCGGCCTCCATGTCCACGTGGGGCTTGGGGTTCATGCCGCCCACGATGCCAGCGCCGCCCACGGCCATGTTGGCCTTCTGGTGGGCCACCAGCACGGTGGGGGAGATGGAGTGGTAGCCGCCGCCGGCGGGGTTGGTGCCGTGGATGCCCACGATGACGGGGATGCCCATCTGGTTCAGCTCAGAGTTGCGGTAGAAGGGGGTGCCGCCGCCCCGGCGGTTGGGGTACACCTTCTCCTGCTTGTCCAGCTCTACGCCGGCACATTCCAGCAGGTAGATCAGGGGGATGCGCAGCCGCTTGGCGGTGTCGCTGCCCCGGAGCAGGTTGTCCGCCTGACCGGGCACCCAGGTACCGGCGTGTTTCTTGTTGTCAGAGGCGATAATGCAGCACCACTTGCCGTTCACCCGGCCCAGGCCCTTGACGATGGAGGTGGAGCCGTTCTTGTTGTGCTCGGGGTTGTACAGACTGTTCAGGGGGCACCAGGTACCAGCGTCCACCAGCAGGGAGACGCGCTGCATGGCGGTGAGCTGGCCCTTGGCGTTCATGTCCGCGTCGGCCTTGCCGGAATTGAGCGCGTCCACGATATGGGCGTGGATGTCGTCCTCAATGGCCCGCAGCTCGTTGACGTTCTCCGTGTTGGCCTTGACCGGCTTGCCCACCACGGGCATATTTTGGAAATACCGGGGCATGGAATAATTACCCAATGTAAACTCCTCCTAAATCTTGTATGGAGCCCCGCCCGGAGGACGGGGCGTCCCATCGCTATTTTTTCCGCAGATTCAATCCAATCCAGCAGCATCCGCCGCCGATCACCGTTGCCAGGTATAGAACAGGCGGATTGGTATATTGGTACACGGGACAAATTTGGATAAAAAACCATCCAATTATGGCAATGACCACAGCTGCCGCAATGGAAATAAACAGGTTTTTCATGCTTACTCTTTGGGAATCTTGATAAACGCCTGGCCGGGGTCGATCTCCTCCCGGATGATGCGCAGGATCTCCTGGTCGGGGTCGGGGAAGACCTCGGCCTTGGAGCAGTCGATCTCGAAGCCGGTGTTCTCCTGGACGATCTCGGGGGTAACGCCGGGGAACATGTAGGCGCAGTACATCCGCTTGGTCTGCTCGTCGAACTTCATGATGCCCAGGTCGGTGACCACCATCTGGGGGCCCCGGTTGCCGGGCAAGCCAACCTTCTCACGGCCCCCGGGGCCGTCCATCCAGCCGCAGGAGGTGATGTAGTCCACCTTCTCGATGAAGCGGCGCTTCTGGTGCTGCATCATGATGATGGTGTTGCAGTAGGTGGCGATGCCGTTGGCGCCGCCGGAGCCGGTGAAGCGGGTGGTGGGCTGAAGGTAGTCCCCCTTGCCGAAGATGCAGGTGGAGTTCACGTTGCCGTAGGGGTCGATCTGGGCGCCGCCGATGAAGGCGATGAGGCGGTCCTCATCGTGGAGCCACTCGTTGGCCTCAAAGCCGATGAAGCGGATGTTGGGCCACTGGACGGCGCAGTGGGCCATGAAGCGGTTGTCGCCCACGGAGCGGGGGACCTCCACGGGGGAGCAGTCCATCAGACCGCTCTCCACGATGGGATGGCAGGAGGGGCAAACCACCCGCTTGGCCAGGGAAGCCCCGATCAGGGGAAGGCCGGTGCCCACGATGACGATCTGATTCTCTTTGATGTTCTTGGCGATGGCGTAAGCCTGACGCTCCTGCTTGGTAATCTTATATTCAGCCATTTTGATTTACCTCCCTGTTTATTAGTGGCGGGTGGAGTAGCCCAGGTGGGGCTCGTTTTTCAGCCGCATCAGACGGGAACCGCCGATCTTATCCAGCAGCTCGTCGTGGTCCTTCACGCTGTAGACCCACTTTTCCATGTAATCCTTGAAGGTCTCGGGGATGGCGGTTCCGGCCGCGGCGTCGTCGGCGGCCTTCTGAGCCTTGGCGGCGGCAGCGGCGGCCTTCTCGTCGCCGGGCTTGGCCTCGGCGGCCTTCTGAGCCTTGGCAGCGGCCTTGGCCAGCTGGGCCTTGGCGTCCTCGGCGTCCTGATACTTGGAGGCCTTGTCGTACTCGATCAGGGCATGGGAGTCGTTGTCGTAGTAGTTGTAGCACTGAGAGGGCCACGCGCCGTAGGGAGCATGGACCACGGCGGAGACGCACTCGCCAAAGATGCGGGTCAGGGTGGGATCGCGGCGGATGTACTCATCGCTCACCAGCTCCTCGCAGGTGACGATCACCTTGCGGGCGGCCACGGCGACGTCCACGTCATGGAACTCGTCGCCCTCGATGATGCAGGTGCCGTCGGGGCTGGCCTTCTGCACATGGATGACGGCCAGGTCCAGCTTGGGGGTGGGCACGGCCACCACCTTCTCGCCGGGGTTGAAGGGGTTCTCGATCTCCACGCACTTCAGGTCGTCCACCTTCTCCAGGGTCTTGCGCTGCTCCTCGCTGATGCCCCAGTACTTCATCAGGCCGGAGCCCTGCATCAGGCGCACCGGCAGGAAGGGCAGGCCCAGAGAGGCGGCGTGAAGCTGAAGCATCAGAACATCCTGAGAGTAATCCTCATAAACCAGCTGGCCCTTCTCAATGGCGGCGCGGAAACGGCGGGAGACGTTGGTGTAGCCGGAGTTGGCGGTGTAGCAGTTGATGTACGCCTTCACCCGGCCCTCGCCGATCATCATGTCCCAGTCGCCGCCGGCGGGGCCGGCCCAGACGGTGAAGTCCTTCTGGCCCTGGCGCAGGATCTCGCTGAGCACGGCGTAGGGCTTGCGGTTGGTGGTGAAGCCGCCGAAGCAGACGCAGTCTCCGCTCTCGACGAATTTTGCCACGGCGTCGTGCATGGAATACACTTTGTTCATAGTAATACCCCCATTACAATATTTTGGTTCTCTTTCTGAATGCTTAAATTGTCAAGGTTCCACAACGCGCTTTTCTACAGTGGCTATTTTACCACAAATCTCACAATCGGTCTATACTGTAATTTAGCTTAAAGTTTGCATATCGTCTCCTGGCGTGGTATAATAGGGACAGCCCCATCAACCACAGGAGGTCCCGCCCATGATAAACGTGGAATTCCACCTGCAGCTGAACCACAACGAGACCTGGAACATGAGCCGCCTGCACTTCCATGACCACTGCGAGCTGCTGCTCCCCCTGGTCAGCCCCGGGAACATCTTCGTCAGCGACCAGGTCTATCCCCTGCGCCGGGGGACCCTGTACCTTATCGGGGAAAACACCCTCCACCGCACCATGGCGGAGGGCTTTCATGCCCGGTACGTGCTCCACATCAACAAAAGGTCGCTGACCCAGCTGTCCACCCCCCAAACCGATCTGACCCAGTTCTGCGGGGCCTCCTTCCGCCGGGCGGAGCTGTCCGGCGGCGAGATGACCGAGGTGATCGAGCTGTTTCAGGCCCTGGAGCGCAACAAAAACGACGGCTCCTTCGGCAGCGACATCCGCCAGATGGTGGCCCTGCTCAATCTGCTCATCCGGGTGGCCCCCACCCTGAACGTGGCCGATGCCGGCGAGGCTATCCACAACAAGGATTTTCTCCGGGTAGCCCCCATTCTGGACTACATCCGGGACAATCTGGACCAGCCCCTCACCCTGGATCAGATCGCCGGACGGTTCTATATCAGCAAGCACTACCTGTGCCGCATCTTCAAATCCGCCACCGGCTTCTCCGTCATGGAGTATATCATCTACAGCCGGGTGCTCCGGGCCCGGCAGCTGCTCCAGGAGGGGGTCAGTGTCCAGCAGGCCGGAGAGCTGTCCGGCTTTTCCGACAACTCCCACTTCATCCGCACCTTCGGCCACCTCACCGGCATCACGCCGGGGCGGTACGCCAGGGAGTATCAGTCCGGAGATCAGGTCCTCCTGCCCGGCGAGATCAAGCCCTGAGCCCTCCGCATTATGTCAACATTTGCAAAGCAGGCCCTTCTGCCGCTTTGCATATCTTTGCACAAAACAAGACCTCCGCCCGGCAGCTCCGGGCGGAGGTTTTTCTTAATCTCTCGGCCTTCGGTAGAACTTGCCCACCACCCGTTGGGTGCGCAGGACGTTGACAAAAGCCTTGGGGTCCGACTGGCGGATCTTCCGTGCCAGAGAGCGGACCTCGCCGTCCGACACCACCGAGTAAATGATAACGCAGGGCTCGCCGTTGTACAGGCCCACCCCCTCCATCAGGGTGGCGGTGTGGTTGGTCTCCTGAATCTGGGCGCAGACGCCGCCGGCGGTCTCCCGGCCGGTGACGATGAGCAGCGTGGCCCGCCGGCCATCCGGGTCCAGCATCTTGATCACCTGGGTGCAGGCGTACTGGTACAGCATGGAATACAGCGCCCGGTCCCAGCCGAACAGGTAGCCGGCGATGAACAGCAGCACCACATTGCCGCAGAATATGTAGGTCCAGGCGTCCACGTTCTTCCGCTCAGACAGGGCGATGGCGATAAAGTCGGTGCCGCCGCTGGTCACCCGCACCCACAGGCACAGGCAGCCGGCAAAGCCGCTGATCATCCCGCCGAAGACGCTGATCAGGAGAATATCCTCCGTGATCTCAAAGGCGGGCACCAGATCGGTAAAAATACTGGTGAGCAAGATGGTCAGGCAGGAGTACAGGGTGAACCGCCTGCCCACCAGCTTGAAGCTGATCACCGCCGGGATGGCGTTCAGCGCCAGGTTGATGGGGCCAAAGGGCAGCTCCACCCCGCCGAACTCCAGGGCGCACCGCTGGATCAGGCGGGCGACGCCGGTAAAGCCCCCCGGGAACAGGTCCCCCGCCGCCACGAAGCTTTTCAGGTTGATGGCTACAATCAGTGAGGACAGGGCGATCACCAGCACGCGGATGACGAATTCCTTGAGCCGGTCCTTCTGGGTCATCGTTCTCATAGCCGCTCCTTTTTATTTGGCTTCCGCCAAAATATCCACATTTTTCATAAAATATTCCACACCGGAATAGATGGTGGTCAATACGATGACGGCGGTGCAGATCTGGTTGACCACGGCTGGCAGGGGCAGAAGCATGAGGATGACGCACACCATGGTGGCGGCGGTCTTCACCTTGCCCGACCAGCCAGCGGCAATCACCCGGCCCTTGTCGGCGGCCACCATCCGCAGGCCGGACACGGCGAACTCCCGGATGATGACGATGAGCAGCGCCCAGGCGGGCATCTGTCCCACCTCCACGAACCACAGCATGGCGGCGGTAACCAGGCACTTGTCCGCCAGGGGATCCATGAACTTGCCGAAGTCGGTGATCTGGTTATAGTGCCGGGCGATATAGCCGTCCAGGGTGTCGGTGACGCTGGCGGCGGCGAAGATGGCCAGCGCCCAGTAGCTGGCATAGGGCACGTCTAAGTACAGCACCAGCAGAAAGGCGGGGATCATCACCACCCGCAGGATAGTCAGCTTGTTGGCGGTATTCATTGACACGTCTCTCACTCCTCGATCTCACCGGTCAGGTCCCCGTCGGCAACCCCCGTGATGCGTACGTTGACAAATTCCCCTGCCGGGACCGGTCCGGCGGCGGTAAACAGGACCCGGCCATCGATCTCCACCGAATCGGCGCAGGTGCGGCCGGCGTAACAGCCCGCCTCGGCGTCGAAGCCCTCGCACAGCACCTCCAGCGTCCGGCCCAGCCGCGCCTCGTTGTACTCGTCCATGATCCGGGACTGGAGATCCACCACCAGCTCCACCCGCCGGGCGGCAGTGTCGGGATCTACCTGGTCCTCCATGGCGGCGGCCAGGGTGCCCTCCTCTGGAGAGAACTGGAACACCCCCACCCGCTGGAGCTTCTGCTCCCGGAGGAATGCGCACAGCTCCTCAAACTCCGCCTCCCCCTCCCCGGGCAGGCCGCAGATCAGGGAGGTGCGGATCACCACGTCGGGCATGGCCTCCCGCAGCTTTGCAAACAGCGCCTCCAGCTCCGCCCTGGTGGTCCGGCGGCGCATGGCCTTCAAAATCCCGTCGTTGCAGTGCTGGATGGGGATGTCCAAGTAGTGGAGCACCTTGGGCTGGGAGGCGATGGTCTCAATCAGCTCATCGGTAATGGCCTCCGGGTAGAGGTAGTGAAGGCGGAGCCAATGGAAGCTCAGCTTACACAACTCGTCAATCAGCCGGGCCAGGGAGGTCTTTTCCTCCAGGTCCAGGCCGTAGCGGGTGATGTCCTGGGCAATGACGATCAGCTCCTTCACCCCGGACCGGGCCAGCCCCTCCGCCTCCTCCAGCACGGCCGCCATCGGCCGGCTGCGGTACCGGCCCCGGAGCTTTGGGATGACACAGAAGGCACATCCGTTGCTGCACCCCTCAGCGATCTTCAGATAGGCGGTGTAGGGCGGAGTGGTCACCAGCCGCTCCCCGTCCTCATAGGTACGGTGGATGTCGCCGAAATATTCCGGCCGCTCCCCCGCCATCAGCTCCTCCACGGCGGACACCACGTCGGTGTAGCTGCCGGTGCCCAGCATACCGTCCACCTCGGGCAGCTCCTCCCGGATGTCCTCTGGGTAGCGCTGGCTGAGACAGCCCGCCACCAGCAGCTTTTTCAGCTTGCCCGCCTTTTTCAGCTCTCCCAGCTGGATGATGTTGTCGATTGCCTCGCTTTTGGCCGACTCGATGAACCCGCAGGTGTTCAGCACCGCCACGTCGGCCCCCTCCGGGTCGCCGGTGACGGTGTGTCCCGCCGCCCGGCACAGGGCCATCATCTGCTCGGTGTTCACCAGGTTCTTGGCGCAGCCAAGGGAGATAAACGCGATTTTATATGCCATGATATCGCTCCTATTTTTTACTTCCCTCTCCACGTGGGGTCGTCTGTGATACCCAGGAGGTAGTCGGTAGAAACCTGGAAAAACTCCGCCAATATAACCAGACGCTGGAGACTGGTTCCCGTCTTTCCATTCTCCATATCTCCGGCTTGTGTCGTACTCACATTCAAGAGTTTCGCAATATCAGCAAGAATCAGGTTTTTTCCTTTTCTCAAGCTCCGGACCCGCTCACCAAATATTTTTAAATCAAGCATAAATTCACCCTTGACTTTTCCGGTTTAATCTGATATTATGTTTTCAGATAAAATCTGAAAACAGGGGGGGGTATTCCCATGAACGAATTTTTAACTGACCTCTACAACTACATCAGCGAACGCACGCCGGGCTTGCAGGACGACCGCGACTATCAGCGTGCGGTACAAGCATACATGACGCTGGAGGGAGAAGTCAAGGAAAAGATCGGCAGCGACCTGCTATACCGGTATCAATGCGCGGAGGATGATATCTCCCGCCGGCGAAATATTGCGGTCTTTGCCCAGACCCTGCGGTTCAGTCACCGCTTCATGCTGGAGGTCCTGCGTTAGTCCCAGACCTCCATACCGTAGCGCCGCAGGGCGTCGCTGATCTCGGGCCAGCGGTAGCCCCGGCGGGCCAGAGCGTCAGAGGCCCGTTTCACGTCCTTGGGGAGATCGGAAGAGCGTCGTGTAGGGAAAGAGTGT
>CAJUAW010000097.1 GCA_910584605.1 uncultured Oscillospiraceae bacterium
CAAGATCGCCGCTGCCAACAGCTTCCAGGCCCTGCTCCGGGCGCTGTACCGGCAGGCTTGATCAGGAGGAATTGATCATGTTTCAACTCGCGCTGCTCTTAGGGGCCATGTTCCTGCTCCAGGGAGTGCTCAGCGTCATCCAGATGCGGCATTTTTCCAAGGAATTCGTCAAGCTGCGCCGCCAAGGCAAGGTGGCCTGCGGGCGGAAGTCCGGCGGGTTCCATGCGGGGGCCATCGTCCTGTTCCGCATCGACGAGGACGGGGTCATTCAGGAGGGCAGAAAGCTGATGGGCGTCACCTGCTTCGCCCGGGTGACGGACCTGCCCGGCTTCGAGGGCAAATTCGTGGGCGGGCTGACCGAGGCCGACCTGCCCAAGTACGGCAAAAACCTGCGCAAGGCGGTGCTGGACGCCAGCAATACCTACAACAAATTCATGGCCGGAGAGGTCATCCCGGAGCCGCCCTCCCCCTTCCAGCGGGCGGGACGGACCCTGACCGGAGCCCTCCGGCCCCAGCCCAAAACACTATGAAAGGCGGATTTCTATGGACTTTATCGTCAATTTAGCCTCCGGCTTTATGAATCTGTTCACTCTGGGCGGACAGCAGTTCATGAGCTGGGTCACCGGCATCATCCCCACCATCATCATGCTCCTGGTGCTGATGAACGCCATCATGGCCATCGCCGGGGAGAAGACGGTCAACAAGCTGGCCGCCGTCTGCACCGGCAACCCGGTCCTGCGCTACGCGGTGCTCCCCTTTGTCAGCGCCTTCATGCTGGGCAACCCTATGGCCCTGTCCATGGGCAAGTTCATGCCCGAGTTCTACAAGCCCTGCTTCTACGCCTCGGTCACCTACCACTGCCACACCAACAACGGTCTGTTTCCCCACATTAACGCCTCGGAGCTGTTCATCTGGCTGGGCATTGCCAACGGTATCACCGCCCTGGGCCTGGACACCACGCCTCTGGCAGTGCGGTACCTGCTGGTGGGCCTGGCGGCCAACTTCATCTCCGGCTGGGCCACCGAGTTGACCACCCGGATGGTGGAGAAGCAGCAGGGCGTCACCCTGAGCCGCCAGTTCAAGACCGCAGAGTAAGGAGGAGAGAAAAATGGCTGACTATCGTTCCATCCGGATCGAGCGGGGACCCGGCGGGTTCGGCGGCCCGCTGACCGTCACCCCCACCGGGCAAAAAAACAAGGTGATGTACATCACCGGCGGCGGTGCGGAGCCCGAGTGCCTGGCAAAGATCGTGGAGCTCACCGGCATGATCCCGGTGAACGGCTTTAAGACCAAGTGCCCCGAGGAGGAGATCGCCCTTGCCATCATTGACTGCGGCGGCACCCTGCGCTGCGGCATCTATCCCAAGAAGGGGATTCCCACCGTCAACGTCATGCCTGTGGGCAAGGCGGGCCCCATGGCCCAGTACATCGTCCCGGAGATTTATGTTTCCGCCGTCACCTCGGAACAGGTTTCTCCTGCCGGCGGCGCCGTCCCCGCCCCCAACGCGGAGCCCGCCAGGAGGGAGGAGCCCAGATTTACCGCCAACCAGAAGGTTTCGGAGACCCTGGCCAAGCAGGAGAACAAGTCTCTGGTCACCAAGATCGGTCTGGGGGCCGGCAAGGTGGTCAACACCTTCTACCAGGCCGCCCGGGACGCCATCCAGACCTGCATCACCACCCTGCTCCCCTTCATGGCCTTTGTGTCCATGCTCATCGGCATCATCAACGGCTCCGGCTTTGGTGACGCGTTTGCCCAGATCCTGACCCCTCTGGCAGGAAATATCTTCGGACTGGTTGCCCTGGGTCTGATCTGTTCCATCCCCGGCCTGTCCGCCCTGCTGGGTCCCGGCGCGGTCATCGCCCAGATCATCGGCACCCTGGTGGGCGCGGAGATCGGCAAGGGCAATATCGCCCCCCAGCTGGCCCTCCCCGCCCTGTTCGCCATCAACTGTCAGGGCGCCTGCGACTTCATCCCCGTGGGCCTGGGCCTGGCCGAGGCGGAGACCGAGACCATCGAGGTGGGCGTGGTGTCCGTGATGTACTCCCGCTTTGCCACCGGCTGGCTGCGGGTCCTGCTGGCCTATGCCGCCAGCTTCGGGCTGTATGCTTAATGAAATGGAGGTCGATCTCATGAACATCATCTATGAAAATACCATCAAGGCTATGGGGGAGTGCGCCCAGGAATTTCGAGAGGAAAATATGTTTGTCCTCTTTGGCGACAGCGCCCCCGAGGAGATCAAGGATTTCTGCTACTGGGTGGATGTAGCGCCCATCCATGGGACCATCGCCCCGGGCCAGGTGCTGAAGGTGGACGGCCAGTGCTACCGGATCACCGCTGTAGGCGGCGAGGTCCCCACCACTCTGGCCGGACTGGGCCACTGCTCCTTCAAGTTCAGCGGCCAGACCGAAGTGGAGCTGCTGGGCACCATCTATGTGGAGGACAAACCCATGCCGGACATCCAGGTGGGCACCGTGCTTCAGATTGTGGAGGAGTGAGAGCCGCAAAACTTGCGGTTGTGCTTCCGGTTCATTCCTGCTATACTTAGATAAAACGATTTTGTAAAGCAGGTGTCAACATGGTCCAGATCACCCAGACGGTCCCATCGCGCATCTTCCAGCTGCTCCGCAGCGGACAGGAGCTGACCCGGCAGGAGATCTCAGGGACGCTGTCCCTGAGTATGCCTACCACCCTTCAGTATGTCACAGAGCTGATGGAGGCCGGTATCCTGGAAGAGCGCGGCACGGCCCAGTCCAACGGCGGGCGAAAGGCCAAGCTGCTCCGCCTCTGTCCGGAGGCCGGCCGGGCGGTGGGCGTCAATATCGGGGTACGCCATGTGGAATTTGCAGTAACCGACCTGCTGGGGGAACTCCGGCAGGCCGGTTCCGTTCCGTTGGCCTTCCGGGACGAGCCGGAGTGGTACGACCGGTTTCACGAGAGCCTGGTCCGTTTTTTGGCGGAACACCAGCTGAAGGCTGGACAGATCCTGGGGAGCGGGGTGTCCTTTCCCGGCATCATTGACGGCGGAGGAGAACAGGTTATCCGCTCCCACATTCTGGGACTGTCCCACATGAGCCTGGACCGCTTCCACAAGGCGTTACCCTTCCCGGCCATCTTCGCCAACGATGCCAACTGCGCCTGCTTTGCGGAGCGCGGCCCGGTCCGCAGCAGCTTTTTCTACCTCTCCCTGAACGAGTCGGTGGGCGGAGCCATCATGCTGAACGGCCAGCTCTGGACGGGGGACACCTTCCAGGCAGGGGAGGTTGGCCACATGCTGCTGATCCCGGAGGGCCGGCGGTGCTACTGCGGCAAGGAGGGGTGTGCGGACGCCTATCTGTCCCCCCAGGCGCTGGAGCGGGACGGATGGGACCGCTACCTGGAACACCTGGCTGTGCTGCTGAGCGATCTGCGGATGCTGCTGAACATCGACCTTGTGGTGGGCGGACAGGTGGGCGCGCAGATTGGCCCCCACCTGGAGGAACTGCGGGTCAAAACGGCGCAGTACGACCACTTTGCCCGGGATGTGGACTACATCGTTCCCTGCACCCGGCTGGAGCATGCCTGTGCCCTGGGGGCGGCCGGCTTTGCGCTGGAAACATTCGCGTCCCGGGTCCTGCAAGGGGACCGGGACGCGTTTGGATGAAAAAAGCGCTCTTTCTGAGTCCCCGAAGCGGGTGCCGATGGAGCCGCTCCTCCCTCCTCACAGGAGCGCCGCCGGATTTTGTGCATAGAATGGATTGGGCTGTGGAATATGGAGGGGCCCCTTGCGGAGGACTTGTCCCCTTGGCCCGGCATGTTTTCTCCAATGCAGCCGATGAGCGTTTACGCAATTGGAGCGGAACATGAAGCGAACTCCTGCCCTCCGCACTCCTGCGGGCGGCGGGTAAGAAGGGAATACTATGCAGCAAATCGAATGGAAGGATCGGTTTAATATTGGTGTGGAGATCATCGATCAGGCGCACCATGGACTGTTTTCCATCGTGCAAAAGATGATGGATCTGTACGTTGAACGGCACAAGGACAAATTTGCCTGTGTGGAAGGGATCAAATATTTTAAGGCGTACGCCCTCAAGCACTTTGCTGAGGAGGAAGCCTATATGCACCAGATCGGATATCCTGGCTACGCGGCGCACAAAAAGATTCACGACCGGATGAGGTATGAGACCCTGCCGGAATTGGAGCGGCTGCTTTACGAATCGGACTTTTCGGTTGAAGCGGTCCAGCGGTTCATTGGCGTTTGCACCGGCTGGCTGACCGGCCACATCCTCGTGGAGGACCGGGCGATTGTGGGGGGAGGGAGCGGTGAATTGGCTCCCATACAGTTTGACGATGAGATGTCTGTGATCCAAGCGGTGATCATCGCCCCGTTACAGGAAATTTTGGGCTGTCCCATCCAATTCACCGGCCAGTTCTCGGTCAGGGATATGATCCTGCATGAGCAGTGCTACGAGCTGATCTACAGTACCCGGGAGGGGAAACGGCTGCGGATCATACTGGTCATGGGGCAGCAGATGCTGCTTCATGCGGCGGGGCTGATGTTTGGAATCGATTTTTACGAAAAGAGTGACATCGTCGGGTTTGCCCTGCAGGAAATTGCACAGAACCTGATTCAGCGGGCGGCTGTGAGCTTTGGCCGTCAGCCGGATGAGTTCCAGCTGGAGAAGGGATGCTTTTTGGAGCACGAGGAGTTTTTGGAGCAATTCAAGGACCGGTCCCCGCAGTACAGCCTGCTGTTTCGCGTGGGGCAGGAAAGCTTTGCCCTCTGCATCGATCAGATGGCGTGTCCAGATGCTCCGGCTTCCGATGCGATGGAAGGCGAGCGCCCTCTTTTACCTAAGCAGCGGTCCTGAGCGCCTGAGGTTCAAACCGGTTTGACCGTCTGGTTCCAAAATCTCCGGGAATCATCTGATTTCCGGAGATTTTTCATCTGCGCTGTGTGTGGAGAGGCCGCTTGATTCATCACGTTGTTCATGGTATACTGCAAGCGGCCTGCTGCCTGTTGCCTGTCTGTGATCCCTGATTCCTGAGCGGATCACGGTATGGGATCGACGCTGCGGCTTCTGAACAACAGGAAGGGATGATCCAAGATGAATGTTCCACTGATCGAAGGCTGTGTGGATTCCTACGCCTCCTGCGCGGCCGCCTGCCGGGCGGGTGCGGACCGCCTGGAGCTGTGCGCCAATCTGTCCATCGGCGGCACGACCCCCTCTTCCAGCCTGTTCCAGCAGGTCCGGAGGGATTATGCGGTGCCGGTCAACGTTCTGATCCGTCCCCGCTTTGGGGATTTCCTCTACTCGGAGCCGGAGCTGGAGGAGATGGGGGAGGAGATCCGCCGCTTTCGGAAGCTGGGGGCCAGCGGGGTGGTCATCGGCGCGCTGACGCCGGAGGGCGAGCTGGACAGAGAGGCGCTGGCCCGTCTGATCGACTGCGCCGGAGGGCTGCCCGTCACCCTTCACCGGGCCTTCGACATGACCCGGGACCCGCTGGAGGCGCTGGAGGAGGCGGTCCGGCTGGGCTTCCGGACCATCCTGACCTCCGGCCAGGCGCGCAGCGCGGCGGAGGGGACGGAGGCACTGAGGCAGGTCTTCCGCCAGGCGGCGGGACGGATCGACATTATGGCGGGCTGCGGCGTAAACAGGGAGAACATTGTTTCCCTTTACGAGCAGACCGGCATTCGGATGTTCCACACCACCGGGCGGAAGGGGCCGGTGGACAGCGGGATGCGCTATCGCAGGCAGGGGGTGTCCATGGGACTGCCCTCCCTGTCGGAGTACGAGCTTTGGCGGACGGACGAGGAGGAGTTCCGGGCCTGCGCGGAACGGGTGCATGCCCTCCCAAACAGCTGACACAGCCGCGGAAGCGGCCCCGTTTCGGGGGGCCGCTTCCCGGTTGATTTTTTTTCCGGACCGCATTATAATGGAGGGCATAAAAAACGTCCGAGGGACGGCAAGGCAGGGTGAGTGCATATGGCTATCATTGGAATCGATCTGGGCACCACCAACAGTCTGGCGGCTGTGTGGCGCAACGGAAAGAGCGAACTGATCCCCAACAGCCTGGGGGAGTATCTGACCCCCAGCGTAGTCAGCGTGGATGACGACGGGACCATTCTGGTGGGGGCGGCGGCCCGGGACCGGCTGATCTCCCATCCGGAGCGGACGGCCGCCGGGTTCAAACGGAGCATGGGCACCAGCCGCCGGTATGAGCTGGGGGGCCGGGTCTTCACAGCGGAGGACCTGTCCTCCTTTGTTCTGCGCCGCCTGCGGGAGGATGCAGAGAGCTACCTGGGCGAGGTGGTGGACGAGGCGGTGGTCAGCGTTCCAGCCTACTTTGCCGAGGCCCAGCGGGCAGCCACCAAGCGGGCGGGCGCCCTGGCTGGACTGACGGTGGAACGGCTGGTGAACGAGCCCTCTGCCGCTGCGGTGGCCGGACACATCGGTGAGGGAGATGAGGACAAGGTCTGCCTGGTTTTTGACTTCGGCGGCGGCACGCTGGACGTCTCCCTGGTGGAGCGGTTTGACAACGTGGTCAGCGTGACCGCCGTCAGCGGGGACAATTACCTTGGGGGGCGGGACTTCGACGAGCTCATCGCCCGGGGGTTCTGCCAGGACTGCGAACTGAACTTCGACAGCCTGTCCCGCCAGCGGCAGGAGACCCTGATCCGTCAGGCGGAGACCTGCAAGATGGCCCTTACCACCCAGGAGCCGGTGATCATGGCGGTGTCTGACGAGGAGCTGTCCGCCTCTCTGCCCCTGACCCACGAGTGGGTGATCCGCAAGAGCAGCTCTCTGTTCCAGCGGATGCTGGCCCCGGTGCGCAAGGTGTTCATGGACGCCGGACTGGGGGCGGGGGAGCTGGACGAGCTGGTGATGGTGGGGGGCTCCAGCCACATGCCGGCGGTGCGCCGGTACATCGCCAAGGCCCTGGACCGGGAGCCCGCCGCCGGGACCCGGCCGGACACCGCCATCGCCATCGGCGCGGGGATCTGCTCCGGGATGAAGGCCCGGGCCAGCGACCTGCGGGAGCTGGTGCTCACCGATGTGTGTCCCTTCACGCTGGGGGTGAATGTGCTGAACCATGCGGAGCAGAACAAGGACCTGATGTCCCCCATCATCGAGCGCAACAGCGTGCTGCCCACCAGCAAGGAGGGCACCTACTATACCGCTCACGACAACCAGAACGCCCTGGACATCAAGGTGTACCAGGGGGAGCAGCGTTACTGTGACGACAACACCTACCTGGGCCATGTGGAGATCGCCGTGCCTCCCGCGCCCCGGGGCCAGCAGTACGTCCGGGTGCGCTTTACTTACGACATCAACGGCCTTCTGGAGGTGGACGTGGTGGCCAAGGACGGTCAGACCGGCCGTCTGGTCCTCCAGGGCTCCGGCATGAGCGAGGCGGAGGTGGAGCAGCGGCTGAAGGAGCTGGAGCGGCTGAAGATGCACCCCAGGGACCAGGAGGGTCCCCGCACCCTCATCGCCCGTGGAGAGCGGCTGTACGCCATGACGGTGGGGCAGATGCGGGACCAGGTGGCCTACATGCTGGACTGGTACCAGATGCAGCTGTCCACCCAGGAGCCGCTGCGGGTGGCGAAGGCCAGCCGCAAGGTGGCCGGCTTCTTTGACCAGGCGGAGGCTTACATCGGGCTGGGGGACCTGCCGCCCCTGGACCTGGACCCGCTGGCGGATGAGGAGGACGCTGAGGAGGACGAGACATGAGCTGGCCCTGGAGTCAGCTGGGCCTGCCCGGGCCCTCTGACCTGTCTGAGGTCCGCCACGCCTACGCGGAGAAGCTGAAGACCGCACACCCGGAGGAGGACCCGGAGGGCTTCCAGCGGCTCCACTCGGCCTACCAGCTGGCCAGCCGCATGGCCCGCCAGCAGAAGCGGGGCGGCCAGCCCGCCGCGCCCCGGACGGAGCCGCCGCCCAGTCCGCCCCCTCCGCAGGAGGACTTCGCCTTTGGCGAGCTGTTGAAGGATGGCGGCGAGCCGCCCAGCCGTCCCCCGGAGGGGGAGCAGGACTTCGATTACGACGAGCTGCTTCAGGAGGGAGACGAGCCCTCCCGGCCTCCCCGGGAGGAGGAGAAGGAGCCGGAGTTCGACTTTGAGCGTCTCTTTGCTGAGGGGGAGGCGGAGCGGGCAGAGGCCCGCCGCCGCCGGGGCGAGGCGCGCCGGAGGGCTCAGGCCCAGGCTCAGGCGTGGGCGCGGGAGCGCCAGCGGGCCAAGGAGTGGGCGCAGAAGCGGGAGCAGTGGCAGCGTCAGGAGCAGCGGAATACCTACGATCGGGAGCGCCAGGACCAGTTCCGCCGGGAGGAGTCCCACTGGCAGAACACCGAGACCATCCTCCACACCATTGAGATGATGTACAATGCCCAGGCTGGGCCGGAGGTGTGGAAAAAGTTTTTCCAAAGCGCCATGTTCCAGCAGAACAAAAACAGCTTGGACCTGATCTTCGGCCTGGAGGACTTTGTCAGCTCCAAGAGCCTGCCCCAGGAGGTCCGTCTGGCCCTGTTTCTGGCCTGCGGCATGGACAAGGGGGTGTCCCGGCCTGAGCTGCGGCCCCTGTATCAGATGCTCCTCCCCGCCTGGAAGGCGGCGAACTATGAAAAGACCCATGAATGGAAGCTTGCCGCCCTGGGCGTTGTGCTGGGGTTGGCCTTCCCCTTTGTCTTTCCGCCCCTTCTGAAGCTGGGGGTGCTTCCGGCTCTTGCCCTCAGCTTGGGCGCGGTCTGGATTTTTTGGGTGATCCGAAAGGCTGTGAAGACCGGTAATCAGGAGCGGCGGGCCAGGGGGGAGAAGGTCAGCAAAAAGCAGGAGCGGCGGTCCATCCTCCTGGGCGCGGTCTGTGTGGCGGTGCTGGTGGGCGTGATGTCCTGGGGCCGGACGCGGCCCGATTTGAACCTGCGGGACCTTCTGCCCACCAGGGACCCCCGGGAGCAGGTGTGCCGCTATCTGGAGAAGGACTTCGGCCTGGAGGTGGCCTCTCTGTACCAGATGAGCGAGTACTACGCCAGAGAGACCTTCAGCAACGTATTCTATTTGGAGGACCATCCGAACCGGCAGTTTCTGGCCGGGCCGGACGGGGACCGGGATGTGAAAAACGGCAGTCCCGGCTACACCACCAACCTTCCGGAAATGATGATGCTCTGGTCTCTGCGGGACTTTATGTATGAGCGGAAGATTTACGATGTGGATACCGTAGACCGGGAAGAGGGGCTGGAGCACTGGGAGACTGGCAGCACCTTTGTCATCACCCTGCCCACAGACGGGGCGGGGGAACTCATCACCAGCCTGGGCGGTCTGCTGGAGAAGCTGTCCCAGGAGCAGTGGTACCAGGCCCAGACGCCGGTGTGTGAGGTGGTGCTGTGCAGCACGCCGATGATGGAGGGCAGGCTGGTTCTGCACCGCTGGCACCCTTCCGACGGCTCCTTTGACGCGGAGAGCGTCCGGGCGCTGTATGAGACGGCCTTTGCCAGCTCCTACTGCGCCCAGATGATCCGGGAGCTGGAGCTGGACCGGGACTTTATCCACGAGACCGGGGAACAGTATACTCTGACCAACGAGGGCACGGCGGTCATCCTGGACCACGACTGCTATAAGATCTTCGGCCTGGACGAGTCTGGCGCGGTGGCCATGGAGTATTATGTATCCCTGAAGGAGCGGAACATCTACTGCCTTCCAGGCGATTTCTGGGAGACGGGCAACCAGGAGGAGCAGCTGAATTTCTACCGTCTGCTCCACTGGGGGGACAGTTTTGGCACGGTGGGCCTCTATTATCCCTGGCTGCGGGTGAATTAAGGAACATATTTCCTGTTATAATAGTAACTATCCTGCTGTTTCAAGAATTTTCGGCAAATTTCAAAAAAATTCATGATTTCGTCACACATTTTCGTCATAATGGGCCAGAGGTGATGACCGTGACGTTCAGCGAAAGGCTCCGGCAGCTGCGGCAGGAGAAGAAAATGACCCAGGCGGTCTTGGGCCGCGCGATCGACATATCCCCCCGGATGATCAGCTTTTATGAGAGCGGCAATCATTTTCCCCGGGATGAGATCATCCTGAAGCGGATTGCCGCCCTGTTTGAGGTGAGTTTGGATTATCTGATGGGCTACTCAGACCTGCGGGAGGAGGCCTCGCTGAAGAGGCTGTGCGCCTCCTTCCGCGGCCTGTCGCCGGTGGACCGGGGGACGGTCATGGATTTTATGGAGTTTCTGGCCGCGAAGCGTGGTCCCCAGGATTGAATTTCTCATTTCGATGCATACCAACCAGGACCTGCCGGTGTTCCGGCAGGTCCTTCTGTTTGCGGCGGGCAGTTGGGAAAAACGGGAGAGGGAAGCGTCAAAACGACGAAAGTTTTCTTTTTTACATTACTGCTTTAATGAATTAAAACAAAAATGCAAAATGAAGGAAATAAAACATTGACTTGCAAAAATGAACGTGGTAAGGTGAATATGTCCCTATCAGGAGAGGGGTCAAAGCAGGTTTCGACAAATAATCTTTCGGGAGGAAACAGTCATGAGCATTCAAAATGAGTATTTGAACGGTTTGATGGAGCGGGTCGTCAAGCGCGATCCCGCCGAGCCGGAATTTCACCAGGCGGTGCGGGAGGTCCTCACCTCCCTCGCCCCTGTTGCCAACGCCCGTCCCGAGCTGATCCGTGAAGGCGTGATGGACTGCCTGGTGGAGCCGGAGCGCACCATCAAGTTCCGTGTGCCCTGGGAGGATGACAAGGGCAATATTCACGTCAACCGCGGCTTCCGCGTCCAGTTCAACAGCGCCATCGGCCCCTACAAGGGCGGCCTGCGGTTCCACCCCTCGGTCAACGAGAGCATTATCAAGTTCCTGGGCTTTGAGCAGACCTTTAAGAACAGCCTCACCGGCCTGCCCATCGGCGGCGGCAAGGGCGGCTCCGACTTCGATCCCAAGGGCAAGTCGGACGCCGAGGTCATG
>CAJUAW010000098.1 GCA_910584605.1 uncultured Oscillospiraceae bacterium
GCCTGCGCCTGATGCACTCCATGTTCCACATGGGGGACCGTGACCCCTTCGCCTTCGAGTGGAAATGGCTGGTGGAGTCCGGGCTTTCCGTGAAGGACTTCATCGCCCCCGCCGCCTTTGCCTTCAACGGGCGGCGCACCTTCCAGGTGGGCGGTATGTACGGCGCTTTGTCGTTCCTGTCCATCACCGCCTCGGACATCAGCGACCGTATGCTGGCGGACATCCTGGACATCGACTCCAGCCAGATCGTAACCATGCACATCCAGTCCATCGACCAGAACAAGGCCATCAAGACGGTGAAGCACACCATCACGGAGCTGGACCGCAGCAAGATCGAGGAACAGAAGAAGGCCGTCCGCGCCGGGTACGACATCGACATCATCCCCTCCGACCTCGCTACCTACGGCAGGGACGCCAAGGCGCTCCTGAAGGAATTGCAGAGCCAGAACGAGCGGATGTTCATGGTGACGTTCCTGGTGATGAACACCGGGCGCACCGAGCAGGAGCTGGAGACCAACGTGTTCCAGTCCCAGAGCATCGCCCAGAAGCACAACTGCGTCCTGCGGCGGCTGGACTTCCAGCAGGAGCAGGGGCTGATGTCCTCCCTGCCGCTGGCGCAGAACCTCATCGAGATACAGCGGGGCCTTACCACCAGCTCCACCGCCATCTTCATCCCGTTCACCACGCAGGAGCTGTTCCAGGATCGGAAGGAGTCCCTCTACTACGGCCTGAACGCACTCTCCAACAACCTCATCATGGTGGACAGGAAGGCTCTTAAAAACCCTAACGGCCTCATCCTCGGTACGCCCGGTTCCGGCAAGTCCTTCGCCGCCAAGCGGGAGATCGCCAACGCTTTCCTTGTGTCGGACGATGACGTCATCATCTGTGACCCGGAGGCGGAGTACGCGCCGCTGGTGGAGCGGTTCGGCGGGCAGATCATCAGGATCAGCCCGTCCAGCAGCCAGTATGTCAACCCGATGGACATCAACCTGAACTACTCCGAGGAGGACAACCCCGTGGCCCTGAAAGCCGACTTCATCCTCTCCCTGTGCGAGCTGGTGGTAGGCGGCAAGGAGGGCCTCCAGCCGGTGGAGAAAACGGTCATCGACCGCTGCGTCCACCAGATATACCAGAAGTATTTCGAGGACCCCAGGCCGGAGAATATGCCCCTCTTGCAGGACCTCTACGAGGCGCTCTTAAAGCAGGAGGAGAAGGAGGCCCGCCATGTGGCGACCGCCCTTGAAATTTATGTCACCGGCTCCCTGAACATCTTCAACCACCGCACTAATGTGGACATCACCAACCGCATCGTCTGCTTTGACATCAAGGACCTGGGCAAGCAGATGAAGAAGATCGGGATGCTGGTGGTGCAGGATCAGGTGTGGGGGCGCGTGACCCAGAACCGCAGCGCGGGCAAGGCCACCCGGTATTTCATGGACGAGTTCCATCTGCTCCTGAAGGAGGAGCAGACGGCGGCCTACTCCGTGGAGATTTGGAAACGGTTCCGCAAATGGGGAGGCATCCCCACCGGCATCACCCAGAATGTGAAGGACCTGCTCTCCAGCCGGGAAGTGGAGAACATCTTTGAGAACAGCGACTTCATCATCATGCTCAACCAGGCGGCGGGGGACCGCGCCATCCTGGCGAAGCAGCTCAACATCTCGCCCCACCAGCTCTCCTATGTGACCCACTCCGGCGAGGGTGAGGGGCTGCTGTTTTTCGGCAATGTCATCCTGCCCTTCGTGGACCGTTTCCCCACCGACCTGGAACTCTACAAGATCATGACGACCAAGCTGACGGAGGTCAGGAAGCGGGAGGTGGACAATGGCTGATAAGGCGCGCCGCCTCCATTTTACGGAGGATGAGCTTTCTGACCGGGACATCCGCAGGGCGGCGAAAAAGGCGGACAAGGCCGCCGATAGAGTGGACCGGGCGAATGAGAAGCTCCCGACAAAGAGGCGTGTGCGTATCACCCGTGACAGCGGCAGGGCCGAGGCCGTGGATGAGCGGCTTTCGGATAAGCTCCACCAGTCCCGGCAGTCCTCCAAAGCGGACAGGGAAAAGGAAAAAGCCCCCTCGAAAAGGCGACCCCGCACCACCGCCAGAAGCGGCAAGGTGGAGGCCACCGCGGAGCGGCTCTCGGATAAGCTGCGCCCGGAATGGCAGTCTACGAAAGCCGCAAGGGGCAAGCTCCGCATCGAAGTGACGGAAGCCACCGCCCGGAAGCCGGGAGTGGGTGGCCGGGCGGCGGTGAATGCCACCGCCGCTGCTCTCCATGCGGCAAGGAACACCGTCCGGGACGCTGTGGGCCGTTCGGACAATGACGGTGAGGGCAACTCCGGCGCGGATGCCCTGCAAAGCGGGGAGTCCACGGTGCGGAACACCGGGAACGTCGTGAACAACCGCCATTACAGCCACAAGCTGAAACAGTACGACAAGGCGGCGAGGCTGGAGCGGAAGTCTGACGCGGCGAATGTGGAGGCGCTATACCGGCGGGAGCGCCACAATGACCCCAGCCCCTCCTCCAACCCCATCTCCAGGTGGCGGCAGAAGCAGGAACTGAAAAAGCGGTATATGGAGGCCAAAGCCAGCGGCAGGGCCGGGGCATCCGGGGCGGCGAAGGGCGGCAAAAAGACCGCCGAGGGAACGAAGTCATTGGTGGACAAGGGGGTCGAGTTCGTGAAGGAGCATCCCAAAGCCATCCTCATCGTTGGCATCCTGGGGCTTCTGGTGATGCTCATCGCCGGGATGTTCTCCTCCTGCACCGCCATGTTCGCCGGGAGCGGGAACGCTGTGCTGGGGACCTCCTACACGGCGGAGGACGCCGACATCACCGGGGCCGACGCGGACTATACGGCGCTGGAAACCGCCCTGAACAACCAGGTGAACAGCATCGAAAGCACCCACCCCGGCTATGACGAGTACCGCTACGACCTGGCAGAGATCGGCCACAACCCCTATGAGTTGGCCTCTTATCTGACCGTCCTGTTCGAGGACTACACCAGGGCGGAGGTCCAAAGCACCCTGCAAAGCCTGTTCGCCCAGCAGTACACCCTCACCCTCACGCCGGAAGTGGAGGTCCGCTACCGCACAGAGACCAGGACGGACAGCGAGGGCAACGACTACGATGTGGAAGTGCCGTACAACTATTATATCCTCAATGTGAAGCTGACCAACAAGGGGCTGGGGGCGGTGATCCTGGCCTCCGGGCTGACAACGGAGCAGGCCGACCGCTACGATGTGCTGATGACCACCAGCGGCAACCGTTCGGAGCTGTTCGGGGAGGATGTGTACGGCGTGTCCGGGGGCGAGTACACGGACTATGACATCCCCGGCGAGGCGCTGACCGATGAGAAATTCCGCAGGATGATAACCGAGGCGGAGAAGTACCTGGGGATGCCCTATGTCTGGGGCGGCAACTCCCCCAGCACAAGTTTTGACTGCTCCGGCTTTGTGTCATGGGTCATCAACCACAGCGGCAACGGCTGGAATGTGGGGCGGCTGGGGGCCAAGGGGCTGAAAGGAATATGCGACATCATCCCGCCCGACCAGGCGAAGCCGGGGGACCTGATCTTCTTCCACCACACCTACGATGCCCCGGACCCCAGCGACGCCACCCATGTGGGCATCTATGTGGGCGATGGGATGATGATCCACTGCGGAAATCCCATCTCCTACGCCAGCACCGAGAGCAGCTATTGGCAGAGCCATTTCCTGTGCTTCGGGCGCATCAGGTAAAACAGAAAGGCGGTGAGGGACAAGATGGATGAGATGGAGAAAGACCCGCGCCAGCCATCAGAGGCGTATCCCGGCGAGACCATCGGGAGCCTTATGGCGGAGTGCGAGGAACTGGAGCAGTATATCGGCGGCGAAAAGGACCGGCTGGAACGCTTCATGCTGGAGACAGGCGGCGCAAGCGACGCATCTGACCGCATGGAGGAGCGGATAGCCATCCTGCAAGATATGCTCACATCGGCGGAGGGCCGCTTGCAGGCGCTGTACGATGCCCAGGAGCGGGAGGCTTTTGCGCCGGAGAAAGAAGCCGCAGGGCGGACATCGGTGATAAAGGACCTCGCGGAGAGAAAGGCGGCGGCAACACAGAAACCGCCTGAAATGAAAAAGGAACGGAAAGCCCCAGGCATGGATATGGAACGGTAACGGCCTATCCCTGCCCCAAAACATTTCAGGTACAACCAAAAGGAGCGAAAATGAGCGAGAGACTGGACAAGATCGGGGCGGACCGTGACCGCGCAAAGGAAAAGCGCGACCTGTGGGACGCCCGGTACAAGGAACTTTGCCAGAAGTATATCCAGCAGGAGAACACGGAGATCCATGAGATGGTGCGGGCGCAGAACCTGACCCCGGACCAGCTTGCGGCGGTCCTGAAAGCCCTGCAAGGCGGGATGTTCCCCTCCCCGGCCGCCATGCCGGGGGCGGGTGCGCCGGGTATGCAGGCTGGCCGTGACAACAATACTTCTGAGATCAAGGAGGATGAACAGGATGAAATTTAAGAGCATGATCGCCGGCCTTCTGGCTGGCGTTCTGATGATGGGCAACCTCTCCGCCGTTTGCTTCGCGGCGGAGGGCGCCCCGACCCCCACCAGCGGGGCTACAGAGACGGAGGCCGTGGAGACTGCCCCCGCTGAAACGGATGAGACTGCCGGGGACGCTTCGGAGGACGGCAGCCCCGCCCTGCCTGACGGCGTTACCCTTGGAACAAAGGTCGTCCTGCCGGAGGGCGTGGCTATCGGTGAGGATGGAAAGATTACCTTTTCCGCTCAGGGGCTGGAGCAGATCATGGAGGCCCTGATGGGCGGTGATGCCGGTGGGGACACCGATACCGAGCCGGAGACAGAGACCGTCACTGTCGGCACAGTCAATGTCCGCAGCGACACCTACCTGAACCTCCGCTCCGGCTCCGGCCTGGAGCATTCGGTGATCGGGCATCTGCTCCGGGGGACCGAGGTGGAGGTCATCGGCGAGAGCGGCGACTGGTATCAGGTCGTTGTCCCGGAGGCCACCGGGTATGTCTACAAGGACTATCTGGATGTGACGGAACAGGAGGCCCCCACCGCCCCGCCCACGGATGACGGGCAGGACGAACCTCCCACCGGCAGCGGCATTGACGAGGACACCCTGATGATGATGCTCCTGCTGATGATGAGCATGGGCAATACCGACACGGCAGAGCCTCCCTCCGCCGCCCTCACCCCGGACGGCAACCTGACGCTGGTGGACGATTATGACGAGGCCCATGCGGACGGCTCCGGCAAGCAGTTCATCACGCTGGTGACAAAGGCCGGGAACACCTTCTATCTCATCATCGACCGGGATGACGAGGGGGAGCAGACCGTCCACTTCCTGAACCTGGTGGACGAGGCGGACCTGCTGGCCCTGATGGATGAGGACACGGCGGCGAAATACACCAAGCCGGAGCCGGAGGTCCAGCCGCCCGCTGAGAACCAGGAGCCGGAGGACGGGGACGGCGAGGACAAGCCGGATGAGGAAAAGCCCGCGCCCAAGGTGAACCCTCTGCCCGCCCTGCTCCTTGTGCTGGCACTGCTGGGCGGAGGCGGCTTCTTCGCCTACACGAAGTTCTTCAAGGGCGGCGGGAAGAAGGAGCAGTTAAAGCCCGACCCGGATGCGGATTATCTGGATGATGACGAGGACTACGGCCTCCCGGAGGACATCGGGGCTGACGATGAGGACGGGAGCGGTTTTGACGAAGAGGACGATGAACCTGTGTAAGACGGGGGCGTGTGAGAAAGGCGGCGGGAGCCGTCTTTTATTTTTGGAAAAAGAAAGGAACAGATGCCTATGCGAAAAAAGTTCTGTAAAAAGCTGTCCCTGCTGCTGGCTTTTGCGATGGGCGTGAGCCTGTCCAGCGTCCCGGCCTTTGCCGCCGAGACCACGGAGGCCGCCGCCAGCGAGGACGGCAGGACCACCACCATCACCACCGAGATCACCTGGGCCAGCCCGGAGGGTAAGGAGCCTGTGGTGGAGGGCGCGGCGGTCACGACCGAGACCACGGTGCTGGATGAGGAGGGCCGCGTCATCCAGGAGAGCGGCAGCGAGACGGGCCATGAGACCACTGCCACCAAGACGGTGGCAAGCGGGACAACGGTGGAGGACAAGGAGCCTGTGACCGAAACGACGGAGGGCGAGACCATCACAACGGAGACCCCCGGCGAGTTTGAGACGGTGGACAGCTCCGCCGCCAGTTCCAGCGAGGCCGTTGACCCTGTTTTCAAGGACGGCGGCAATATCACGGTGGGCCTGACCCCCGGCAGCACCGCCACCGGGACGGCGGAAGTGGACAAGGAAGCCCTGGCGGGACAACTTGCCCGCCCGGACGAGGAGGACAGCGAGATCACGGACCCCGGCACCGGGGAGAGCATCGGCCACAAGACCGTGACGGTGGAGGATGTGCTGGATGAGGATGGGGCCGTGGTGGGCTTCACCGCCACCACCACCGAGGAGACCTCCGTCACCGTTACCCTCCCGGAGGGCGTTTCCAGTGCGGAGCCGCCTGAGATGCCCCAGCCGCAGGAGCCTTTCACAGATGCGGACGGCGTGACGACAAAGGTGGATGTGGCCCCCGTCTATGACGGTGACGGCAACCTCACGGGCTACCAGACCACCACCACAAAGACCAGCACCACCGGGACGGCGGTATCCGGGACCGTCCTGCCCGATAAGCCCGCCGAGGGCGAGACCACCGACCCGGAGACCGGGGAGACCACGGCTGTCACGGTGGCGGAGCTGCGGGACGCAGACGGCGCCCTGACCGGCTATGAGGTCACGACCACCACCACCGACAGAGAGGGGAATGTCCGCACTGTCGTGGAGACCCTGCGCGGCACGAAGGACACCAGCACCCTCACCGAGGTCACGGATGTGACGGTGACGACCGTGACCTTCACGGAGACAATGGGCGGCGCTGTCACCACCACGACCAGGACTACCACGACAGAGACCAAGAGGATCGCCGCCAGCGACCGCACCGTCACCGCCGAAATGGGCGATGTCACGGCCGGCGGACAGGACGGCATCCTGGAGACTAACGGCATCAAGGCGGATGTGGCGGAGCCAGACGTGGGAAAGACCGACCAGAAAACCGACCTCCACCACCGGGCGGACAAGGACGGCGCGGAGTTCGACCTGGAGGGCTACGACTTCCAGTGGCTGGGCAAGTACGGCCTGGAGAGCGCCATCCGTGTGGATGCCGTCAAGGTGGACGGGGACGGAACAGCCTCCCCCAGCGACCGCTGGCAGGCCCACCAGTTCGTGCTGGTGGACAAGGACGGAAACGAGCATTATGTGTACTGCGCCGACTTTGCCGTCAGCCCCCAGGCGGGCTTCCGCTATGACATGGAGAATGTGGAGGACGCAGGCTACTACGACAGCGAGGCGGCGGCGCACATCCGGGCCATCGCCCAGAACGGCTACTGGGGGACCAGCGAGGGGGCCGGGAGCCTGGACGCCGTGAAGCGGATGCTGGTGGACGCCTATAACAACGGCGAGATCGACCGGAACAACTACGGCGGTCTGGCGACCGCCTGGGGCTTCGACACCTACCTCACGGACGGCATGGCGCTGGCGGCTACCCAGGCGGCGCTCTGGACCTTCGGCAACAGCGGCGACATGATGATCGACCGGGATGACCCGTTCACCAGCTACTACCAGGCGGTAGGCGGGAAGAACTGGCGGGAGCTGGATGACCGGGAGTGGGCGCTGACAAAGGCGCTCTATGACTATCTGGTCTCCCAGACGGAGGCGCCCACTCACAAGAACACTCTCATCAATGAGAACAACTTTGCTGCCAACGCCAGCCTGACCGTGAGCCAGCGGGACGAGGCCACCGGCAAGTATGAGGCTGACCTGACCTTCACCCTTGCCGTCATGCCGGATACGGAAAGCGATGATCTGCTGGTCCATGTGGTGGTGGGCGGCGAGATCGTGGAGACACGGCGGCTGGCCGGGGACGATACCGGGACGCAGTACGGCGTTGTCCCCCGGAGCGGGGACGGCAGCTACACCCTGTCCCGGCTGAAGCTGGCGGATGGCGTCAACATCGACCTCCGGCTCACGGGGACACAGAACATCGGTGAGGGCGTGTACCTGTTCACCTCCGAAGTCAGCACCGAGCCGGTGGGCTATGATGAGGATGGGGAGCCTGTCTTTTCCTCCCAGACCTTCGTGGGCATCGAGAGCGGCAGGCAGTCGGTGGACCTGTCCGTTTCCCTGAACTTCACCGTGAACGAGGCCGCCGCCGAGATCGTGACGGACACGGCCAGCACCACCGGGCAGAAGGTGGACACCACCGAGACCTCCCGGACAGACACCACCACGACTACCGGGGGCTGGACGGAGACCGCCGTGACCGTCACCACCATCCAGCAGAATGACCGGGAGTGGGAGGTCACCTGGGAAAAGGACTACACCTATCCCGACCCGGAGCCTGAGACCCCGGAAAAGCCGGAGGAGCCGGAAGCACCCGACATCCCGGATGTTCCCGGCACTCCCCCGGTCGAGCCGCCCGTGGAGGACATCCCGGTGGAAGATGTCCCCAAGACGGACATCCCCGTGGAGGACGAGCCGCTGGTGGAGATTCCCGATGAGGAAGTGCCTGTTGCGGACATTCCCGTGGCGGATGTCCCCCAGACCGGCGACGACTCCGGGCTGTGGTATCTCCTGCTGATGGCCTCCCTCGCTGGGCTGGCCGTCATGGGCTGGCTGGAGATCAGGGACAGGAAAAAGACAACGGCTGACTGAGCATGGAGCGTGGGGCTGGCGCGTGGAGCCAGCCCTGCGCTTATTTTAAGGAGGTGCGGCCGTGCGTATCGATCCACGGAGATTTTTTGAGTTCCTGTTCCTCATGCTGATGGCGATGTGCCTGTTCTTCCTCTATCTGTGTAACATCGGGGACCAGCGGGCAGTCCAGCTTTACAGCGAGGCGGGGCGGCTGGCGTATATGTCGGAGGCCGTGGAGCCGTCCCCCGCCCCGCCCGCCACGACTTCCCCTGCGGAGGATGCGCCCGGAACGGAGGCAAAAGAGGACGCCCCCAGCGGCATGGACCTGTCCCCGCTGCAAGAGGTCAACGCCGATGTGGTGGGCTGGATCGCGATACCGGGCGTCCTCTCCTATCCGCTGCTTCAGGGCGGGGACAATGCCCGCTATCTGACCCATGCGTGGAACGGCGAGGAGAACGCGGCGGGGGCGGTCTTTCTGGACTACCAGGCGGACGCTTGCCTTGGGGATTTCAACACCCTCATCTACGGACACAGGATGCGGAACGGGACCATGTTCGGCAGCTTGAAGCACTACAAGGACGCTGACTTCTGGCGGGAGAACCCCAGCGTCTACCTCGCCAACGGGGACGGCACATGGCGGTATGACATCTATGCCGCCTATGAGACCGGGCTGACGGCGGCCACCTACCAGCGGGAGTTTTCAGGGCCGGAGGAAAAGCAGGACTTCATCCGATACGGGCTGGAGCGGTCTGTCATCGACACGGGCGTCACGCCCACGCCGGAGGATACGGTCATCACCCTCTCCACCTGTTCCGGCGGCGACCGCAACACCCGCTGGGTAGTCCAGGCGGTGGCAGTTAAATGAAAAAGTCGAGGTATCCCATCCATAGGGATACCTCGATAAACTAAAAGAAAGTTAAGGATTTTTGGTGACTTCCGTTTTCCGCCAGAAAAAAGGTTATTCACTTCTGGGTCCGTGGATTTTGATGGAGGCGTTATTCAGTACACCCCAGTGTACGAGAGGGCAGAAACGGATGTCGGCTTCCTGAAGCTTGGGAAGTTCTAAAAGAAGACGGCAGTCTGAAAAATCTGTGTTGTAAAAGCTGACACTTTTCAGTTCCTTGCAGTGGGGGAGGAAAGAAAAGTCTCCGACTCGTGTGTTCTGGATGCGGAGGTTTTGGAGTTTCGGTAGCTTTGTCAGTAGCGGCCAGAGGTTTGGGTCATCCACAAGGATGCTGTCGATATACAGACTTTGCAAGTTTTCCATTTTGCCAATCATGGACCAGTCGGAAAGGTCATAGTAGCAGGGCGCTGGCGGGAAGTGTTCATCCAGCGGGCGGATGTAGACGAGATCGCCATCATATCGAAGAGCCGATCTGTTGTTCAGCTCCAGCTTTAAATGTTTGATTTTGGCAGCGGCTTTCTGCCAGTCGTAGGCAGTGGAGGGCAGACGCCCGGAAGCCTGAAACATCACCAGGGAAACCAGCGGGTGGAGAGGTAAGCCGTTTTCCGGTTTGGGTCGATCCATGCCCAGATCCCTTTTCTGCCAGGACTCCAGCGCCGGACGGAAAGGCCCCTTTGGGTCAGGCTTATATTTGCCCTTTTGCAGGACAGGTATAGTGAGCGTTCGCCGCTCAGTGGAAGTCAGCTTACGGACTGCCTTATGTCGGTTAGCGGTGAGCAGTTCCTGAAATTCCGCACCCTGCCAATAGGCATACAGCGTCTCACCATCCTCGCTGAGGGCAAAGGAGACACGGTACGGTATCCGAAACCGGGCTGGATCAATGCCAGCGATGGAGAGAGCGGTCTGAATTTCATCCTCCTTGGTAAAGCGCTGTCCATCGTGCCAGCCATAGGCGGCTTGACGAAGCATTTCTCGGAGGAAGTCCTCCGTGTTGTCCATCCATTTTTGATAGGTTATATAATCGTCATCGGTCGAGATGTATACCGGCGGGTCTGGGTTTTCGTCCAATAGGTCTCGAACCCGGTATCCAGCGGACCAGACACCCTGATTTTCGTACCAAATGATGAGATAGTTGTCCGTGACCTCACCCCAGCGCTCTTTGGGGAGCCGCCACAGCAGAAAGAGGGGATTGTCTGCGTACTCTGCCTCCCGACCCAGATCGGAAGAGCACACGTCTGAACTCCA
>CAJUAW010000099.1 GCA_910584605.1 uncultured Oscillospiraceae bacterium
TGTCGCCGTTTTGGCAGGCGAAGGTCTTTTCATCCTTCCATTTGGTCTGCCACTTCTTCTCAATGGCGGTAAAATCGTACTTCAATGCAAACACTCTCCTGTACCGTCTGGCTCCAGAGGGCCAAATCGATAATCATTCCATGATATTATAGCGGAACACGCTCATAATTGCAAGAGAAAAAATAATCGCCTCTGGAGTTTAATCCGAGGCGATTTCCATTCTTTCCGGCGACTTTTTGTACCATATATAAACAACCGGCCCGCTGGGCCGGCTGTTCGCTGTTCTGTCATTGGATCAGGCCATCGCCTCAAAGCCGGACTTCTGACGGTTGTCCTGCTGGGGCTCCTGAGCGGGGTTGGCCTTAGTGACGGTACGGGTGGTGCCGCCGGAGACGTACACGTCCCCGCACTCGGGGCAGATATCCGTGTGGAGGGTCACCGACTGGCTGACCACCTTCCGGTCCTCCCGCACGGCCTTGGCCTGCTCCCGGACCACGTGCTCCTGCTCATGGCCCCGGACGGCGGCCGCCGCCTGCTCGGGGTCCACGTTGGTGGCGGTCTTGAAGGAGACGCCGGGGTCGTCGGAACCGTCCTGATACTTGCGGTTCTTGCAGGTCTCGCACTCAAACTCCTCCACGACCTCCTGGGGGGACTTGGCATCCTCCTGCTCGGTCTTCACCACGTCCTGTTCCGGATTGGACGCCAGGCTGTCCCGCTCCTGGGTCCTGTTCAGCAGCTTCTCCAGCCCGTCAGACTGGTTCAGGCCCAGCAGCTCCTGCTCCAGGTCATCCACCTTGTTGTCCAGGTACTGGATACGGGACCGCACCGCCATTTCAGCGGGGTCGGCTCCCTCCCGCATGGTGGGGAAGAGGAAGGGACTGTCCTTCTGAATAGTCTGGTCCGCGCCCCGCTGAACGGTGGGCGTCCGGTCCACCGGGGGCACTGGAGTGGTCTGGGCCCGGGACACCGCGCTCACCGGCTCGGTGCTGGTGGGGCGGACGTTCTGGTTGGCGTTTCTATTCTGGTAGATGGAATTGTAACCGCTCATGCTGCCGTAGCTCATAAATGCTCCAATGGCTGACATTGCGGACACCTCCTTCTTAAAATAAAAGCTGGCAGGATTATTATACTAAATTTTCCTTCCGTTCGCAAGGGCCTCCGAAAAATTTTTTTGCGGCTCCGCCTCCTCCGAGGCCGAGCCGCACAGGTCATCCTTTTCCGTGCCGCAGGGCGGCAGCCAGCGTGTTTTCCATCAGCACCGCCCGTGTGACAGGACCCGTCCCGCCGGGGACCGGAGTGATATACGCGGCCCTTTCCGCCGCTGCGGCGTAGTCCACGTCCCCCCGCAGCCGGCCCTGGGCGTCCCGGTTGATGGACACGTCAATGACCACCGCCCCCTCCTTCACCATATCCCCGGTGATCAGACCGGGGCGGCCGGCGGCGCTGACCAGAATATCTGCCCGGCGACACTCCGCCTCCAGGTCGGGAGTCCTGGTGTGGCATATGGTGACGGTGCCGTGCTTCTGCAGCAGCAGCATGGCCTGGGGCTTGCCCACAATGTTGGACCGGCCCACCACCACGCACCGCTTCCCCGCCGGATCGATGCGGTACTCCTCCAGCAGGCGCATCACTCCCGCCGGGGTACAGGGCCGGAAGGACTCCATCCCCAGCGCCAGGTCCCCCATGTTCACCGGGTGGACACAGTCCACATCCTTGTCCGGCCGGATGGCCAGCACCGCCGCCCGCCCATCCAGATGCCTGGGCAGGGGGAGCAGGAGCAGGATGCCGTCGATCTCCGCCCGGCCGTTGAGGATGCCGATCACGTCCATCAGCTCCGCCTGGGAGGTGTTCTCCGGCAGGCGGAAGGCGTCGTAGTAGATGCCGCACTGCTGGCAGTCCTTCCGCTTGCCGGCCTCGTAGGACAGCGCGGCGGGGTCATCCCCCACCAGCACCACGGCCAGCCCCGGCCTGCGCTCCATCCGCTCCACCTGGAGCCGGACCGTCTCCTTGAGCTTGGCCGCAAGGTCCTTTCCGTCCATCACAACTGCCGCCATGGCTCATTCCTCCTCTGTCTCTTCTGCCGCCCGGGCAGCCAGACGGTCCACAAACAGCTCCTGCTTCTTTCCCCTGTACTTCCACATCGCCGCCGCCAGCGTTCCGCCGGCGATCACGGCGGTGATCAACGCGAAGAGCTGGGACACCCGGATGGGCGCGCCGAACAGCTCCCAGCCGAAGAGGTACAGGCTGTCGGTGCGCAGGCCCTCGATCCAGGTCCGGCCGATGCCGTACCAGAAGAAGTAGAACAGGAAGCACTCCCCATCAAATTTCCGCTTCCTCCCGATGAAACAGACCATGATCAGCCCCACAAAATTCCAGGCCGACTCATAAAAAAAGGTGGGATGTACCCCCAGCGTCCCGCTGAGGATGGCCTCACAGCCCGCCTGGTCCACATAGCCGTGCTCCAGCATATAGGCGGCGATGGAGGGGCCGCACATCCGCCAGGGCAGGGTGGTGGCGGAGCCAAAAGCTTCCACGTTCATGAAGTTGCCCCACCGGCCGATGAGCTGGCCGATGAACAGGCCGTGGACGCCCAAATCGGCGTAGGCCAGGAAGCTGAGCTTCTTCCTCCGGCAGAAAAGCAGCAGCACGATGGCCGAAGAAATGATCGCCCCATAGATGGCAAGGCCGCCGTCGCCGTAGTTGAGAATCCGTCCCCAGTTTAGAGAGCCGTCCGCCTGCCGGTACATGTCCAGATTGAACACCACATAGTACACCCGGATGGCCACCAAAGCGGCAGGGACGGCAAAGAGCATCATGTCGATGATATTGTCCTCATTGATGCCGAACCGCCCGCCCCAGCGGATGCACAGATATACCGCCAGCACCAGGCCGCAGGTGATGATGACCCCGTACCAGTAGACGGGCAGGTTCAAAAACGGGATGGTAAACGCCACCCGGTTCAGGGTAAACTCCAGCCCCAGGCCGGGGAAGAACACGGTGTTGATCACTGTGCCCCCTCCTTGGCCCGGACCACCGACAGCGCGGTGCGCTCCCCGGTCACCCAGCCGGCGATGAGCGCCTCCGCCTCCTCCTTGGTGATGGAGCCAAAGAGTTCCGCAAAGCGCAGACTGTCGTATCCCGCAAAAAAGGCCTGGGCCTGGCTGACACACAGGTTCTCGAAGGAGTTCAGCCCCCGCACCCGGTTGCCGTAGACCCCCTTCTTCACCCGCTCCCACAGGGCGGGGTCCACCCCCTCCCGGCCGATGCGGGCGGCCTCAGCGGCCACCGCCGCGCAGACAGCCTCCGGGGCTTTGGACTCGCCGTCCGCCGCCAGGAAAGCGCAGCCGAAGCTGCTCTCGTAGCTGTAGCCAAACTCCTGGTTGATCAGCCCCTCCCGGTACAGCTTGGCATACAGGGGGCTGGAATTGCCCAGCAGCACCTCCAGGGCCAAGCCGCCCACCAGCTCCTGGCGCAGGCGGTCCTCGCCGTTGATCTGGGCGTCCCCCTTCCAGCCCAGCTGGAAGATGGGGGCGGACACCTCCATCCGCTCCTCGATATAGCTCTGGGCCGCCCGGGGCTGTTCTTTCTCTCCATAGTCCTTGGCGGCGATGGGGCCCGCCTCCTTGGGGAGAATGTCCCGGGCAACATCACAGATATGCTCCGGGTCCACCGGACCGGCCACGCACAGCACCATATTAGCCGGGTCGTAGAAGGCCTTGTGGCAGGCGTACAGGGTCTCGGGAGTAATCTCCGCGATGGATTCCACGCTGCCCGCCACGCTCACCCGAATGGGGTGGTGCTGAAACAGGGCCTTCATCAGGTTCATATAGCACTTCCAGTGGGGGTCGTCCTCGATCATGCCGATCTCCTGGCCGATGATGCCCCGCTCCTTGTCCACGCTCTCCTGGGTGAACCAGGGTACCGAGACAAAGGACAGCAGAATGCGGAGATTTTCCTCAAACTTTTCGGTGGAGTCGAAGTAGTAGCCGGTGATATCGTTGCTGGTGAAGGCGTTGGGGCTGGCTCCGTTGGCCGCCAGGTCCTGGAGGGCGTTGCCCTCCTGGGTGTCGAACATCTTGTGCTCCAGATAGTGGGCCACCCCGGCGGGGGTGCTGTGCCATACCCCGTCCAGACAGAAACGCATGTCCATGCCCCCGTAGTTGGTGGCGAAAAAGGCGTAGCCCTTCTGAAACTCGGGCTTGGGGAAAACAAAGACATTCAGGCCGTTCTCCAGCTTCTCGTGGTACATGGTCTCCCCCACTCGGGCAAATTGCAGTTTTTCCATGGTTCAGACCTCCTTTCCCTTCAGGAAGTAGATGGTATCCAGCTGGAACCGCTTGGCGGACTCCGCCACCTGCTCCCGGGTAACCTGCTCCAGCTGGCGGGCCAGCTCCTCTGGGTCCTCCTCCAGGCCGGCCGCCGCCTGGCCCAGCCAGAATTCCTCCTGGCGGCCCTGCTCGTCCGTGGTGGCCCGGTAGGCCCCGATGAGGGTGCGGCGGGAGCCCTCCAGCTCCCAGTCCTCGATCTCTCCCCGGCGGATGGCCTCCAGCTGGGCCAGGATCTCGTCCTTGGCGGTCTGGTACTTGTCGAACTCAATGCCGGAGGACACCATCACCAGCCCCTTCCGGGGCTCGGCCACCGAGCTGGCATAGTAGCACAGGGACAGCTTCTCCCGCACGTTCATAAACAGCTTGGACAGGGTCGTCCCGCCGAACACCGCGTTGCACAGGACAAAGGCGGGGTAATCCGACTCCCAGCAGCTCTGGCCCCCGGTACGGAAGCCCAGGGCCAGCTTGCCCTGGCTGACGTCCATGGCCTCCTCCACCACAATGGGCTCCGGCCCGGCGGACACCCGCACGTCGCAGGAGGGGTCCGCCCGGTCCTCGTTCACCGGCAGCCCCTCCAGGGCCTGCTTCAGCGCCCCCGCCGCCCGGTCCGGACTGGCGGAGCCGCAGTAGTACACCTCCACCTGGGCGGTGCGCAGCAGCTCCTGATACCGCTGCCACAGGCTCTCCGGGGTGACGGCGGCCACGTTCTCCTCGTCCCCCAGCTTGTCCACGCCGAAGGCCTCGTATTTGCACATCTCCTGGGTGAGGCGCTGGGTGGCGTAGGTCCGCTTGTCGTTGATCTGAGCCCGGATGCGGTCGATCAGGTTGGCCTTCTCCCCGGCGGTGTAGTCGGGGCAGAAGCAGCCGTCCTGGGTATAGGGCTTAAGGAGCAGCTCCCCCATCAGGCCGGCGGCAGACTCCAGGATCTGCTCGCCGTTCAGGGTGTAGGCGTCGTCCAGGAAGCTGGCCACAAAGCCCACGCACTGGGTCTCCCCCTTCTTGCGGACGGCGGGTTCAATGGCTCCCCCATACAGCTCGTCCAGGGCGGCGGACAGGCTCTCCATGTCCGGGTGGACCTGCGTCCCCCGGCGCAGAACCTCCGGGATCAGGGCGTTGGCCCCGGCGGTTTTCCGGTCCAGCGGGGTGAGCAGGGTAATGGACAGATAAGAGCTTTTGAACTTGTTGGTATGCACCGCGCGCAGCCATACCCCCGGGAACAGCTCCCGGCGCGTTACTTGTGACATATCATCGTTCCTTTCTTGGAAGAAAATTTTTCCGTTTACAGCGGAACCATCATACCACGCCCGCAGGGGAAAAGTAAAGAGGGATTTCACCATCTTCGGACCGCGTCTTCAAGCGGAAGGTTGCTGGAAAGCGCCCCCAAAAGCCGCCCTTTGCGAAGGGGGCTTTTAGATGCTGACCTCCAGCCGGTGCTCCCCCGTCAGCTCTCTCAGAGGCACGCCTCCCTCCGCCGGTTTCCCGTCCAGGAGGGCAGAATAGGTCCCTGTCCGCGTCACCAAAAGGGCCAGCGTTCCTCCAGGCAGCCGCCACTCTGCCTCGAAGCCCGGCCAGTCCGGGGGCAGGTTGGGCTCCACGGTGAGGCGGCCCTCCGCCACCTTCAGCCCAAGCAGCTCCCGGACGGCCACCTGCCAGTACCACCCCGCCGCCCCGGTGTACCAGGACCAGCCCGACCGGCCCACCCGGCCGGGGGCGTGGGACACATCGGCGGCGATGACGTAGGGCTCCGCCCGGTAAATGCCGGTGGGGTGGTTTTCCGGAAGGAGGGCCTGTAAAACCGCCCAACCGTCCTTGGGCCGGTCCAGCCGGAAGCAGGCCATGGCCAGCCAGACGGAGGCGTGGGTATACTGTCCGCCGTTCTCCCGCACCCCGGCGGGGTAGCCCTTGATATAGCCGGGGTCCTTCTCCCCCTCGCCGTCAAAGGCGGGGTCGAACAGCCGCACCACCCCCGCCTCCCGGTCGAACAGCCGGTCCAGGGCGGCGGAGACGGCCTCGTCTGCCCGCTGGCGGTCCGTCCCGCTGGGGAACACCGCGAAAGACTGGGCGATGGAATCGATCTGGCACTGGCCGCTCTGGGCGGAGCCAAGCGGAGCGCCGTCCCGGTAGTAGCCCCGGCGGTACCACCGGCCGTCCCAGGCGGCCTGGGCCGCCTGGATGAGGGCGTCCGCATGGCGCAGCAGGTCGTCGGCCCGGGCCTCCTCGTCCATCCTCCGGCACAGAACGGAAAAATCCTGGAGTACCGCCGCCAAAAACCAGGTGAGCCACTCCGATTCTCCCTCCACCCGGTCCATGCCGTCGTTCCAGTCGCCGCTCCCCATCCGGGCCAGGCCGTGGGGACCGGTCCCCCGGTCCAGGGCGCACCGGATGGCCGCCAGGCCGTGGCGGTAGAGGCTGTCCCCCTTCCCGCTCACCTGGGGGACCTCATAGCGGTCCTTCTCCCCCGGCTCCAGGGGCTTGGCGGTCAGATAGGGGACCTCCTCCTCCAGAACGGCCCAGTCCCCGGTGACCGCGCAGTACCGGCACAACACCCAGGGCAGCCACAGCAGGTCATCGGAGATGCGGGTACGCACTCCGGCCCCCTGGGGCGGGTGCCACCAGTGCTGGACGTCCCCCTCCTCAAACTGCCGGGAGGCGGCCAGAAGGAGCTGCTCCCGGGCCCGCTCCGGCCAGGTGTATACCAGGGCCGCCGCGTCTTGGAGCTGGTCCCGGAAGCCAAAGGCCCCGCCGTTCTGGTACTGGCTGGTCCGGGCCATCAGCCGGCAGGCGGCCACCTGGTAGAGGCACCAGCCGTTCAGATAGCGGTCCAAAGCGGCGGACGGCGTTTTTACGGTGAGGGCGGACACCTTCTCCCGCCACCAGGTCAGGGTCTGCTCCTGCTCCTGCCAAAACCCCTCCCGGAAGAAGCGGGAGCAGGGGGTCCCCTCCTTCTCCTTGGTGACCAGCGCCGCCGGCTGTCCGCCGGACAGGGCGGCGGAGATGGGCGTCCCCTCCCCCAGGCGGTACAGCAGCCGTCCGCTCCCCCCGGCCAGAGTAAAGCGGAGAACCCTTCGGTTCTCCTCCAGGGGGACGAAGCCCTCGGTGGTCAGCGTCCCGCCGGGCAGCTCCTTCTCCCACCGGGCGAAGCCGGGGCCGTAGGTGACGGTGCAGGGCAGTCCGTCCCCGGCGGCAAAGACGGAGTATTCCTGTTCCCCGATCCGGACGGTGATCTGTTCCGGCCCGCCCACCGCCAGCGGGTCGTTGGCCCAGGGGGTCAGCCTGCCCTCCCGGGCGTTGCCGCCGGTCCACAGGAGGCCCGCCCCTGTCTCATCGGTGAGCCAGCCGAACTCAGGATTACATAACACCTGCGACCAGCCCACCGGCGGCAGCCGCTCCCCGGCGTGGATGAGAACGGTATCCCCCTCCATGGTCCAGGGAGCGGGACCGGGCTCCAGGCAGACGGCGGGCGGCGGACTGACCGTCTCCTCCGCCGCCCCCTCCTCCAAAGGCAGCCCCGCCTTGGCCCAAGCCAGTACCGCCGGGGCGGCAGTCGGGACGGCCAGGTGGACGCCCCCCTTGGCCCCCAGAGCGGATTCCGCCCCCAGCTTGTTCAGCTCCTCTGTCAGGGCGGTACGGATGGGACGGCGGTAGTCGCCCCCCTCTTCCAGCAGGAGAACCAGGTCGAAGGGGTACCCCGCCCGGGTGAGCATCTGGTGCCAGCGGCACCAGAGCACGGCCCGCTCCACGTCCTCCTCTCCGGACAGCTGTCCGGCGGCGATGGGCAGGTCCCCGGAGATGCCGTAGGGCCACAGGGCGGACTGGGGCGGGCGGTCCGGGTTCGGTTCTCCTCCGTTCAGGCGGGCCAGCAGGTCAAAGGCGGCCAGGGCCTCCTGCTCGCTGAGGGCCAGCCTCTGGGCAATGGGAGCCAAAGAGGCGGACGCTCCCTCCCGGCCCTCCAGCATCCGCCGGGCCCCCGCCTGAGCGGACTGGGCGCTGTCCCCCAGCGCCAGGGCCAGTGAAATCGTCTTCCGCTCCCCCGGCGGCAGGGAGACGGGAATGCGCACCATCAGACAGGGGTCGGAGCCCACATCCCCCTGGAGCGGGCCGGGCCTCCGGTGGGGCAGGGCCCGCAGCCCGCCCCGGCCCAGAGCGGCGGAACGGTCCAGGGCGGCGGAGGTTCCCGTCCCCGTCCAGGCGGCGTACAGGTACACGCTCTCCTCCTCCCCTCTGGGGCGGCGGTGGAACAGAGCGCCATTTCCCTCCAGGGAGCACTCCAGAAACAGCCGGGAGAAGGCGGGGTGGGCGTCAAAATCCCGCTGGGGACAGAGGACCGGCTCCAGGTACAGGAGCAGCTCCCCCTCCAGCCGCTTCTTCCCCTTCCAGCTCAGTTCTACCCGCCGCAGCGCCCCGTTTTCCCGCCGGGGGACGGTCACCGTGGTCCGGGCTGTCAAGCCCTCCCGCTCCAGGCTCCAGGACGCGTGCCCGGCATCGAAGGCCCAGCCATAGCTCCCCTCCTTCTGGTACAGCGGGGCGGGGGTCAGCCCCGTCACCCCGCTGGGACCGCAGAAAAAGGCGGATACCCCCGCCGGAGCATAGTATTCTCCCGGCCGGGCCAGGGTAACGGCCAGCTTCCCCGCCTGGCACTGGGTCAGGCCGTTGTCGCAGGCCAGCAGGCTGAAGCTGCCGTTGGACAGCAGCTGGCACCGGGGTTCCTTCCGGCCAAAGCCTTCCCCCTCCCGGGCCAGGGCGGGTCCGGCGGCAGGACGGAGCTTTTTGGGGAAATCCCGCTCCTCCTGCTTCATGATGGGCGCGCCCACCGGCACCCGCTCCTGGAGCAGCTCCCGGTAGGCGGACATGTCGCAGTCCTTCATGAACCGCTTCTGCATCACGTTGTCCCGCAGGGCGTTGTCGATGGCCACCAGGCTCATCCCCAGGTGGTGGGACATATAGGAGCGGACCACCTCGTAGTCCTCCCCGCCGGCCAGGCGGGAGGGGGTGTAGTCCACCGCCTCGTACAGGCCGTAGCGGCCCTCCAGCCCCATGTCCCGCAGGCGGCGCAGGTTGCGTAGGGCGCTGCGGGGGGCCAGCAGCAGCGCCAGAAAGGAGGAGTAGGGGGAGACCACCAGCTCTGCGTCCAGCCCCCGCTTCAGCCCCAGGGCCTGGACGCCGTGGGCCTTGTACTGGTAGCTCAGGCCGGGGTCGAAGGCGCAGAAGCCCGATTCGGAGATGCCCCAGGGGGTTTTGGTCTTGTCCCCCCGGCGCTTCTGGGCGTAGACACAGAAGGACAGCGTCTCATACAGGAAGGAATTGGGCTCGCAGGGCATGAGGAGGTTGGGCATGAAATACTCGAACATGGTGCCCGTCCAGGAGGCCATGCCGCAGTAGTCGTTGTCCCCCAGCAGCATCCGGCCCAGCCGCCGCCAGTGGCGGGCGGGGACCTCTCCCCGGGCCACCGCGATAAAGCTGGTCTGCCGGGCCTCGCTGGCCATCAGGTCGTAAAAGCCGTCGGTGAGCCGGTCCTGCTCCACCTCATAGCCGATGGAGAACAGCCGCCGCTCCCGGTCGAAGAGGGGGGCGCAGTCCATGGCGCCGGACAGCTTCTCCGCCCGGCGGGCCAGCACGTCCTCCCCCCACTGGTACAGCCCCTCCCGCAGGGCGATGAGACAGCCCCGCAGATTGCCGCTGTCTACCGTAGACACATACCGGGGGTGGAGGGGGGTTCCGGTGGATGTGTCGTACCAGTTGTACAGATGGCCCTTCCACTTGTCCAGTCTCTCCACCGTGTCCAGGATGTGAGCGATCAGCTCCGCCGCCCGCTTCTGGGGCAGCAGGTCCAGGTCCGCCGCCGCCATCACCGACAGCAGGGCCATACCGATGTTGGTGGGGGAGGTCCGCCGGGCCAGGGCGGGGCCGGGCTGCTCCTGCCAGTTGTCCGGGGGGAGGTAACCGTCCTCGGGGCGGAGGAATTTGTCAAAATAACGCCAGATCAGGGCGGCCTGGTGGAGGAGGAAGGCCCGATCGGCGGGAGGCAGGGCCTTTCCCCTGCGGGAGGGACGGCTCACCGCCCAGGCCAGCACCGGGGCCAGCAGCCAGACCAGACCTACCGCTCTCCCAAAGCGGAGCTGGGCAAAGAGGACTACGAAAATCCCCGCCGCCGCCGAAAACCAGGCCGTCTTATAATAAAACCAGACGCTCCCCTTCCCCTTCTCCGTCTGGGCGGCGGTGACCCAGGCCAGCAGGTTTTTGTGGGACACGGTCATCCGCCACAGGGCGGAGGAGATGGCTGTCAGGCAGATATAGGTCTGATAGGGCAGGAAGATCAGCTGAATGGCGGTCTGCAAAATGGCCCCGGCCAGACCGGCGATGACGGTGGAGTGGTACCGCCGCCGTTTGCCGCTGCGGCGGACCGCCAGCTCCGCCCCGGACAGCAGCAGATTGGAGGCCGCCGCCACCACCGCCACGCCCCCCGCCCAGGCAAAGACCGTCCCGGA
>CAJUAW010000100.1 GCA_910584605.1 uncultured Oscillospiraceae bacterium
CCAGGCCAGGCGAACAGCGCATCTTTTTTACCGCAAGAAAGGAACCGTAATTCATGACCAACGAGATTGTAAGAGCCATCACCGGCAACGGTTTGGTAAAAGCCGCCGCCATTACCGGCCGGGACATCGTGGAGCGGGCCCGGAACATCCACAAGCTCCTGCCCATGGGCACCGCCGCCCTGGGCCGCACCCTGCTGGGGGCCTCCCTCATGGGGGACATGCTCAAGGAGGAGCAGGGTTCCCTCACCCTCCAAATCAGGGGGGGCGGGCCGCTGGGGACCATCCTGGCCGTCTCCGACTGCGGGGGCAACGTGCGGGGCTACGTCCAGAACCCCCAGGTGGAGTTGATGGAGAAGTCCCCCGGCAAGCTGGACGTGGGGGCTGCCGTGGGGCTGGACGGCACCCTCACCGTCATCAAGGACATCGGCCTGAAGGAGCCCTACGTGGGGTCCATCGGTCTGTTTTCCGGGGAGATCGCCGACGACCTGGCGATGTACTTTGTGGAAAGCGAGCAGATCCCCACCGCCTGCGCCCTGGGGGTGCTGGTGGGCCTGGACCAGTCCGTCACCGCCGCCGGAGGCTACCTCATCCAGCTTCTCCCCGGAGCGGGGGAGGACACGATCGAACGGATCGAGGCGGGGGTACGGGCGATGGGCTCGGTCAGCCACGCGCTGGCTGGCGGCCTGGACGGAGAGGGCCTGCTGCGGGCCGTCCTACCGGGCTTCCAGCTGGAGATTTTGGAAAAACATCCGGTGGAGTACCGGTGCTGCTGCTCCCGGGACCGGGTGAGCCGGGCCCTCATCAGCATAGGCCGGAAGGACCTGACCGAGCTGATCCAGGAGCAGGGCCAGGCGGAGCTGACCTGTCAGTTCTGCGACCAGGTGTACCGCTTCTCCCGGCAGGAGCTGGAGCAGCTTTTGGCCGAGATGTAACAGGACCGGGCGGCTGAGCCGTCCGGTCCTTTGTTTTGCTTATTTCAGCTTGCTGCCCCCGTTGGTCAGCGCCTCCAGCAGGCGGTAGCGGTCCATGTGGAACTCCTTTGTCATCTGCAGCGCCTCCTCCATCTCAATGCGCATGGTGCAGCCGCTCTGGACCGAGATCACACAGTTCTCATCCCCCTCCACCAGGGACATAACCGCCTCGTAGCCCATGCAGCTGGCGGTCTCCCGGTCCTGGACGCTGGGGCTGCCGCCCCGCTGGATGTGGCCCAGCACGGTGACGCGGGGATCAATCCCCAGCTCCTGATGGATGCGGTCACCGATCTCCACGGCGCTGCCGCAGCCCTCGGCCACCACCACCATGTAGTGGGTGGTGCCCGCCAGACGGGCCCGGCGGATCTTGTCCACAATGTCCCGTTCAAAATCCAGCTCCCGCTCGGGGATCAGCACGGCGGTTGCGCCCACCGCAATGCCCACGGCCAGGGCCAGATAGCCGGCGTGGCGGCCCATGACCTCCACCACCGAGCACCGCTCGTGGGACTGCATGGTGTCCCGCAGCTTGTCGATGCACTCGATGGCGGTGTTGCAGGCGGTATCGAAGCCGATGGTATAGTAGGAGCAGCCGATGTCATTGTCGATGGTGGCGGGGATGCCCACCACCTGCAGGCTCATGCCCCGCTGGGCCGCCTGGCGGCTCAGGGCCAGCGCCCCCCGGAAGGTACCGTCGCCGCCGATGGCCACGATGCCGTCCAGCCCCAGCAGGCGGCAGGTGTTCAGGGCCTTGTCCCGCCCGGCCTCCTCCATAAACTCCTCGCTGCGGGCGGTGTACAGCAGGGTGCCCCCTTTGTTGATAATGTGGCTGACGCTGCTGCCGGTGAGCGGGACAAAGTCGCTGTTGATCAGGCCGTTCCAGCCCCGGCGGATGCCGACGCACTCGATGCCCTGGCCCACCGCCGTACGCACCACAGCCCGGACGGCCGCGTTCATGCCCGGCGCGTCTCCGCCGCTGGTCAGCACGCCGATCCGTTTGATGTTATCCCCCATAATGCAGACCTCCTCATCATTACACGCCCCACAGGTGGACGCCGCTTGTGATTATACGCTACAATTATGTCATCGATTTTTTGGAATGTCAAGCGCCAGGGACAAGACCGGCCTGGTAAACCCCGCCAAATTTTTCAAAAAAGACGCCAAAAAAATTCTCGGTAAAAAATCTCAATTTCCTGTTGACAAGTCGGCCTATGTCGAGTATAATAATCAAGCCGTCGCAAGTGAGGCGGCACACCGGGGAGCATAGCTCAGCTGGTAGAGCACATGCCTTACAAGCATGGGGTCACAGGTTCGAGCCCTGTTGTTCCCACCACTTCGATCCCATCCCCCCCGGACTACCTGGCGCGGTAGTTCAGTTGGTTAGAACGCCGGCCTGTCACGCCGGAGGTCGAGGGTTCAAGTCCCTTCCGCGTCGCCATTTTTGCCTCTGTAGCTCAGTTGGTAGAGCAGGGGACTGAAAATCCCCGTGTCGTTGGTTCGATTCCGACCGGAGGCACCATCCTCCGCAGGGCAACCTGCGGAGGACCCAAATGCGAGTGTAGCTCATCTGGTAGAGCGCCACCTTGCCAAGGTGGAGGTAGCGAGTTCGAGCCTCGTCACTCGCTCCAAACGGGGCAAAGCGTGTTTGCCCCGTTTTTTCCTCATAACATTTCTTCCCGGGTCCGCGTATCCCAACCCAAGCCGGTGCCATAGCCAAGTGGTAAGGCAGAGCTCTGCAAAAGCTCCACTCCCCAGTTCGAATCTGGGTGGCACCTCCAATCAGATGAAGGACACCGCATGTTAATGCGGTGTCCTTTCTGTTTCGCTTCCCTTTCCCCGGGGGTTCCCTTCTGCCCGGGCGGTTCCCGCCGTTGTTGGCCCTTGCCGGAGTACAAAGACGGGCGGCGTCTTGCTGACACCGCCCGTGTTCTGCGTTCCCTGCCTTGCGCCGCACTGCGTTTCACAGCGCCGCCGTCAGACAGCGGACGTCTCTGCATGCAGTCATGCTCAGGCTTTGGACTTCTGCTTTCTGTAGGGCTGGCCCTCCAGGTTTTTCAGCGTGAGGCCGGTGATCGCAAACAGGATATTCATCAAAGGCATCATCCAGTTGAACAGCGCGAAGGGCGCGTAGGAGGCCACATTGATGTCCAGCGTCTTGGAAATAAAGGCGCCGCAGGTGTTCCAGGGGATCAGAGCGGAGGTCACCGTGCCGGCGCCCTCCAGCGCGGAGGACAGCACGGTGGGATGCAGGCCCATCTTGCGGTACTCCTCGGCGTACATACGGCCGGGGACCACGATGGAGATGTACTGCTCCGGCATGGTCATGTTGGAGAAGACGCAGGTGGCCTCGGTGAGGGTGACCAGGCCGACGGGGCCCTTGGCCAGCTTCTTCAGCTGATCCACGACGACCTCCAGCTGGTGAGTATCCTCCATGATGCCGCCGAACATCATGGCGATGATGGTCATGGAGACGGAGAACATCATACCCAGAATGCCGCCGCTCTCCAGCAGGCGGGTCATGGTATAGGCGGTCTCCTCCGACAGGGTGGCGTCGAACATCGCCAGCACTTCGTCGCTGAAGGTGTAGCCGTTGATGCCGAAGTCAAAAATACTGCCCAGGTTGCAGGCGGGCTGGAAGATCATGCCCAGCGCGCCGCCGACTACGATGCCCAGCGTGATGCCGGGGATGGCGGGTACCTTCATGGCCACCGCCACGATGACCACCACGGGGGGCAGCAGCAGGATGGGATTGATGTGGAACACGCCGCCCTCTGCGGCGTTCAGAGCCATAGCAAACTCATTGACCCGGCTCAGGTCGGCGTCGCCGCCATGGTACTGGACCGCGCCCATGATGCCGAAGATGACCAGCACGATGCCGTAGGTCACGGCAGTGGGCATCAGCATGGCCTTGACATGGCTCATAACGTCAGTACCGGCCATGGCGGGAGCCAGGTTGGTGGTGTCGGACAGGGGAGACATCTTGTCGCCGAAGTATGCGCCGGACAGGATCGCGCCGGCAGTCATAGCAGGATTCATGCCCAGGCCGTAGCCAATGCCCATCAGAGCCACGCCCATGGTGCCCATGGTACCCCAAGAGGTGCCGGTGGCCAGGGAAGTGATGGAGCAGATCAGCACGGTTGCGACAAAGAAGATGGCGGGGTGCAGGATCTTCAGGCCGTAGTAGATCATGGCGGGCACCACACCGGCGTCGATCCAGGTGCCGATGAGGATGCCGACGATGATCAGGATGCAGCAGGACTGGAGGGCCTTATAGATGCCGTCCATCATGGATTTTTCGATCTCTTCCCAGGTGTAGCCCAGATACATCGCCATCAGGGCCGCGGCGCAGACGCCTACAAACATGGGAACATGGGGGTCGACCTCATAGTGCATGATGCCCACCGCCAGGGCAAGGATCAGAACCGCCAGGGTAATCAGGGCCTCCCAAAGCTTTGGCATGCGGCCTTTACTGGCTTTCTTGTTTTCACTCACTGATGTTACCAACCTTTCTTCATGCATACACTCCCCTGTCCGGGAGCCGGTCCGGCTCCCGGGCAAACAAATGCATCTGTTTTGGATAACGTTACGTTTTCTGGTAATCCGTGGGTACTCTGCGCAGGGTCAATCGCAACACCTCTCCTCCCCGTTTCCTCTCCTCTTCCGCCGTGTCCGGACGCGGCGGACGGCCCAACCTGGGCCGTGGTTTTATTATACTACAGTGTCAGCACAAATGCAAGCCTTTTTCCTTTTGTATTCAATTCCGGAACGTAAAACCCCATATTCTCCGGCTTTTATCGGCGTTTTTCGCCAAAAGAAATCGGGAAGTCCCCGTTTTCGCTATGCGTTTCTGACAATGCGCGGCGGCATCCGCAAAAAAGCTGCAGGAATTCCTGCATGCAGGCGCATAACTGCCCCCTGGCAGACAGACGCCCGGGGAGGGGCTGTCTGCCAGGGGCGGAAGGTCTTGTTTACTTGCCCAGCTCGGTGAGGGCCTTGTCCACGGCGGCCGCCACGATGTCGCACTCCGCCTCAGAGGCGATCAGAGGCGGGATGAAGCGCAGCACGTTGCCGGCCGTGCAGTTGATGAGCACGTCCTGCTCGAAGCACTTGTCTACCACCTTGGGCCCGATCTCGTTGTCGGTCAGCTCCACGCCGTTGATCATGCCCATGCCCCGGACCTCTTTCACGGCCCCGGGATGCTTCTCGGCCACCTTGCGCAGCGCGGCGCGGAAATACTCGCCGGTTTTGGCGGCATGCTCCATCACGCCCTCGTTGAGCATGGCGTCCAGGGTGGCGGCGGCCAGGCCGCAGGCCAGAGGACCGCCGGCGAAGGTGGAGCCGTGGGTGCCGGGGATCAGGGTCTTGGCGGCGTCGCCCCGGGCGCAGACCGCGCCGATGGGCACGCCGGAGCCCAGCGCCTTGGCCATGGAGCAGGTGTCGGGCTCCACGCCGTAGTTCTGATGGGCGAACAGCTTGCCGGTGCGGCCGGAGCCCACCTGCACCTCGTCGAACATCAGCAGGATGCCCCGCTCGTCACAGATGTCACGCAGGCCCTGGAGGAACTCCTGGGTGGCGGGACGGACGCCGCCCTCGCCCTGGACGGGCTCGGTGAGGATGGCGCACACCTTGTCGTCCAGCTGCTCCTTCACGGACTCCAGGTTGTTGAATTCCGCATAGCGGAAGCCCTCGGGCAGGGGGGAGTACCACTTGGGGTTGTGGACGATCTCCTGGCCGGTGGCGGTGGCGGTGGCCAGGGTGCGGCCGTGGAAGCTCTTCAGCATGCTGATGACCACGTAGCGCTCGGGGTGGCCGTGGTCCACGGCGTACTTCCGGGCCAGCTTGATCTGACCCTCGTTGGCCTCAGCGCCCGAGTTGGCGAAGAGCACCTTCTCAAAGCAGCTGTTCTCCACGATCATCTTGCAGACCTGGATGGCGGGGGCGTTGTAGTAGTAGTTGGAGCAGTGGAGCATGGTGTGAGCCCGCTCCTCCATGGCCTTCACGATGGCGGGATGGCAGTGGCCCAGGCCGTTGACGGCGATGCCGCCCACAAAGTCCAAAAACTTGCGGCCGTCCAGGTCCCACACGTAGCAGCCCTCGCCCTTGTCCATGACGATGGGCATACGGGCGTGGTTGCCGTACAGATACTTGTCGGCGTCGGCAATGGCGGCGGCGTTGCTGGTATAATTCTGAAGCATAGAGATGACCTCCTAAAATAAATTTTATACTGCTCCCGCCCCCGCGGGGGGGCGGGAATTGGATCACTTATTCCACTTGATGCCCACGCTGGGCTGGGCGGTACCCACAGTGGTGCCGGTGCCCTCGGTGGAGAAAGCCTCGTACAGCATGCTGTGGGGCTGGCGCCCGTCGATGATATGGACGCTGGTGACCCCCTCCTCAATGGCCTGCACGCAGCAGTCCACCTTGGGGATCATGCCTCCGGCGATGGTACCCTGGTCCTTCAGGCCGGGGACGTCGGCCACGTTCAGGTAGGAGATGACGTCCCGCACCTTGATGTCGTTGCACAGGCCCTCAATGTCGGTGAGGATCATCAGCTTTTCGGCCTTCAGCGCCCCGGCCAGCTTGCTGGCGGCGGTGTCGCCGTTGATGTTGAAGCTGTTCCCCTGGCCGTCGGTGCCCACGGGGGCCACCACCGGGATGAACCCGGCGTCCAGCATGGCCAGCACCGGCTCGGCGTTGACCTTCACCACGTCGCCCACATAGCCCAGCTCCTCGCTGCGCTGGACGCACTGGAACAGGTTGCCGCTGATGCCGGACAGCCCCACGGCCCGGCCGCCCTGGGCGCTGATCCGGCCCACCAGCTCGCTGTTCACCTGGCCGATGAGCACCATCTCCACCACCCGGATGATCTCGGCGGAGGTGTAGCGCAGGCCGTTGATGAATTTTACGGGGATGTCCAGCTGCTCCAGCATCTTGTTGATGCCGGGGCCGCCGCCGTGGCACAGCACGGGCTTCAGGCCCATGGCCTTCAGGAGGACCACGTCCTTGATGACGTTGGCCTTCAGCTCCTCGTTGATCATGGCGTTGCCGCCGTACTTGATGACCACAATCTTCCCGGCGTACTTGCTCAGGTAGGGCAGGGCCTCCAGCATGGTCTCCACTTTATTGGCAATCTCGTTCATGCGGTCCCCTCCCCATCAAGAGCGGTAGTCGCCGTTGATTTTTACGTAGTCGTAGGTCAGGTCGCAGCCGAAGGCGGTGGCCTGGCCGTCGCCGCTGTGGAAGTCCACAACGACGGTGATGTCGTGCTCGGTGAGGACGGCCTTGGCCAGCTCCTCGCTGAAATCGGCGCCGAATCCGGCCTCCATCACCACCACCTCGCCGGCGGCGCTCTTCAGGATGCAGTCGGCCTTGGTGGGGTCCACGTCCGCCCCGGAGTAACCGGCGGCGGCCATGATGCGGCCCCAGTTGGCGTCCCGGCCGAAGACGGCGGCCTTGAACAGGGTGGAACCGGCGATGGACCGGGCCACCAGCCGGGCGTCCTGCTCGGTGGGCAGGCCCTTGGCCTCCACGATCATCAGGTGGGTGGCGCCCTCGCCGTCGGAGGCGATACGCCGGGCCATGTCGATGCAGATGTCGTCCAGCAGGGCGGCGAAGGCGGCCTTGTCCTCCTCCGTCTCGACAGCCACACCGGAGGCCCCGTTGGCAAAGAGGAACAGGGAATCGTTGGTGGAGGTGTCGCCGTCCACGGTGAGCATGTGGAAGCTCTTGTCGGCGGCGGCCTTCAGCAGGGGCTGGAGGACCGCGGCCTCCACCTTGGCGTCGGTGGTGACGTAGCTGAGGGTGGTGGCCATGTTGGGGTGGATCATGCCCGAGCCCTTGGCCATGGCCCCGATGCGGATGGTACCGCCGGACAGCTCCAGCTCATAGGCCACCTCCTTCTTCACCAGGTCGGTGGTCATGATGGCCCAGGCCGCGTCGGTGCCCTTGTCGGCGGAAAGTTCCGGCACGATGCGGCGCACGCCCTCCAACACCTTATCCACGGGCAGCTGCTGGCCGATGACGCCGGTGGAGCTGACGAAGACCTCGTCCTCTCCCAGGCCCAGCAGCTCCTCGGCCAGGACCTCCACCTTCTTGGCGTTGGCCAGGCCCTGCTCGCCGGTGGCGGCGTTGGCGTTGCCGCTGTTGATGACCACCGCCCGGGCCTTGCCCTTCTTCAGCACCTCCCGGCCCAGCAGGACGGGGGCGGCGCAGAACTTGTTGGTGGTGAACAGGGCCGCGCAGGAGGCCGGCTCCTGGGAGTAGAGGATGCACACGTCGGGCTTTTCACTCTTGCGGCTCTTCACGCCCACGTAGCAGGCTCCGGCCAAAAATCCCTTCGGGCTGGTAATGCTGCCGCCCTCGATCACTTTATATGCCATGATGGTTTGCTCCTTTCCAAATCGTGATTGCTTCACCCGGCCCGCAGGCCGGACCTGACGGACCGGTCAGGGGTACATGGGGGGGATCATCAGGCCGGTGGTCTCAGGCAGGTCGAAGATGATGTTCATGTTCTGGATGGCCTGGCCGGCGGCGCCCTTGCCGATGTTGTCGATGACGGAGCTGATCACGGCTCTCTTGGTGCGCTTGTCGAAGGTGGGGGTGATGCAGCACAGGTTGGTGCCGGCGGTCCACTTGGTCTGAACCGGCTTGCTGGCGGGGAAGACATGGACGAAGGGCTCGTCCTTGTAGTAACGATTGTAGAGCTCAAACAGCTCCTCGTCGCTGGTGTCCTTGTTCAGGGTGGCGTAGAGGGTGACCTCGATGCCCCGGATCTGGGGGGTGAGGTGGGGCTGGAAGTTGATGAACTGCCAGGTCTCGGGCTTCATCAGGTCTTTTCCCGTGATGTAGGCGATGTTCTGCTCGATCTCGGGGGTGTGGCGGTGGCTGCCGCCCAGGGCGTAGGCGCAGAAGCTGTTGCTGGCCTCGGCCAGCAGCTTGTTGGGGGCGGGCCGGCGGCCGGCCCCGGTGAAGCCGCTCTTGGCGTCTACGATGATGGTGTTCTCCACCACCATGCCCTCCTTCAGGATGGGCATCAGGCCCAGGGTGGAGGCGGTGGGGTAGCAGCCGGGGTTGGAGATCAGGCTCTTGCCCTTGGCCAGATCGCGCATGACCTCGGGGATGCAGTAGACGGCGTCCTTGGTCATCTGGTGATCGGGATGCTCCAGGTGGTACCACTTCTCCCAGGTCTTGGCGTCCCGGAAGCGGATGTCAGCGCCGAAGTCGATGAACTTCTTGCCCCCAGCCAGCACCTTGGCGGCAATGGCGGGCACGGTGCCGGCGTCCACGGCGGTGAAGACCACGTCGCTGTCCCGGACGATCATGTCCAGGGTGGCGTCGTCCAGGGGGAGGATCTCCTGGTCGTAGAAGCCCACCAGAGCGGGGTGCTCGTCCTGGATCTTGCGGCCTGCGGCGAAGCTGTCGGCCAGATGGGCCACCTGGGTCTCCGGATGGTTCACCATCAGGCGGAGAAGCTCACCCAAGGCGTAGCTGGCGGCGCCGCAAACAGAAAAACGGATCATGATACATTACCTCCTTGAATATTCTGCCCGCATTTTTTGCGGACTTTAGGAAACTTTTTGGCGGGGAAACCCCCTACTCTCGCAACCTTTACCGGCTTTTCCGCCCCTGTTTGACGGGTCCCGATATAGATTGTGTTGAATTTTTCCGCTTCTTATTATATAATTATTAGACAGAATATACAAGCCAGGATTTTTTCTGCCAAACATTCCACTTTTGAATGGAAAAAACGTACTTAAACTTCGTATTGTGGGAGGCAGCGATTCACATGAGCATCCAGAAGTACATCGCCTATCTGAAGACCATCGAGACCGGCAGCATCACCCGCGCCGCCGCCCAGCTGGGCTATACCCAATCCGCCGTCAGCCGGATGATCGCGGACCTGGAAAAAAGCTGGGGGGTCACTCTCCTCACCCGGAACCGCTCCGGCATCGAGATCAGCTCCGAAGGTCTGATCCTGATGCCCAAGCTGCAGGTCATCTGCTCTGGCTACGAATCCCTCAACCGCACCGTGGCCGAGCTCCACAGCCACACCTCCGGCTCCATCCGGGTGGGCACCTTTTCCAGCTTCTCCTGCGGACTGCTCCCCGCGATCATCAAGTCCTTTCAGGAGACCTACCCCCACATCAACTTCAACCTCCTCAACGGGGAGTACAACGAGATCGCCGGCTGGCTGCGCAAGGGGCTGGTGGACTGCGGCTTTGTGGCCCTGCCCACCGCCGACGACCTGGAGGCCGCCTTTCTGGTCCAGGACAGCCTGGTGGCCGTCCTCCCCCAGGGCCACCCCATGGCCGACGCCCCCTACTTCCCGGTGGACATGCTGTCCAACGAGGATTTCATCAACGTCAGGGAGGAGCAGGACTACGAGATCGCCAAATTTCTGGACGAGCTCCAGCAAAAGCCAAAAATCCGCTACGAGAGCAGCGACGACTACGCTATTCTGTCCATGGTGGAGGCCGGCCTGGGCATCAGCGTCATCCACGACCTGATGCTCATCCCCAACCGCTACCACGTGGTGGCCAAGCCCTTCGACGTCCCAATCATCCGGGACATCGCAATCGCCGTCAAAAAGGACGCCGCCCAATCCACCATCACCCAACTGTTTGTGGACCACACCAAAAACTGGGCCAGGCAGCAGTTCCTCTCCTCCATCCAGGGGGGCGCTTCTGACTGAACTCTTGCACTTTGAACAAAAAGCGCAGGTGTTTTTTGTGCCCCTTACCATCTTCCACAGCCATTCAGTTGTGGCAGCCCCCACAAAACATTTGCTTTACTTAAGCGGATTTTCTGGTATAATGTACATATCAGAGCACAAGCGGGA
>CAJUAW010000101.1 GCA_910584605.1 uncultured Oscillospiraceae bacterium
CGATCCCGGCTCCACTGTGACCGCCGTGGAGGCCGCCTCCATGCTGATGCGTGCGCTGGGCTACTTCAAGTACCAGAACGACTACGCGGACGGCTTTGAGGTTGCCACTGTTCGTCAGGGTACCATCATCGGCATCTTTGACGGCGTCGGTTCCAGCGCCACTGAGCCCATGACCCGTAATCAGGTGGCTCAGATGGTCCTGAATGCTCTGCAGTCCGCTGTGGTGGAACCCGATGGCAACACCATCAACCTGACCACTCCCGACGGCACTGTCTACACCGGCAAGGTCAACTACGTCAGCGTGACCAGCAACAAGGACTATGCCCGTGCCATCAGCAAGGTGCAGGCTTCCTCCATCGGCTCTCAGAACGACAGCCCCATCGTGGAGCTGGGCGAGCGGCTGTACAACGGCGAGCTGAAGCTGAAGACCGATGATCTGGATGCGTTTGGCCGTCCCTCCCGCACTTGGGAGTATAAGGGCAAGGCCATCGGCACCTACATGAAGAAGGAGCTCATCCACGCGGAGTATACCGTCAAGGTGACTGGCAAGGAGCTGTATGAGCTGATTGGCAAGGCCACCATTGAGGACAAGGATTACACCTTCGACTTCTACATCGACGGCGTGAACACTGACGAGGCCAAGAACCTTCTGGGCGGCGCTCACTTTGTCCTGGGTGACCTGAACAAGAACAACAAGAGCGGCGTCGGCGCCACCGGCAACGGTGTGCTGACCCAGGTGTTTGTGGATTCTGACGCCAAGGAAGTCACCATTGCCATCATCAACACCTATCTGGCCAAGGCCACTGCCGACTACAACGAGAAGAAGGAAGAGGCCAGCCTGGAGGTCTATGCCATTGACAACAAGGGGGACAAGAATGCTCCCGTCTATGTCAAGGAGATGCTGGACAACAGGACCGACTCCGAGACCATCGCTCTGGCGGCCGAGGACTTCGCCATCGCTAAGGATGTGGTGGACGGCGACTTCTTCCTGGTCAACATCGCGGAGGGCGAGATCCAGATCGTGAAGGAGCCTGAAGTCCTCAGCGCCACCACCGTGACCGCCTTCTCCAAGGGCGACTATGTCGTGACCGACGGCACTCAGTATGACTACGCCCATGCCATCGAGTACGACCCCGAGGTCCTGGAAGAGTGGACCAACGGCGGCAGCAAAATCAACCTGAAGGACCGCCAGTACAACCTGTATCTGGACACCTACGGCTATGTGGCCGGTATCGATCTGGTTGAGGATCCCGACAACTACGTGTTCATTACCGGTGTGGATCAGGATGCCAGCAACCTGGCCGCCACCAACTTCAAGGCCAACGCCATCTTCCTGGACGGCACCATGCAGACCATCGAGGTCAACGGCAAGAAGAGCAACTTCAACCGCGGCGCCTGGGAAGGCCCCCTGGTAAACCGTTGGTTCACCTATACCCTGAACAGCACGACCAACCTGTACACCGTGGACGAGGTCAATGACGTCATCCGCACCAAGGGCTCCGACGGCAACTACACCGTTGACGCCGACACCGTCCGCATCAACACCACAACGGCCAACAAGAACGACGCCGGCTCCAAGTGGCTGCACAGCAACAGCGTCAAGCTGGCTCAGTTCGCCACCAAGAACGTGGACGCCGTCAACCCCAACACGTGGGAAGATTACGCGGGCGTTCAGGAGAACGAGAACGGAGAGTACAAGATTGGCCTGAAGCGCGTCTCCCTGCCCGCCATCGGCTACAACGGCAGGAGCGTCGGCCAGCCCTTCTCTCTGGTCTATGGCAACGACGCCACCGTCTATCTCACCGCCAAGGTGGAGACCATCAACTCCAAGACCGGCACCGGCGCCGGCAAGTATGTGGGCGTTATCTCTGATGTGGACAACGTCACTGTGGGCGTGAAGAACGCCGACCTGACCACCTACACCAAGGAGAAGGCCATCGCCGAGGCCGACAAGAACTCCGCCAGCAGCGCCAACTGGCACGCCACAGACGCCGCCTACGGCGCTTACTCCCTGTACAAGGACAACGGCTACATCATCGCCACCGTCGTGGTCGGTGAGGACAGCTCCGCCGTCAAGAACCTGGTCTATGCTCACACCAGCGACGTGAAGAACGAGTCCTATAACTCCTCCACCGACGAGTGGACCTGGACCCGCAAGGTCATCTTCAACGGCGAAGAGGTGGAGCTGACCGAGGTGGGCGATCAGCTGGATCAGCTGGACGATATGCAGCAGTTCAACTGGTATCAGGTGAAGCTCAACGGCAAGGGCGAGGTCACCAGCGTCCAGCTGGCTGAGAAGGCTCTGGACAACTACAAGGGCGATTCCGCCTATGCCCAGGAGGGCTTCGAGTATGCGGACGACATCGCCAAGGTTCAGCCCTGCGTGCTTGAGAAGGACACCGTTCTCTACGAGAGAGCCCTGTACAGCAACGAGTATCCCGCTCTGAGCGCCAAGCCCAACGCCATTGTCAACAGCAGCAAGCTGCCCAGCCTGAAGAACAACGTCCTCTGCGCTGAGACCGAGGCCAAAACCGGCTTCCATGTCCGCGACGATGTGAAGGCCGTGCTCATCCAGACCCGCAACAACGAGAAGAACAAGGTCTTCTTCGAGGAAGGCGTAAAGGAACTGGAAGAGATGATCAAGCAGCTGAATCCCAGCGAGACCGGCACCTACAACTATGAAATCAGCGCAATCCTCACCGGCGGCGACGCCAGCGTGGTCATCATCCACGACCTGAACGGCGACGGATACACCCCCGGCGTGGATAACGGCGAGCACAAGGTGACCGCCACCTACGACAAGTATCACACCTTCACCGTCACCATCAACGACGGCTGCACGCCCAACAACGTGGAAATTGCCGCCGCCATTCGCTACGAGCTGGAGACCAACCACGGCGGCTCCAACGTGAGCGTGAACTTCAAGGACAACAAGGTGGAAGAGGTCAGCTGGACCGCCCCCGGCGGCGAGCGCGTTACCCTGACCGTGTCCAGCGGCAACCTGACCGTTAAGATCTTCCGTCAGGTCGCTGTGAACGGCAAGAATGTGCCCATCACCAGCGGCACCACCTGGGCCAACCTGCTGGCCAACTGCGGCACTGACTTCACCAAGTTCCCCTATGTGAAGACCACCGCATGGAACGGAACCGAGCGGTATCAAAAGTACTCTGACATTGCAAGCAACAATGTTGACACGGACATCAACACTCCCAACTCCGCCAGCGGCATTGACTGGATTGCTGTGGATACCGGCTACATGACCGCCAGCGGCATGAACACTGCCGAGGCTCAGGCCGCGATTGCCGAGGCCAAGCAGGCCACCAAGGTGGTTGGCGAGGGTGCAAGTCAAAGAAACGGCCATGACGGCAAGCTGCCCAGCAACTGCCCGGGCGCTCCCGCCGGCGTAAGCGTGGACGTCCGCAACGGCACCGTCTATGTCTCCGGCACCTGGGCTCCTGGTTCTGCGACTAACTACACCTGGGGCACTAGCACAGGCTGGGGCATGAACCAGAGCCTGTACAACGACGCGACTCACTTCATGGTTCCCTTCGTGTTCGAGATTCCCGAGGGCGCTTACTTCATGGAGCGCACTAAGCCCGACAGCATGTACTATGATTATCATGACGTAGACCAGGATGTTATGGGCTTCATGGTCAGCAAAGAGGACGTGGCGCGCGGCTATGGCGAGTGCCATGTGAACTGGTATGCGGATGCCAACCACACAATCCTCATGGGCAGCACCACCTGGACCATTGACCTGAGCGGCCTGAGCGGCGGCACAACTGGTACCAAGATTGACATGACCAAGACGACTGTTAGCAGCGGTACGACTTTGAACCAAATCAAGGCTCTGACGCCTGGTGCGCACGTGCTGAGCGAGATCCCCACTGCTCTGAACAGCGACGTACATGGTACGGCAGATCAGAACATGTTCTTCGTGTACAAAACGAACGACAGCAATGCTGGCACCACCGACACTGTAGCCACCCTGACCATTCGCGCCCAAGATGGAACGGTGATGTATGCTGAGACTCTTACTGTTAGCAGCAATGGTGCCGAAGATGCTGGACATGTCTTCTACGTGCAGGTCCTTGGCGATTGTGTGAACCATGAGCAGAACTACCCCATGACGAGCAAGGGTCTGCCCACTGGCAACTACACTTGGACCGTTACTGGTACAAATGTGATTGGCGCGCCCGGCGGTAATTTCACCATCGGCACTGCGTCCTGATAGACAGCTGAAGCACTGCAATTCCAAAAAAATTCTTCTCTGTGCAGGGAGGACCCCGGGCGTTGGCCCGGGGTCCTTCTCATGGTCATTTAGAGGCGTCCAGCAAGGCAATCAGGGAATAGAGCTTGCCGCTCTCGTTGCACAGGCCGGCAGCCGTCGAGGTCCCGGACCAGGACACGCTTTTTTCGGACCACCGCACGGCGCCGTCGCAGAAGGTCTGCCCCGCCCAGCCCGCGCCGTGGCTGGACCCGCGGATGGCAGAAAAGTGGCTGTAGGTTCCAAAGGCGAATATGGCCAGCACCCGATGGTCAAAGTCGTGCATGCAGGTCCCGCCGGTGCCGGAGTATGTGCGGCAGACGATCATGCAGTTCCCCAGTCCTGCGATGGTGCTGGTGTGGTTCGCCAGGGTGGCTCCCTGGGCGGACACGGTTTGAGAGAGCGCGTCCAGGGCGGACTGCTCCGCCTTTCCGCCCACCGCCCGGTCCAGCGCCTCCACCGCGGAGGCGTCCGCCTTGGCTGCGAGAGCGCTGTCGATCTTGGCGTTGTCATGGTTGAAGTCGTCCATCAGGACCTTGTCGGAGCGTTCCCACTGGTTGAGCTGATAGTTGGGTGTGTAGTTGGCTGGCATAGTTTGACCTCCTGAATTGTAATCGAGCCCCTGTAACGCCCCCCGAACCCTTTGGCGAAGCGCTCCCGGCCCCCCTTTCGCAAAGGGAGACGTTTGGGGCTCTATCTAACAAAGAAAAACGCCCCAAAGTGGGACGTTTGTATACATTTAATGGAAATGAGGGGACAGTGCGCCCTTTTTTACATCAGGCCCTCCTGACCGCGCAGCAGCGCCTCGCCCTTCAAGGCCAGGGAAACTTTTTCCAAAAACGCGCAGCGGGAATATTCCATGCCCAGCAGGACCTTTGCCTTATTAATGCGGAAGCGGATGGTATTTTTGTGCTGCCGCAGGATCTCCGCGGTCTTTTCGATGTTTCCGTCACACTCGAAATAGACCCGCGTCGTCTCCAGCAGGTTGGCCGAACGCAGGGGGGTCAGCGTCTCGGTGCAGAACTGCTCCAGCACCTGGCTGTTCCGCAGGGGGATCAGGAGCTTATAGACGGACAGATTCTCATAGCAGATGCTCCGCATGCCCAGCGAGCGGCCCGTCTCGTCGGCGGAGAGGGCCTGCCGGAATGCGTCGGGGAGCTGGTCCGCGCCGGAGCAAACCTCGCTGCAGCCCGCCGAGTGCTCCGGGTCGTAGTGGCACAGGAGGGGCGCGGTCCGCTCCAGCAGCAGCCCGGCGTTGTCCCCCGCCAGCAGGAAAAATCCGCCGTTGAAATACTGCAAAAACCGCACGCCGAACTGGGTGGACAGGTCCTCCTTCAGCATTTTGTACCGCAGGGCGTTCAGTCCGTTCAGGGTGACGTGGACCACCGCATATTTGACCGCGCCGGAGCCCAAGCTGTTCTGATAGAGCTGATTGACCTCCCCAGCCGCGGCCTCGCCGCTGAGCAGGCGGCCGATCTGGTTTTCGATCATCTCTTTGTCCTGGTCCAGCAGGATCAGGCGGGTGATGTCCCGGATCAGCTCGGCATAGGGCGTAAGCCCGTTGATATGGAGGATGGGGTAGTGGGCCGCGTTGGCCAGCTCCAGCACCCGCTGGGGCAGGTGGGGCACAAACTCGTCCAGGGCAATGCAGCAGGCGCTGCCCATGCGGATGTAGAAGGCGATGTTTTGATATAAAACGTCCTCATCGTCCTGCATGGCGTAGAAGCTGCAAATAAACACATCCCCCTTGCCCAGCAGATCGACGTCCACCTCTTCCTGCAGCGGCGTGTCGGTAAAATTGACCCGGACAGCCACCCGGTCCAGCCCGTCCGCCCCGGCGATCACCTTGGCGGGGGCCAGCAGCTCCAACTTTAATAGATCGCGTACCGTTACGCTCAACGTTCTCTCCCTCCTCTGTCACGCTCTGCGGAGTGTTTGCTTGCACGTATATTGTATATCAAACTGCGTTTTTCTGTCAATTTTCGTTTCGCTGTTTATTGCGCTAATTCGCCATTGTAATATGTACAATATTTTGCCCGAAACTTTGGACTTTTTACATTGCAAGCATTTGCAGTCAAAATATATAATTATAGTAAAGATTCACCCCCTTGTAATCGACGTTTTGACAAACCGATTCGTACGTTTAGGAGGCAGACACAATGAAAAAACTGACACGGCAGGAGATCATAGACATTCTGGTCGGCTGCACCATTCTGGGCACCGGCGGCGGCGGCTCTCTGGACGACGGGCTGGACAGCGTGGAAAAGGCCCTTGCGGCCGGACATGAATTTCAGCTGCTGGATTTCGATGAAATCCAGGCGGATGCCCACTATGCCAACCCCTACTACTGCGGCTCCATTGTCCCCAAGGGCGACCAGAGCCAGCAGCGGGGCGATGAGATCGCCACCTCGATCCGGGCTTTGGAGGAGTTCATGGACGTACAGTTCCACGGTCTGGTGTCTATTGAATACGGCGGCGGCAACACCGGCGAGATGATGGCGGCGGCGGCCCGCACAGGGAAGTTCATTGTGGACGCCGACGCGGCAGGCCGGGCCGTACCGGAGCTGCAATTCTCCACCTATTATGTCACAGAAAATCCCATCACCCCCTTTTCGGTGGGCACCTCCTACGGCGATATGGCCATCGTCACCAACGTGGCGGATGATGCCCGGGCCGAAGCTCTGTCCCGCTATATGGCCATCGGCTCCGGCGGGCTGGTGGGCATGACCGACCACCCCATCCAGGGCCGCAGGCTGAAGGAGGCCGTCATTCCCAACGCGCTCTCCTATGCGGGCACAGTGGGCCGGGCCCAGCGTGAGGCGGTGGAGCAGGGGACCGACCCGATCCAGGCGATTTTAACGGCCGGCGGCGGCAGGCTCCTGTTCCAGGGCAAGGTGGCGTCCGGCAGCGGCTGGAGCATTCAGGAAGGGTTTACTGTGGGTACCATCCAAATGGACGGAGCGGGCCAGGATCAGGGGAAGCAGGCCAAGATCTGGTACAAGAACGAAAACATGATCATGTGGGTGGATGGTCAGGTCCGGGTCACCTGTCCCGATCTGATCTGCGTGGTCGAAACCAAAACTGGCTACCCCATCACCAACCCCAACTGCACCGAGGGCATGGAAGTAACCGTGCTGGGCTTCCACTGCCACGAGATCTGGAAGCGGGAGCGCGGCCTGGCCATTCTCAACCCCAGATTCTTCGGCTTTGATACCGACTGCGTTTTCCTGGAGGACTGACCCTACACGCCCGCCCCCATCAAAAGGAGGAATATTGAATGGCAGATACAACAAGGGTAACCCTGGAAGAAACCTTTAACGACTACGAAAAAACCCCCGTTCCAGAGCAGGCGCGGCAGACCTGGTTCCAGCAGGGCATGGTCTGGCTGGGCTCCGGCTTTGGATTGAGCGGACTGGCCACCGGCGGCGTGCTGGCCGACGGACTGTCCTTTCAGGACCTGCTTCTGGTCTGTATCCTGGGCTCGGTCATCATCACCATCATCGGTGCGCTGAACGCGCTGGTCAGCACACACACTCATCTGTCCACTTCCTTCACCTGCCGCCGCTCCTTTGGCGTTCAGGGCTCCAAAATCATCGGTATCATTCTGTGCTTCTCCAGCTTCGGCTGGTACGCCTATCAGGCCGATATGTTCGGCACGACCGTTGCCGCCGTTCTGAATGAAACCAGCGGCATCCAGGTCAACCACATCATCTTTACGATCCTGGGCGGCCTGGCGATGTCTCTGACCGCCATCATGGGCTTCAAGGCTATCAAGATGCTCAGCGAGGTGGGCCTGCCCCTTCTGTTCATCCTGTGCATCCTGGCCGTTGGGAAGACCTTCCAGACCATGTCCCCGGCCCAGATCTGGGAGGCCGGTCCGGTAGGAACCCCCATTACCGTCCCCATGGGCATCTCTCTGGTGGTCGGCTCCTTCGCCGTCGGCATTACCATGGTGGGCGATTTCAGCCGCTTTTCCAAGAGCAAAAAGGACTGCGTCATCGGCGTCAGTTTGGGCCACTTCTGGGGCTACATTCCCATTATGCTGTTCGGCGCAGTGTTCAACTATGCCTTCCAAAACTGGAATATGGTGGAGGTCATGATCGCCGCTCTGGGTATGGGACTGTTTGGCGCCGTCGTCCTGGTAATCGGCCAGTGGACCACCAACGACAACAACCTGTACAGCAGCGTTCTGGGCCTGATGAATACGCTGGACGGCGTCAGCCGCATTCCCCGCATGCGCCTGACCTTTATTGCCGGCTTTATCAGCACTGCCATTGCCGCCTTGGGCGTTTACACCTATTTTGTCAACTTCCTGTCCCTGCTGGGCGTGTTTATCGCCCCCATCGGCGGTATTTTAATCTCCGATTTCTATATCTGCAACCGGAACAGCTACGACGAGGGCGATGAAACCATCTACAAGGGCTTTAAATGGGACGCGATCCTGGCCTGGGTGGTCGCCTCTCTGGCCGGTCTGAGCATGACGGCGCGGCCCATCGGCTTTGGCTGGTTTGTGGCAGTGGGCGATGTGTTCCCGGTTTCCCTGATTTGCGTCGCCATTGCGATGGTGATCTACATCGTCAGCCAAAAGCTGAGGCGCACGGGGGCGGCTGCTTCATGAGCACAGAACGGGTCCTTCACTATTTTCGGGAAATCAGCGCGATCCCCCGGCGTTCCGGCGACGAGGAGGCCATCGCCGCCTACCTGCTGCGCACCGGGGAAGCCCTTGGACTTCCGGCCTTTCGTGACACCGGCGGCAATGTGATCCTCCGCAAAACGGACAGCACCGGCGCAGGGCCCACCATTCTTCAGGCCCACATGGATATGGTGTGGGAATCGGCCGGACAGCCCTATGAGGCGGGGGTTTCCATCCTGGAGCGGGACGGGGCGCTCTGCGCCAACCGCTCCACTCTGGGGGCGGACAACGGCATCGGTGTCGCGCTGATCCTATCCCTTCTGGAGCGGGAGGATATCTCCGGCCTGGAGGCGCTGTTTACCGTTGATGAGGAAACCGGCATGTCTGGCGCGATGACGGTGGAGGGTTCCCTTCTGTCCGGCTGTCAGCTCATCAATCTGGACAGTGAAACGGAAGGGGTCTTTACCACCAGTGCCGCTGGCGGGCTCAGCTTGGAGCTCACCCTTCCTTCCACACCCAGGCCCCATACCGGCGCTGGCCGTCCCACATGGCAGTTGAAGGTGTCGGGCGCAAAAGGCGGACATTCCGGGCTGGATATTGGCCGCAAGCATGGCAACGCAATTCTGATCCTCTTCCAGTGGCTGAATAAGCTGGGCGCGGACTGGGACCTGCTCTCCCTCAAGGGCGGGTCCCGGTCCAGCGCCATCCCGGTCCAGGCCGAGGCGGTTTTGCAGCGAAAGGAGCAGCAGGAGCTGGTCCGGGCCGCAGAGGAAGTGATGCAGCTGTGGCGGAGCGTGGAGCCTGAGCTCCAGCTTACCGTCCGCCCGGCCGATGAGAGCGGTCTATGCGCCTACGATCCGGAACATCAAGGGCAGCTGCTCGCCCTTGTCCCCAGACTGCCCCATGGGGTTCTGGCCGAGGAAGCCGGAAGGATTCGGCTGTCCAGCAATTTGGCCCGAATCTGGGAGGAAAACGGTCAGTCTCATATTGAGCTCAGCTTACGCGCCTCCACATCCGCACTACTCCAGGAAGAGCGCCAGCATATTCTCCAGAAGCTGCGGCCCTTTCCAGCTCGGGTAGAGCCTTCGGGCGAATATCCGCCCTGGGAAAGAACCCCAAACAACCTGCTGGAGCAGCTATTCCGGCAATCTTATCGGGAGCTGTTTGACTGTGAAGCTGTTTGCGAGTATGTCCACGCAGGGGTAGAGTGCTCTATCCTGGGTCAAACCATTCCAACTGTTCGGGATATGATTTCGATTGGTCCTACTATTCTCGGTGCGCACACCGTGGCTGAGACTGTGGATTTGCAGAGTATTGCAAAGCTTGAACAGCTTCTGGAAGCAGTGCTGAAAAAAATTCACCAAAACCGTTTCTAATATCGTGATCAAAAGCTCTTGGCACATTCTGTTTTAGAATGTGCCAAGAGCTTTTTGTTACAAAGCAATCATCCGTCTTGCTTTATCATGTCTATCAAACGCCTACCAAAACCGCCCCCAATCTCCTGCGCCGCAGGAGGTTGGGGGTGCTTTGCATTTCAGGGCGTCTACCAGATCTCTACCGCCCAAACTTTTTTACATTGAAACCGCTTGTTTCTCTGGACTGCCTCCTGTTTTCACAACGAAAAATCGCCTGTAAGAGGCGTGACACGGCGGTGGCCGGAGGGAAACGTCGAAAAACCTCG
>CAJUAW010000102.1 GCA_910584605.1 uncultured Oscillospiraceae bacterium
TCTCAATGAGCTCAAGCCCGACCTGGTGCTCATGGACATCACCATGCCCAACAAGGACGGCCTGGAGGCTCTGAAGGAGATCCGTGCCGCTGATCCCGGCGCCAATGTGGTCATGTGCTCCGCCATGGGCCAGGAGACCATGGTCATCGACGCGATCCGCTCCGGCGCCAAGGACTTTATTGTGAAGCCCTTTAAGCCTGAGCGCGTGCTGAAGACCGTTACCTCCATTGTAGGCGAGCCCTGATGGAATATTGGTCCCAGATCCTCTCCGTCTTAGGTCTGCTGGCCGTCATTCTGCTGGTGCTGGCGGGAGCGTGGTTCTTTACCCGCTGGGCCGGGCAGAATTTTGGCGGCAGCGGCCTGCTGATCCGGAGCGGCAGCCGCCTGCGGGTCCTGGACCGGGTCATGCTTGGCCGGGACCAGGCTCTGCTGGTGGTGAAGGCCGGACAGCGGTATCTGCTGCTGGGCAGCACCCCCGCAGGGCTGACCTTGCTGGCGGAGCTGAGCCAGGAGGAGGGAGAGAACTGGGACCCGCCCGCGTCCCCTGAGGGACCGGAGGCAAAACGTCCCCCAGATTTCCGCGCCCTGATGCAGCGGCTGAGAGAGAAAAAATAACCCGAAGTGCCGGTGAATGGATCGAGGTGAGGAAGGATGCTGACCGACGCGCTGCTGAATGTAAATGTGAATGGTGACAGTGTGCAGTCGCTGGAGATCCTGTTTCTGACCACTGTTCTGATGCTCCTGCCCTCGCTTATCATCATGATGACCTCCTTCACCCGGTATGTGGTGGTCTTCTCCTTTCTGCGCAGCGCCATGGGTACCCAGCAGACCCCGCCGAACATGGTGCTGGTGGGCATGGCTCTGATCCTGACCCTGTTCACTATGAGTCCGACCCTGGCGGCCATCAACGAGGAGGCATTTGTCCCCTATCAGGAGGAAGAGATCACCCAAATGGAGTTCTTCGAACGGGCTCAGGTGCCGCTGAAGCGGTTCATGGCCAGCTGGACGGAACTGGACAATGTGGGGCTGTACTGCACCATGTCCGGCTTGGACGCCCCGGAGACGAAGGAGGAGGTCCCCCAGCTTCCGCTGACGGTGGTCATACCGGCCTTTGTCACCAGCGAGCTGAAGCGGGCGTTTATCATCGGCTTTCTGCTGTATATCCCCTTTGTGCTGATTGACATGATCGTGGCCTCCACTCTGATGTCCATGGGCATGGTCATGCTGCCGCCATCCATGATCTCTACACCGTTTAAGCTGCTGCTGTTTATTTTGCTGGACGGATGGCAATTGCTGTTCTCCACCCTGGTGGCAGGCTTCACCATTGGGTAAGGAGGAAACATGGATACAAGCATGATCACACAAGTCCTGCGGGAGGGAATATGGGTCGCCATCAAGCTGGGCGGGCCCATGCTGATCCTGAGTATGATGGTGGGCGTATTGATCGCCATCTTCCAGGCAGTTACCCAGATCCATGAACAGACTTTGGGTTTTATCTTTAAGCTGACGGTGGTTATCCTGGTCCTCCTGGTTGGAGGGGGCTGGATGATGGAGACCCTTCTGGACTACGCGAAGAGTATCTTCACCCTGATGGCCACCCGCTAGGGGAGAGGAGGACTTTCGTGGACTGGAATGCGCTCACCCTCTTTCTGATGATCACCGGCCGGATGACCGGCATGATCGTATTCAATCCCCTGTTAGGGCGGCGGGGCGTCCCCGGTCTGGTCAAGGGGGGACTCGCCCTGCTGTTGTCTATCAGCGTCTACGCGATCACGCCCTCTGGACCGGAGATGCCGGCCACGGTGCTGGGCCTGGCCCTGACCTTTCTGATGGAGCTGTTTTTGGGCTATGTGCTGGGCCTGGTGGTCAATATTTTCTTCTATATCCCCATCATGGCGGGTTCCGTTATCGATATGCAGATGGGCCTGTCTATGGCGTCCACCTACGATCCGGCCTCGGGCATCCAGGTGACGGTCACCTCTACATTTTTCAATCTCCTGATGTCCCTGCTGTTTTTCGCGGCCAATGGCCACCATACTCTGATCCGCATCTTTGCCAGCTCCGGACTGGTGGTCCCCTTTGGCGCTGTGGCGCTGGGGGAGACCTTCTACGCAGGGATAATCCAGATCTTTTTGGACTGCACCATCCTGGGCGTCAAGCTGGCCATGCCGATCCTGGCGGCGGAACTGATGGGTCAGGTGGGTATGGGCATTTTGATGAAGGCCATTCCCCAGATCAATGTGTTTGCCATCAATATTGAGCTGAAGGTCATCATTGGTCTGGTGATGCTGCTGATCCTGCTGGTCCCCATCAGCGGGTTCCTGCTGGACGCAGAGGTGGAAATGCTGCTGGCGGTCCAGCGTGTGCTGCCCCTGATGTCGGGCTGAACAAACGGGAAAACGGCTGACAAAGGGGGGATCATTCCATGGCCGGCGACTCCAAGACCGAAAAGGCAACGCCAAAACGACGGCGGGACGAACGAAAAAAAGGCAACGTCCTGATGAGCAAGGATGCCGTCGCTGTGGCGACCCTGGTGGGCAGCCTGTTTATGATCCAAACCATGGGCGGTGTTTTCGTATCCCGGATGCACGCGTTGCTGAACCTCTGCTTTTCCTACATGGCGTCCGGCAGCTCGGTGATCCCGGCCAATATCCTGAATGACCTGCTCAAAACGGTGATTGTGACCTTTGTGGTGATCGCCGGGCCGTTTTTGGCGGTCACCGCGATCCTGGCCATAGGCGTCACCTTCTTCCAAACCAAAATGCTGGTGGCAGGGGAGTCGATCAAGCCAAAATTCAGCCGCCTCAACCCCCTGCAGGGCTTAAAACGGCTGTTTTCCCTGCGCAGCGTGATCGAAGCGCTGAAGGGCATTTTAAAGATCTCGATTCTGCTGATACTCATCTACAACTATTTCAGTCGTGTGGCCCTGAGCTTCAGCCGCTTTTTGGATATGAGCCTGAGTCAGTCCTGTTCCATCCTGTTTCAGGACATTATGACGCTGGTGATCCAGATTGCGGTGGCCTTTGCCGCGCTGGCCTTCTTTGATTACCTGTACCAGTGGTGGGACTACGAGCGGCAGCTGAAAATGTCCAAACAGGAGATCAAAGAGGAGTATAAACAGACCGAAGGCGATCCCCAGGTCAAGGGCAAGATCAAGCAGATCCAGCGGCAGAGGGCCCAGCAGCGCATGATGCAGCAGGTGCCTGGAGCCGACGTGGTCATCCGAAACCCCACCCACTTCGCCGTAGCCCTGCGCTACCACGAGGAGGAGGACAACGCCCCCAAGGTGCTGGCTAAGGGAATGGATGAACTGGCTCTGCGCATTGTCAAGGTGGCCGAGGAGAACGGTGTCCACGTGGTGGAGAACGTCCCTCTGGCCCGAACGCTGTACGCCTCTGTGGACATCGACCGGGAGATCCCTCCCGAACTCTACGGTGCGGTGGCCGAGGTGCTGGTCTACGTCATGAAGCTGGATAAAAAGCTTCCCTAACATTGCAAATCAGGCCCGAATTTTTGGGTTTTCACATAAAAAGGAACAATAAAAAGGAAAGGATGACACCATGCGGCGAATTTTTCAAAACAGCATAGCACTTCTCGTGGTGGTCATTGTCCTCTTCCTGATCGTCCCCCTTCCTCCGGCGCTGCTGGACATTCTGATCATTACCAATATCTCCCTGTCCATCGTGATTCTGATGGTCACCATGACCATCTCCGAGGCGCTGGAGTTCTCCATTTTCCCCTCCCTGCTGCTGATTACCACCCTGTTCCGGCTGGGCCTGAATGTGTCCACTACCCGGTCCATTCTGGGCTTTGACGGCAGCACCTCCTCCCCCGGCACACAGGTGATCCAGACCTTTGGCGAGATGATCACCCAGGGCAATATCGTGCTGGGCGTCATTATCTTCTTTATTATCGTGCTGGTGCAGTTTATCGTCATCACCAAGGGCGCGGAGCGCGTGGCCGAGGTGGCTGCCCGCTTCACTCTGGACGCCATGCCCGGCAAGCAGATGGCTATCGACGCCGACCTGTCCTCCGGCCTGATCGACGAGCAGCAGGCCCGGGAGCGCCGGAGCAAGATCCAGCGGGAGGCGGACTTCTACGGTGCCATGGACGGCGCGACCAAGATCGTCAAAGGCGACGCCATCATGTCGCTGATCATCACGGCAGTCAACCTGATTGGCGGCATCATTATTGGCTCCCTCAACGGCATTGGGGACCTGGGCACGGTGGCCCAGACCTACTCCATCGCCACCATCGGCGACGGCCTGGTGTCTCAGCTGCCCGCCCTGATGATCTCCACTGCCACCGGCATGATCGTCACCCGTTCGGTGTCTGACGGCAGCTTGAACACGGACGTCATCAACCAGTTTGCCCGTCAGCCCAGAGCTATCCTTACCGCCGGCGCAGTGCTGATCATCCTGGGCATCATTCCGGGTACCCCCACCGTCCCTCTGCTCATCGTGGGCGTGGGCCTGGCTGTGCTGGGCTACCTGATGAGCGGACGCATCGAGCGGAAGGAGGCCGCTGAGCTGGTCCAGACAGACGAGCCGGCGGAGGCGGATATGACGGCCGCTCCCAGCGAGACCGACTACTACAAGGATATCAACAACGTATACGGGCTGCTCAATGTGGACCCCATTGAAATGGAATTCGGCTACAGCCTGATCTCTCTGGTGGACGAGAGCAGCGGCGGCAAGCTGATCAGCCGCATCGTGATCTTCCGCCGCCAGTATGCCCAGGATATGGGTTTCGTCATCCCCTCCATCCGCCTGCACGACTCCTCCGCGCTGGGCACCAATCAGTATGTGGTCAAGATCAAGGGCGAGGAGGTGGCCCGAGGCGAGATTCTGGTGGATTACTACCTGGCTTTGGAGCCGGTTAACCCCGCTGGCGAGATTGACGGCATCGAGACCATCGAGCCCGCCTACGGCATCCCCTCCCGGTGGATTCTCCCCGAAAACAAGGAGATGGCGGAGATCTACGGCTACACCGTCATCGACCCCCTGTCCGTGATGCAGACCCACCTGTCCGAGGTGGTCCGCCGTCACGCCTACGAGCTGCTGGGCCGGGCGGAAGTGATCCAGCTGGTGGAGAACCTGAAAAAGACCGCCCCCGAGCTGGTGGAGGAGGCCATTCCCAATGTGCTGTCCTACGCCAATCTGGAGCGCATCCTCCGCAATCTGTTGAAGGAGGGGGTCCCCATCCGGGACCTGGCCACCATCCTGGAGACTGCGGTGGACTCCCTGATGACCACCAAGGATATTGACATGGTGTGCGAGAACATCCGTGTGGCGCTCAGCCGCACAATCACCCGCCGCTTCTGTGAGCACGGCCAGCTCCGGGTGGTCACCCTGGACGCCGAGGTAGAGAAGCGGGTCATCAGCTCCCTCAGCAAGAACGAGCAGGGCATCTATCTGGCCATGGGTCCGGACCTGATGCAGGGTATCGTCACCCAGCTGGGCGACTACCTGAAAAAATTCAACGACCTCTCCCAGACCCCCATCGTCCTCACCAGTCAGGTCATCCGGATCTACCTCAGCCGGATGCTGTCCCAGTTCTATCCCAGCGTCTACGTCCTCTCCTTCAACGAGATCACCAGCGACGTGCAGATCCAGTCTCTGGGCAACATCACCTTGGACAAAGCGCAGGTGCGGCCTGAGCGAAAGGCGGCCGCGGTATGAGCGGGGGAGCGGCGGTCTCCGGGCCGGAGAAGCTGACCTGGAGCCAGGAGGAGCTGGACGCGCTCACCACCGAGGAGCTGTTCCAGACCTATAAGCGCACCGGCAGCGAGGAGCTGAAGTGGGCTCTGGTGATGCGCTACATGGGGCTGGTGAAGACCATCGCCCTCCAGGTTCGGGGGGTATACAGCAGCTTCGCCCAGGTGGACGACATCGTGAATGAGGGCCTGATCACTCTGGCTGGAGCGGTGGATAAGTTCGACCCGGACAAGGGCATCAAGTTTGAGACCTATGTCTCCAAGCGCATCCGGGGGGCGGTGATCGATCTGGCCAGGCGGCAGGACTGGGTGCCGCGCAGTGTGCGGCGGAAGGCCCGGGACATCGACCAGGCCAGCAGCGAGCTGTTCTCCGAGCTGGGGCGCTACCCCACCGACCGGGAGATGGCCCAGCGGCTGGGGGTGAGCCAGGACCAGTACCAGGAGGACCTGGCCAACTCCTCTATGTGCAACGTGCTCTCCCTGGACGCCCTGTTTGAGGACCGGGAGCAGAACGGCGGCGCGGACGTGCCCGACGGCGGCTCGGACAGCCGGCCCGAGGACTCCATGCTCCGGCAGGAGCTGCTGGAGACGCTGACCAAGGCCATCGAGTCCCTGCGGGAAAATGAACAGACTGTCATTTCCCTCTACTACCACAAAAACCTCAGCATGAAGGAGATCGCCCAGGTGATGGAGGTCAGCGAGCCCCGTATCTCCCAGCTCCACTCCCGGGCCATCCAGAAGCTGAAGCTATATATGAACCAGTACATGACCGGCGGCAAGTGACCCGCTTGGACGAGAGGAGTTTTGCGCAATGATAAAGGGCTTTTACAACCTGACCTCCGGGATGCTGTCCCAGGGGCGGCGGCTGGACGTTGTGGCCAACAACATGACCAACATATCCACCGCCGGCTTTAAGGCCGAGCATTATACCGACCGCACCTTTGACGAGGTGATGGCGGTGCGGGTGGGCAATCTGGATAAGTCCCACTACGAGGAGCTGCCCACCTATCAGGCCTATATTCTGGCGCCGGATCAGCTGTACACCGATTATACCCAGGGCGCCCCGGAGGAGACCAACCTTCCGCTGGACTTCTGCATCCTGGGCGAGGGCTTTTTCGCCATCCAGACGATGGACGGGGTGGCCTACACCAGAGCGGGCAGCTTCACGCTGGACAACGAGGGCTACCTGTGCCTGTCCGAGCTGGGCTATGTACTGGACAACGAGGGGGAGCCCATCCAGTTGCCCACCGACAAGCTGAACGTGGATAAGCTGGGGAATCTTGCCACCGAGGACGGCGAGTATCTGGGCACCTTGGGCGTGTATATGTTTGACGACAACGGCGAGCTGGAGCGCACTCCCTACGGCCTTTTTACCGGCGACGGCGCACAGCTCAACGAGAATGCGACCATCCTTCAGAAGTATGTAGAGCGGTCCAATGTGGACATGGTGAAGGAAATGGTCAATATGATGTCCACCCAGCGGGCGCTCCAGAGCGCCGCGCAGATGAGCAAGATCTATGACGAAGTGATTACCCGGGTGGTCGGTGACATTGGCCGGATGCAATAATCATCCTCCTCCCAGGGAAGAAAGGCGTGAGTGAGCTATGAATATGTCCTTTTACACCGGCGCTGTGGGCGCGTATATGCAGAATCAGCGCATGAATGTCCAAGCCAATAACATCGCGAACGTGAACAACTACGGCTACAAGGCGGAGCGGGCGACCTTCCACCATCTGATGTACGGCAACGTGACGGGCATCGACGATGAGCAGCTGCCCAAGGGCACCGGCACCAAAATGGTCAAGGCCAGCGTGGACTATGAGACCGGCGGCTACACCGAAACGGGCTTCACCTTCGACTTCGCCATCAAGGGAGACGGCTTTTTCGCCCTCTACGATCCCTCCAACGGCGAGATCTCCTTCACCCGGGATGGGGCATTTATGATGGCCCGGTTTGAGATCCCTCCCGCAGAGGATGCCGAACCGGAGATTGATCCTGACACCGGAGAGGAGATCGAGCCTCAAAACACGATAGAGTGGCGCCTGTCTGACAACGAGGGCCGCTTCGTCCTGGACCCGGCGGGCAATTTCATTGTCATCGACCCTCTGAACCGGGAGGCCGACCTGAACATCGGCGTGTTTGACTATCGCATCTACGATGGCATGCAGCACGCGGACAGCGGCCGGTTCAATCCCGTTGACAAAAACGGCGACCTGTACCTGGGCACCGGAACGGTGATCCGAGGCTATCTGGAGCGGTCCAACGTAGACCTGGCCCAGGAGATGGTCAAGGTGATCGAGTCCCAGCGGGCTTACAGCTATGCGCTGCGGATGGTGCAGACGACCGATGAGATTGAGCAGACCATCAACGGTTTGCCCAACTAACTTAGAAAGAAGGGAAGCTGGGGTATGATAAAGAATTATGATCAGTTGACGTCGCTGGAGATCGATACGCTGCGGGAGATCGGCAGTATCGGCACCGGCAACGCCGCCACGGCACTGTCCCAGATGCTGGGTAAGGAGGTGCGCATCACCATGCCGGAGGTGCGCATCATGGGGTATAACGAGGCCATCGAGTGGATTGGCGGGCCCGAGGCGGTGACTGCCGGCGTGCTGGTGAAGATGAGCGGCGATATAGGCGGCATCATGCTGTCCGTCCAGAAGCTGGAGCTGGTCAACTTCATTCTGGAGACCATGCTGGGCCAGGGGATCGGCAGTTATGAGGAATTGGCGGGACTGGAGCAGTCGGCGCTCATTGAGATCGGCAACATTATGATTTCCGCCTTTGTCACGGCTCTGTCCGGACTGGCCGGGATCAACATCAATCTGACCGTCCCCGCCTTCGCGGTGGATATGCAGGGCGCAATTTTGGCGGTACCGATGGCCGAGTACGGCGGCATGTCCGACTATCTGATGACCATCGGAGGGAATTTTGTCTGCAACGGGCAGGAGATCCCCAGCCACCTGCTGCTGTCCCCCGACCTGCGCTCTCTTGAGTTCTTATTGAGGAAGCTGGGCGTTAGCGATGGCTGATCAAAAACTGACGGTAGGGATTGCGGATATGAAGGTGCTCCAGGGGGAGGGCATCCTGGTGACATATGCGTTAGGTTCCTGCATCGGTCTATGCTTTCACGATCCTAGACTGCGGCTGGGGGCGCTGCTCCATATCATGCTGCCCCTGAATATGGAGGCCGGCCGGACCCATACGCTGAAATACGCCGATACCGGCATCAAGGAGACACTTCGGCAGCTGGAGGCCAAAGGCGCGTCCCGGGCCCGGATGACGGTGAAGATCGCCGGCGGAGCCAAAATGTTTGAGATTGCCGGCGGCAGCGGTCTGGGCAACATCGGCCAGCGCAACATCGAAAGTGTTCACACCATCCTGAAGCGAGAGAACATCCGCCTGATCGGAGAGCATACCGGCGGCTCCATCGCCCGGACCATGCTTTTTGATGTGGCCAGCGGCCAGGCCTGCGTCCGGTCCTACGGACAGAAGGACATTATTTTCTAACCAAAGACGCGCCGGAGGGCGCTATCCTAAATAGAGTGAGGAGTGTCAGAAATGGCGGAGGTACATAACAGCGGTATCCTATTGGAATCCGGCACCAACGAGATCGAGATCATGGAGTTCACCATCGATAATAATCTGTACGGCATCAACGTGGCCAAAGTGCGGGAGATCATCATGCCCACCAAGGTGAAGCCAATGCCGCATGCTCACCCGGCCGTGGAGGGGATTATTAAGCCCCGCGACATTGTCATCACTGTGGTAGACCTGCCCACCTACCTGGGAGCGGAGAGCCAGAAGGGCGAAAAGGACCTGTTTATCATCACCAACTTCAACAAGATGTACATCGCCTTCCGGGTGCATACGGTGGTAGGGATCAACCGCATCTCCTGGACGGATATCCACAAGCCGGACAAGACGGTGTCCGGCGGCTCTGAGGGGGTGGCCACCGGCATCGCTCAGTGCGGCAAGGACCTGGTCACTATCCTGGACTTCGAACGGATCGTGGCGGAGATCGCGCCCGAGACCACCATCCAGATGGACGAGATTGACCAGATGGGTCCCCGCTCCCGCAGCGATGAGCCCATCTGGATTGCGGAGGACTCCATCCTCCTGTCCAAGATGATTGAGGACTGCCTGCATAAGGCGGGGTATGTCAACCTGCGCATGTTCCCCAACGGACGTGAGCTGTGGGAGGCACTGAATGAGCTGCCCCAGGATCGAACTCTGTTTGAGCAGGTGGCGCTGATTATCACCGATATCGAGATGCCTCAGATGGATGGCCACCGGCTGACCAAGCTGGTGAAGAGCAGCCCCCGCTTCCAGCCCGTTCCGCTGATTATCTTCTCCTCCCTCATCAGCGAGGAGATGCGGATCAAGGGCCGCCAGTTGGGCGCCGACGAGCAGATGAGCAAGCCGGAGATCGGCCATTTGGTGGATGTGATGGACCATCTGCTGAACGGCGCAAAGGCTGTATAACGAAGAAAAAGCCCGCCATATGGCGGGCTTTTTTGTCTGCGCTCAGGTCTCGTCCTTGCGGTCGTGGTGGGGGTGGTCCATCACGGTCTTGCAGGCCCGGGTCAGCTGGGCCAGGATGGTGGAGTTGAACCGCCCCTCGTAGACGGTGAGCA
>CAJUAW010000103.1 GCA_910584605.1 uncultured Oscillospiraceae bacterium
CGCCGGTAAAGGCCACCACCGTCCCCGGCGTCAGCACTGCGGCCAGCCGGGCTCCCAGAGCCTCGGTCTCTTCCTCGCTGTTGGTGACGTATCTCACTGCCGCTCCCCCGTTCACAGAAAATTTTCACGTTCTTAAACATTATAACACAGTTGGGGTTTGCGTTTCCACCAAAATGTGATAAAATATAGAGGTCAATTTTGCCTCCCTCTGAGAGGGAGGCTGATCATCGGAAGCGGAGGTGAGGCCATGTCCTTTCTGTCCCTGCTCTTCTCCCCTATCAAGGAATTTTGGAAAAAAGGCGACATCATTCTGCTGGGGCTGTGTCTGGCTGCCAGTACCTTTGGCTTGGCCCTCATTTTCTCCGCTACCCAGTACCAGAATGCGCCGGGCCAGCTTCTCAACCGGTCGGTAATCGTCCAGGCCATCGCCATCGGCCTGGGGGTCATCGCCTACGTGCTGCTCACCTTTGTGGACTTTCAGCTGTTCACCGAAAAACGGTGGAAGCTGATGCTCCTCGGCAGCATCTTCCTGCTGCTCATGATCCTCACCCCCTGGGGAGTGGAACGCTACGGCAACCGGAACTGGATTCAAATCCCCCATTTTCCGATGATGATTCAGCCCAACGAGATCGTTAAAATCCCTTTTATCCTGATTCTGGCCCTGCTGATCATCACAATCCAGGACCGGGGCTACAGCATCAGCTCCATCCCCTCGGTGATGCAGATCGGCGGCTTCACCGTGTTCACGTTGGGCCTCATCGCGGCTATCTGCGGAGACATGGGAACCTGCTGCGTCTATATCATGATCTTTGCCTTCATGGCCTGGACTGCTGGAGTGAAGCTGCGGTGGTTCGTACTGGTGGGGGGCGGAGCGGTGCTGGCGGCGGTGATTTTCTGGCTGTTCTTTCTGCCTGAGACCCGCTTTTGGACCGATTACCGCATCATGCGTTTCCGGGTGGTCTTTGACCACGACCTGGACCCCAGCAACTACGGCTTCCAGCAGACCAGGGCTATCCTGGCCATCGGCTCGGGCAAGCTGTTCGGACAGGGCTACCTGAAGGGCATCCAGACCCACGCCTCCAACAGCTCCGCCCTCCCCGTCCGGGACAGCGACCTGATTTTTGCCGTCTGCGGCGAGGAACTGGGCATGGTGGGCTGTATGGCCCTGCTGCTGCTGCTGTCCGCCATCGTCCTGCGGTGCATTTGGGTCGGCCGCCACGCCAGCTCCCCCTTCTCCGCCTATGTGTGTATGGGGATGGCGGGGATGCTCCTCAGCCAGATCACCTTCAACGTGGGCATGTGCCTGTACGTCCTGCCCGTTATGGGCCTCACCCTCCCCTTCGTCAGCTCCGGAGGGTCGTCCATCATTACCCTGTTCGCCGCTATGGGACTGGTGTCCAGCGTCAAGGCCCGGCCTATGCCCAGTTGGCTCAGGGATCGGAGTAAGGTTTAAATCTTCTCCAGACAGGCATCGGTGAGCTGCACGCCCAGCCGCAAGCCCTGGTAAAACGCCCACAGCGCATGACCCTGAACAGGATCATCTTTCAAATCGTCCGGCCAAAAGGCAGGGTTCGGCTCTGTGACAAAATAGGGATACAGGACTTGTACAATAAAAGGGATCTCGGGTCGCATAGTATTTACCTCCTATAATATGAATTACTTTGACGCAATTATATACGACAAGAGTCTACATGTCAATAGGGGCGAGAGAATGATTTTCAATGAACGGCTAAAACTTCTCCGAAAAGAACACAAACTAACACAAACACAGGTTGCGGAACAGTTATCGGTCACCCTGCGGAACTATCAGCGTTTCGAAGCGGATGGCAACACTCCGAATTATGCAAACTTAATCAAGATTGCCGACATCTTCGATGTCTCCCTCGACTACCTCACCGGCCGCACGGATAAGCGGGAGGTTAACAGATAAGCACAAAAAAGCCCCGCCTGCTGGCGGGGCTTTTTCATGTACAGGCTCACTCGTTGGCGGGGACGTGGATGACCCCCATGGGGCACTCTTTCACGCACAGCTGACAGCCGACGCACTTGTCCTGGTCGATCTTGGCCAGGAAGTTCTCCACGGTGATGGCCTCCTTGGGACAGGCCTTGGCGCACTTCATGCAACCGATACACCCTGCGGTACAGGCTTTCCGGGTGTCCGCGCCCTTGTCCTTGTTCTGGCAGAGCACCACGGGCTTACGCTTGTGCTCGGGCACGATGGAGATGACGGCGTTGGGGCAGGCTGCGGCACAGGCGCCGCAGCCGGTACATTTTTCCCGGTCCACCTTGGCGATGCCGTCCACGATGTGGATGGCGTCAAAGGCGCAGGCCCGGGTACAGTCGCCGTAGCCCAGGCAGCCGAACTTGCACATACCGTCGCCGCCGTAGAAGCCCTTGACGGCCTGGCAGCTCTGGATGCCCTGGAACTCGTACTTCTTGCCCGTCTTCCCGCAGGTGCCGGAGCAGGCTACCACGGCCTTCATGGGGACGGAAGCACCCGCCTCCACGCCCATGATGGCGGCCACCTTAGCGGCGCAGGCCGCGCCGCCGGGGGTACACTTGTTGACGGCGTTGCCGTCCTCCACGATGCTCTTTGCGTAGTCTGCGCAGCCTGCACAGCCGCAGGCGCCGCAGTTGGCTCCCGCCAGCACGGCGGTGATCTGCTCCACCCGCTCATCCACAGGGACATACATGAAGATGGAGGCGGCCACCAGGATCACCGCGCCGATCAGGCCGATGACGGTGACGACAATAATTGCCAGTAAAATCGGATTCATAACTTACTCTCCCCCCTGTCAGACTTTGAAGATGGCGTCCACGATACCGCCGAAGCCCATGAAGGACAGGGAGGTAACGGCGGCGGCCACCAAGGTGATGGGCAGGCCCTCGAAGCACTTGGGGGTGACGGCCTGCTCCACCCGGCGGCGCACGCCGGAGAACAGCACCATGGCCACCAGGAAGCCGATGCCCGCGCCGGCGGCGCAGACGATGGACTCCAGGAAGTTGTAGCCGTTGTCCAGATTCAGGATGGTCACGCCCAGGATGGTGCAGTTGGTGGTGATCAGGGGCAGGTACACGCCCAGGGCCTTGTACAGAGCGGGAATGAACTTTTTGAGGAAGTTCTCCAGCAGCTGGACCAGGATGGCAATAATCAGGATGAACACAATCGTCTGGAGGTAGCCCATATCCCGGGCAGTATTTTCAGCGCCCTCGGGCACCAGAATCAACTTGTAGATGGGCCAGGTGGCGGCGGTGGCCATAACCATGACGAAGGTAACGGCCAGGGACATGCCCACGGCGCTGTCCAGCTTTTTGGACACGCCCAGGAAGGGACAGATACCCAGGAATTTGGCCAGAACGTAGTTGTCCACCAGAATCATGGTAAAGAAGATCGCGGCCAGTTTTACCATTACGCATTACCTCCTTCCACAGCGGGAGCTTCCTTCTTAGGACGGCTGGTCAGCCAGGTGGCCCCGGCCATCAGGATACCGAAGACGAAGAAGCCGCCGGGGGCGCTGGTCATCAGGGAGAAGGTGTCCACACCCTCGGGGATGACCCGGATGGCGAAGTCGGCCCCCAGGGAGGGGATCAGGCCGCCCAGGCCGGCCATCCAGGTGCCGGAACCAATAATCTCACGGATGGAGCCCATGATGGTCAGGGTGATGGTAAATCCGATGCCCATGCCGATGCCGTCCAGGGCGGAGTCCAGGATGTTGTTCTTGGAGGCGAACATCTCAGCGCGGCCCAGGATGATGCAGTTCACCACGATCAGAGGCAGGTACACGCCCAGGGCCTTGTCCAGGTCGGGGACATAGGCCTTGACCACCATCTGCACCACCGACACAAAGCCGGCGATCACGGTGATGTAGCAGGGGATACGGACCTGGTTGGGGATGATGTTCCGCAGGGCGGAAATTACAATGTTGGAGCACAGCAGCACAAAGGTGGCGGCCAGCCCCATGCCGATGCCGTTAGAAGCCATGGTGGTGACGGCCAGGGTGGGACAGGTGCCCAGGACAAGCCGCAGGACCGGGTTCTCGTTCAGAATGCCGTTGGTAAGGATTTTCATTTTATTGTTTTCACTCATCTTGACTCACCTGCCTTTCAAGAATTCACAGCGTTATACGCCTCATTGGCGGAGCTGACCGCTTTGGCCAGCGCGCGGCTGGAAATTGTCGCGCCGCTCTCAGCGTCAATGGTGCCGCCGTCTTTGTTGATTTTCAGCTCAGCAGCGGGCTGGCCCTGATAACGCTCCCAATAGGAGGCGGTGCCGGCTACCTTGCTGCCAATGCCCTGGGTTTCGCCCTGCTCTGTCACTTTGATCTGCTTGATGGTGCCATCAGGAGTATAAGCGACCATAACGGTCATGGTACCGCCGTAGCCCTTGGCGGTGCTGGTGATGACATAGCCGGCGCCATTGGTGGCGGCGTAGACGTCGGAGACGTTTTCCACGGCGACGTTCTCCACCTTCTCAAAGCTGTCCGCCTCCGGGAGAAGCTCGGCACGGGCCTGCTCCTGGGCCAGGCGGGTGGCCTCCGCGATGATGGGGGCGGTGACAGAGTTGGTGGCAGCCAGCGCCCCGGTAATGACGACGCAGATGACGCACAGCACCACGATAGGCTTAAATACCTTATTCCAATTACTCATTTCGCTGCCGCCTCCTTCTTCTTCTTGGCGATACCCAGCTTATCCTGCCGGGTCAGCGCGTCGATATAGGGGGTCACCAGATTCATCAGCAGGATGGCGAAGGACACACCCTCGCTCATGGTGCCGAAGAACCGGATGGCGCAGGTCACAACCCCCATAAAGATACCGGCAATCAGCTTGCCCTTATCGGTGGTGGGAGAGGTGACATAGTCGGTGGCCATAAAGAAGGCGCCCAGCATCAGGCCGCCGGAGAGCAGCTGCACAATGGGGTCATAGCCGCCGATCAGGGACAGCACGGCCACAGTGGCCAGGTAAGTAACGGGAATCATGGGGCTGATCACCTTGGTGGCGATCAGGTAGATGCCGCCCACCAGGATGGCGATGGCGCAGGTCTCGCCCAGCACGCCGCCGTGGTTGCCCAGCAGCAGGGTGACGTACTCACCGGCGCCCAGCACCCCCTTCTCCACGGCCAGAGGGGTGGCGGAGGCCAGGGCGTCGATGCCGTTTTCCGGCTTGGGGTAGTTGGCCATGCGGCTGGCAAAGCCCACCGCCAAGGCGATGCGGCCCACGATAGCGGGGTTGGCGAAGTTGAAGCCCAGACCGCCGAAGAGCTGCTTGATGATGACGATGGCGATGAACGCGCCCACAATGGCCATCCACCAGGGCATGGAGGCGGGCATATTGAAGGCCAGCAGCATGCCGGTGACCACGGCAGACAGGTCGGCAATGGGGACCTCACGGCCCATCAGCTTGCAGTAGCCCCACTCGAAGAAGACGCAGGCGGCCACTGTGACCGCAGTGAGGATCAGGGCGTTCACCCCGAAGATGATCACGGAGGCGACCAGAGCCGGACACAGAGCCAGGCACACCCGGCCCATGATCTTCTGGGTGCTGTCCGCGCCGGTAATATGGGGCGCGGCAGTGACAATCAGCTTATTGTCCATTACTTCTTACCTCCATTCTTCATCATAATCTTGGCCAGGGCGATGGAGGGAGCCAGAGGCCGCTTGGCCGGGCAGACGAAGGAGCAGGTGCCGCAGCTCATACACAGGTCGGCGTTGAGCTCAATGAGCAGCTCCACGTTGCCGTCGTTGTAGGCCTGAACGATCTCCTTGGCGGACAGGCCCAGAGGGCAGGCGTTGGTACACCGGCCGCAGTGGATGCAGTTGGTGGCCTTGGGGATCTGGGCCATTTTCTTGGAGAAGGCCAGCACCGCGTTGTTGTTCTTCAAAATGGGCTGGTCCAGGTTGGCAATGCAGTTGCCCATCATGGGACCGCCGTAGAGCACCTTGCCCGGCTCCTCGGTAAAGCCGCCGCAGAAGTCCATCAGCTCCTGCACGGGAGTGCCGATGATGACCTCCACGTTCTTGGGTTCCTTGATCACGTCGCCGTCCACGGTGAGGCGCTTGGTGGTCAGGGGCATGCCTGTCGCCAGGTACTTGCCCACAAAGGCCACCGAGGTGACGTTCATCACAATCACGCCCACATCAGAGGGCAGGCCGGGGAAGGGAACCTCCCGGCCGGTGCAGTTCTCGATGAGAACTTTTTCCGCACCCTGGGGGTAACGGCAGGGCAGCTCCTTTACCTCGATGCCGGCAGTGGCTGCGGACTTCATCTTGGCGATGGCCTCGGGCTTGTTGCCCTCGATGCCGATGACGCACTTGGGAATCTCCAAATACTTCATCACCGCCTGGATGCCGTCCAGGATGTACTGGGTGTCCTCCAGGAAGCAGCGGTTGTCCGAGGTGATGTAGGGCTCGCACTCGGCGCCGTTGATGAGGAGGGTGTCGATCTCGTCCAGATTCTTGGGGGCCAGCTTCACCGCCGCGGGGAAGCCCGCGCCGCCCAGACCCACCAGGCCGCTGGCCCGGACGGCATCCTGGAAGGACTTGAGATCGGTGACAGCAGGGGGCGCGATGGCCGGGTCCACCGTCTGCTTGCCGTCTGGGATGATGACCACAGCGGTCTGCGGCGCGCCGTTGGGGGCGGTGATGGTGATGATGCCGTCCACTGTGCCGGACACGCCGGAGTGGATGTCAGAGGAGACAAAGCCGCCCGCCTTGCCCACCACAGAGCCCACAAAGACCTGGTCGCCCTTGGCCACCTGGGGTGCGGCGGGGGCGCCGATGTGCTGTCCCATGGACAGGACGATCTTAGAGGGCAGAGGCATCTTCACGGTCTCCTGATTGGAAGTCCGCTTTTCGTGCGGGACCTGCGCGCCCTGCGCAGATCGTTTGAGAAATTTGCTCATGTAAGTTTTCGACCTCCCTAATAACTTGCTGGGATACCGCCGCCCGCTTCTGCGTTGCCCTCTCCAGTGCCGGGCTGCGGCTGCCGTGTCCGACCAAGCCGGACACACGACAAAACCCGCCGGTCCCTTCCTCTGTTTTTGCTGAAACCGCCGGTCTTGCTACGTATGCTTAATGATACACCAGTCTTGACAGGATTGCAAGTTTTTTTCCTGGAGCCTTGTCCCATTTTTCGGCAAAATTTTTCCCTTCCGAAGAGTATAGTTCAAAACCGGAGTATAAAACAGGCGCGGAGGGAACATCCCCCCGCGCCCCGGACCGGACCTCTCAGCAGCCGCAGCCGTTGTTGCAGCAGCCATTGTTGTTGCAGCAGCCGTTATTGCCCCAGCCGCCGCAGCTGAACAGGATGATGATGAGAAGGATGATCCACAGGCAGCTACTGCCGCCCCAGCTGTTATTGCAGCACCCCATAATGAGTACCTCCTGATTTTATGAAAGTATTAAGAGGGCTGTCTGCCGCTCTCGATACCATCATATGGTCCGGGGAGGCGATGGGTGCGGAGCCTTACAAAATATTTTCGCAGAAGGCCCGGAGCATGGTGGCCATCTCCGCCCGGGTAGCGCTGCGCTGGGGGTCCAGGGTCAGGGTGGAGCCGTTGGCCACTCCGCTGACAATCCCCTTCTCCACCGCCCAGGCCATGGCGGGCCGGGCCCAGCTGCTCAGCCGGCTCAGGTCGGCGTAGCGGGACAGGTCGGCCCCCGCCCCTGGAGCGAGGTGCATGTACTGGGTGGCATAGTTATACATCATGGCCACAGCCTGCTCCCGGGTGACCAGGCCGTCGGGGCTGAAATTGCCATTTCCCGTCCCCGAGGTGATCCCCTGGGAGGCCCCCCACAGCACCGCCTGGGCGTACCAGCTGTTTCCCGCCACGTCCTGGAAGGCCAGCTGGGTCACCAGGGCGGGGGACCCGGCCAGCCGGTGAAGCACCGACATGAGCATGGCCCGGTTCATCGACTCGTTGGGGGCAAAGTGGTTGGCGTCCATGCCGGAAAACAGCCCCTTCTCATAGGCGTAGCCCACAGGGGCGTAGAACCAGTCGCTCTGGGTCACGTCGTAGAAGGGAGTGTGCTCCGTCTTCCCAGCCGACAGGGTATAGCCACCCTGCAGGCCGATGGCCGCCTGACCCGAGCGGACGGTCACCGCCGCATCGGTGCTCTCCCCCACGATGTAGCGGTGGTTCTGGATCAGTGACGAGCCGGAGGCAGCCTCCACCCCGGTGGTGACGTCCACCACCGCGCCGGTGTGGACCACATTGGCGGAGCCATCCAGCAGAACAAAGACGCTCCCGGTGGACAGGGTAATGATCTGGCCGTCCGGCCACTCCCGGCGCTGGAGGGTCTCACTGGAGCTTCCGGAGGCGGCCCCTCCGCTCCCCCGGAAGGCGGCGTCCAGCTTGGCCTTGGCCTCGTCATAGGTCTTCTGCAAAAGGCGGTTCCCCGCCTCCTCCCCGGCCTGAACGCCTTTGGCGGAAAAGGCGTCCCGCAGGTAGCTCAGGGACACAAGGCTGTCCCCGGAGGTGGCGGCATAGGCGCCCGCCGCCAGCAGCAGCAAGGTCAGAACAAGCCCAAGAGGGCGCAGGTACTGTTTCATTGGTGTTCCTCCATATCCTCCCGCTGGGAGATCAGGTAGCTCAGGGTGAGCAGGCTGTCGGAAAAATGGACCGACTCCACCACCACGTCCTGTCTGGTGCAGGTGAGCTCATAGTTGGTAAAATTCCAGATGCCCTTCACGCCGGCCTCCATCAGCCGGTCCCCCATCCGCTGGGCGGCGGCGATGGGCACCGTCAGCAGCCCCACGTCCACCCGGTGGGCGGCCAGGAAGTCCTCCAGTCCATCGGCGTGGCGGACGGGCACCCCGGCCACCTCTGTGCCCACTACCGCCGGATCGGTGTCGAACGCGGCCAGCAGGCGGAAGCCGTTGGCCGAGAAGCGGAAGTTCCGGATGATGGCCCGGCCCAGGTTGCCCGTGCCCAGCACAATCAGGGTGTGACCCCGGCTGATGCCCAAAATCTCCCCGATCTCCTCCTTCAGGCCGTCCACCTTGTAGCCGTAGCCCTGCTGGCCAAAGCCGCCAAAGCAGCACAGGTCCTGGCGAATCTGGGAGGCGGTCAGCCCTATGGACTTGCCCAGAGCGCTGGAGGAGATGCGCACCACCCCCGCCTCCTGCAGCTCAGACAGCTGCCGGTAATACCGGGGCAGGCGGCGGATCACCGCGGTAGATACCTTTGCGTTTCGTTTCATCCGGCACACGTCAGGGCAAAAGACGGGCAATTCGAACGGCTGCCCGATTATGGTTAAACATGGACCGGGGAGGCATGGCCACGATCTCGCCGCCGGTCAGTTCCTCCCACGCTTCCTCCTGATAGGCTAAATTGCTGTTCATCTGATCCGCTCCTTTCCTGACATGGGCACAGCTTCCTGCATATATTATACCATTCAGCCCTTTGACGGTCAATCCAAATCCACAGGGAAAAACAGGACCGGAAGGTCCCACGCCTTAGTCCCGGAAATCGAACAGATCCTTGGGCTTGATCTTGAACACCTCGCACATTTTGAAGATCAGGTCCATAGACACGCCCACGTTGCCCAGCTCAATGGCGCTGATGTGGCTCCTTTCGATATCCAGCATTTCTGCAAGCTGAAGTTGAGTTGCCCGCAGACTTTTTCTATAGTAAACCACATTCAAACCGAACTTCCGATACTGCTCGCGATACTCTTCTTTCATTCATGATCACCTCACCAATAGTTTAGAGGTGAATGGGCCTTAGTTAAACATGCCGAAAACGTCGTAACGACGTTGACAAAGGTCATTCTGTGTGCTATTATCTCCACACGTTACTGACACCAACACAGACAGAGAAGGAGGTGACGGAAATGGATCTCAATTATTTTAAAGATAAGCTTTTCGATCTGCTGAATGACAGTGATGGCCTGAACATCGCTGACATTGTGACGGATGACAGGCGTGGCCTGTTCACCGTCAACACCACAGACGGGAGCACATTTGAACTCCTGTGCCGAAGGCTGTAAGACTCACACCGGGCCCCCTCGCCGAGGGGGCCCCTTTTCACATCATCTTCACGATCTCCTTTTTCAGCCGGGCGATAATCCGCTTCTCCAGCCGGGAGATATAGGACTGGGAGATGCCCAACTGATCGGCAACCTCCTTCTGGGTACACTCCCGCCGTCCGTCCAGGCCAAAGCGGAGGGTAATGATGTGCCGCTCCCGGTTGTCCAGCCGCTCCATGGCCTGACGAAGGAGCTGCCGGTCCACGTCGGCCTCCAGGGGCTGGACCACCAGGTCCTCGTCGGTACCCAGGATGTCGGACAGCAGCAGCTCGTTGCCGTCCCAGTCGGTGTTCAGCGGCTCGTCGAAGGACAGCTCCGTCTT
>CAJUAW010000104.1 GCA_910584605.1 uncultured Oscillospiraceae bacterium
TCCCATTGTCCTTTTGTCAATTCATATCTCTTCATTCCTCTATTTTCGCACTTACTATCGATTTGTGCAATATTTATTTTTCAAACAAGCCCTAACATTTGATTTGTTACAATCAATTTATTTCAAAATCAGTGGCCTAGCCCGCATTATTTGTAGCGTAACGAGCCTGGAAGCGCAGATATTTTTCCCACAGGCAGCCCACAGAGCAAGTGTCAAGGTCGTTGTGGCACAACGGATTTCGCGATTTTTGTGGGAAATCATTGTATGCTGGCGGTAAAGGAATATTTTTGCTGTTTTTTCCCGCTGATTTCCCACCAAACAAAAAAATACGAATCAATACAGCGAAACACGGATAACGAAAGCTCGTTATCCGTGTTTCGTGTACTTGTTCTTGAATGCGATCTGCAACATGAAAAAATAGGGGTTTTCGTTACATTTAATCGTATTTATCTGTACTTATGCGTATCGAATGCTCAGCCGAAATACCGCTCCAGCAGACCCTTGAAGGCGCGGCCATGTCTCGCCTCGTCCCGAGCCATCTCGTGGACGGTGTCGTGGATGGCGTCCAGGCCCAGCTCCTTGGCCTTCTTGGCGATGGCAACCTTGCCGGCGGTAGCGCCGTTCTCGGCTTCCACGCGCATCTCCAGGTTCTTCTTGGTGGAGTCGGTGACCACCTCGCCCAGCAGCTCGGCGAACTTAGCGGCGTGCTCGGCCTCCTCGAAGGCGGCCTTCTCCCAGTACAGGCCGATCTCGGGATAGCCCTCGCGGTGGGCCACGCGGGCCATGGCCAGGTACATGCCGACCTCGGTGCACTCGCCCTGGAAGTTGGCGCGCAGGCCCTCCAGGATCTCGGGATCAACGCCCTGGGCGACGCCCACGACATGCTCGGCAGCCCAGGACATCTCGCCCTTCTGCTCCACGAACTTCTCGGGGCCTACCCCGCACTGGGGGCACTTGGCGGGGGCGGAGTCGCCCTCGTAGACATAACCGCACACGCTGCAAACGAACTTTTTCATGATAATGTTTCCTCCTTCAAATATTTGGTTTGATGCAGACAGCTGGGACATAGACCATAGAATGTGAGCTCGCAGCGTTCCACCGCGAACCCGTATTGCGAGCTGACAGCCTGTTCCAAGTCTCCGCCCGGACGGAGGTCCGGCAGGTCCAGAACGGAGCCGCAGCGATTGCAAACAAAGTGACTGTGGGGGGTGACGATGCCGTCGAAGCGTTCCTGCCCCTGGACCACCCCCACGCTCTGGACCAGGCCCTGTTCCCGGAAGAAGGCCAGGTTGCGGTAGACGGTGCCCAGGCTCAGGTCGGGGTGGGAGGGCTTGAGCTGTTGGTACACCCACTCGGCGGAGGGGTGGCAGCTTGTCCTCCGGATGGCGTTCAGGATCGCCTCCCGTTTTTTGCTGTAGCGAACGGTGCGTTCCATGAGCGGCCCCCCTTAACAATATTGATTCTTATTATGCTGATATCATATCACACCGGAAGGGACTTGTAAAGGGGAAAAACAACAAAATTTGGAGGGGCTGCCAAATTTTTTGCCTACTCAGTATCCCCCGATCTCCGCTCCTTTAAACGGCGGAGGACCGTTTCTTCCACCTGATTGCCGTATTTCATCCCCAGCAGGAACAGGGCCAGTCCCACCAGAGCGATGGGGACCATCACCCAGGGGGACAGCCCCAGAGTGGAGCCCCCCAGGGCGCTGGCAAAGAGCAGTCCCCAGGGCCGGGCCAGCAGGACGATCAGGGCGAAGCTGCGGAAGGAGAGGCTGGTCAGTCCGGCCAGGATGCACAGTATGTCGTCGGGGAAGAAGGGGAAGAGGAAGGCCAGAGTCAGGAAGACGGGGGCCTTGGTCCGCAGGACGCCCTGGTACTTCTCGGACAGCTTTTTGCTGACGATCCGCCCGGCAAACTCCCGGCCCAGGACCCGGGCCAGGCTGAAGGTCACCAGGGAGGCGGAGGCCACGGCAGTGAAGGTGATGAGAAAGCCCGGCAGGGTGCCGAACAGGACCCCGCCCGCCGCCGCCACGATGTTGCTGGGGATGGGGGCGAAGACTACCGACAGGAACTGCACCAGGAAAAACAGCAGGTGGGAGTAAGGGGCGAAGCCGGCGATGTAGGCCCGCAGGGCCTCCAGGGAGCGGACCGCCTGGAAGAAGCCGCTGTCATGTAAAAACCACCCGCCGCCCGCCAGCAGCAGGAGAACGGCAGTCAAAAGGATGAGCTTGTTTCGGTTCATGGAACGATCGCCTCCTTGATCAGAGGGTATTTTACCACAGACCGGTGGAAAGCACGACAAAAAACTCCTTAAATTTTCGTGAAAAAGCTGTGAACAGAGGCGGCGGAAAGCAGGCGCGGCAAGGGAAAAAACCTGCCGCGCCTGTTGATGTTATGACACCGTCCGGATGGAGGAGATGGCCTCAGCGATGGCCTTGGCGGTGTCCGGGTTATTCATGGTGTACAGGTGGATGCCGTCCACGCCCCCGGCGATGAGGTCGGAGATCTGGTCGATGGCGTAGGCGATGCTGGCCTCCCGCAGGGCCTCGGGGTGGTCGCCGTACTTGGCCAGCAGGCGGGTGAGCTTGCTGGGGATGGTGGCGCCGCACATGGTCACCATCCGCTGGATGGAGTTTTTGGACTGGATGGGCATGATGCCCGCCTCAATAGGTACGTTGATGCCCGCGATGCGGGCCCGCTCCAGAAAGCGGAAGAAGTCGTCGTTGTCGAAAAACAGCTGGCTGACCAGATGCTGGGCGCCGGCGTCCACCTTCTCCTTCAGGCGGCGGATGTCGCTGACCAGGTCGGGGCTTTCAAAGTGGCCCTCGGGGTAGCAGGCGGCGGAGATGCCGAAATCCCCCTTCTCCCGGATGTAGGCCACCAGCTCGCTGGCGTAGTGGAAGTCGGTCTTCGGGGGATAGTCCGGGTTCACGTCCCCCCGCAGGGCCAGGATGTTCTCCACCCCGGCCTCCTTCAGCTCGGCCAGGATACGGTCCGCGTCCTCCCGTCCGGCGGCCACACAGGTCAGGTGGGCCATGGCGGGGATGTGGTACTTGTTTTCGATGAGAGCGGCGATCTCGCTGGTGCTCTGGTTCACGTTGCTGGAGCCGCCCGCCCCGTAGGTGACGCTGATAAAGTCGAAACGGATGTCCTTCAGGCCGTCCAGGGTCTGGTAGATGCTGTCCACCGGGGCGGATTTCTTGGGGGGGAATACCTCGCAGGAAAAGACGGGCCGGTCCTGGCCGAACAGCTCGCGGAGTTTCATACAAATTCCTTCTTTCTAAATGTCCAGCTCCAGCAGGACGGGGCAGTGGTCGCTGCCCTCCACATCGGAGAGGATCTCCGCCCGCAGGATTTTGTCCCGGAGGCGGTCGGAGACGATAAAGTAGTCGATGCGCCACCCCGCGTTGTTCTGCCGGGCGTGGAAGCGGTAGGACCACCAGGAGTAGGCCCCTTCCCGGTCGGGGTAGAGCCAGCGGAAGGTGTCGGTAAAGCCGGAGGAGAGGAGGGCGGTCATCTTTTCCCGTTCCTGGTCGGAGAAGCCGGCGTTGCCCCGGTTGGTTTTGGGATTTTTCAGGTCGATCTCCTCGTGGGCCACGTTCAGGTCGCCGCAGTAGATCACCGGCTTGGCTTTGTCCAGGGACATGAGGTAGTCCCGCAGGTCGTCCTCCCACTCCATGCGGTAATCGATGCGCTTCAGGCCGTCCTGGGCGTTGGGGGTGTAGCAGCACACCAGGTAGAAGCCCTCATACTCCAGGGTGATGAGCCGCCCCTCGTGGTCGTGGCGGTCCAGGTCCATGCCGCAGGCTTGGGCGAGGGGGGCGTGGGGGGTGAAGACGGCGGTGCCGGAGTACCCCTTCTTCTCGGCGGAGTTCCAGAACTCCAGCACCCCCTCCCCCAAGGGGACGTCCGCCTGACCCCGCTCCATCTTCGTCTCCTGAAGACAGAGGAAGTCGGGCTTTTGCCCCTGGTAGAAGTCGGAAAAGCCCTTTTTCATGCAGGCCCGCAGGCCGTTGACGTTCCAGGAAATGAATACCATGAAAAAACTCCTTTAGTGGTTCAGCACCCGCACCCGGATCATGTTGGGGATGGCCCGCAGCTCCTCCACGGCTTCCTCGGTGAGGCGGGTGTTTACGTCCACCATGGTGTAGGCGTAGTCCTGCTTGGACTTGTTGGTCATGTTCTCCACGTTGATGTGGTCGTCAGAGAGGGTGGTCATGATCTGGGTCAGCATGGCGGGGACGTTCTTGTGGATCAGGCACAGCCGGGAGATGCCGCTCCACTCCTGGGCGACGTTGGGCAGGTTCACCGAGTTTTTGATGTTGCCGTTGATCAGATAGTCCTGGAGCTGCCGGGCGGCCATAACGGCGCAGTTCTCCTCGCTCTCCGGGGTGGAGGCCCCCAGGTGGGGCAGGGCGATGACGTTTTTCACGGTGGTGATCCGGTCGTCGGGGAAGTCGGTGACATACTTGGCCACCCGGCCCGATTCCAGGGCGGCGATCATGTCGCCGTCGTTGACCAGCCCGCCCCGGGCCAGATTGAGCACCCGCACCTGACCCTTCATCTTGGCGATGGCCTCGGCGTTGATAAAGTCCTTGGTGTCGCTGGTGTAGGGGATGTGGAGGGTGACGTAGTCGGACACCCGGTACAGCTCGGACACCTCCTTCACCACATGGACGTGGCGGTCCAGCCGCAGGGCGGCGTCCACCGACAGGAAGGGGTCAAAGCCGTACACGTCCATCCCCAGGTCCAGGGCGATGTTGCACACCAGCGCGCCGATGGCCCCCAGGCCGATGACGCCCAGGGTCTTTTTGTACAGCTCCGGACCGGCGAAGGCGGACTTGCCCTTCTCCACGGCGGCGGCCACGTCCACCTTGGGGGTGTGGGCCTGCTCCTGCACCCAGTCGGCGCCCCCCAGAATGTCCCGGGAGGCCACCAGCATGGCGGCGATGACCAGCTCCTTCACCGCGTTGGCGTTGGCGCCGGGGGTGTTGAAGACCACAATGCCGTGCTGGGAGCAGCGGTCAATGGGGATGTTGTTGGTCCCCGCCCCCGCCCGGGCGATGGCCCGGAGGGAATCGGGGAATTCATAGTCGTGCATGGGGGCGGAGCGGACCAGGATGCCGTCCTCGTTCTCCACGTCGCTCCCCACCTGGAAGCGGCTGCGGTCCAGCCGGTCCAGGCCAACGGAGGAAATTTTGTTCAGTGTTTTGATACGGTACATGTGTCTGACCTCGAATCGTGTTTTTTATTGCCGCTCGTCCTTCAGCCCCACCAGATAGTCCAGTGAGACATGGTAGAATCGTGCCATTTTGACCAGAACAGGGGCGGTTGGCTCCCGCTCATCCGTTTCATAGCGTTGATAGGAGTTTAAGGAAATGCCCAACGCTTTGGCAGCTTCCCCCTGCGTCAGCTTTTGCTCTTTGCGAAGAAGATGCAGTCGTTCCGCTAAGATCGGCAAAGTTACGCCACCCCTCTTGACACACCCAATTAGGTGTAGTATAATGAAGATACACCCGATTGGGTGAAATGGAGGAATCACAATGGACGATTTGACAAGATGTCTGTACGAATTTGCATGCGAGAAGCGCCTGGGGAGCCTGTTGGAGGACGAGGAGTACAAAGAGACGCTTCAAACGATTGAATCCCAGAAGGCAAAAGTCGAGTCCGTTCTGGACGGGGAACGGCGGCGGGAGCTGGAGCTGTTGATTGACTGTGTAGCCAGTCAGGGCGGCATTGTGGGGGAGCACCTGTTTCAGGCGGCGCTGGCCCTGTCCAAAGAACTTACGCGCCTACCCGCGCCTTAAGCTTCACCCCGTCCAGGGCGGGGGTGATGACGATAAACAGCGCGCCGCTGCCGATCCCCTGGATCAGGGTGCCCAGGAACTGGGGCACAAAGGCGGCCATGGTCCCCGTCATGGCGCAGCCCGCCAGGGCGTAGGCGGCGGGGGAGAACAGCCCGGCGATCACCACCGCGGCCAGGTTGCGGCGGCACAGCAGTCGCTCGCCCTTGTTGGTGAAGAACAGTACGATCACCGCCTTAATGACCAGGGTGGGCAGCACCCACATGGGGGCGGTGAGCAGGTCGGCCAGCCCCGCGCCGATGGCGGCGGCGGCCGCCGCATAGGGGACGGGCAGCAGGCAGGCGGCCAGATAGATGAGCGCATCGCCCAGGTGGATGTACCCCCCGGTGGGGATGGGGATGTGGAGCAGGTAGGCGGTCATCACAGCGATGGCCGCGGCGAAGAGCGCGGTGATGGTAAGCAGATGAATTTTATCCTTTTGCAGCATAAGAACTCCTCCTTTATTTGGTTGGTGAGAGAAGTATACGGCGGATTCCCTACTTTGTCAATGGGTTAGTTCGCCTTCTCAAAGGCCCGGATAAAGTCGCACAGCCGCTCCACGCCCTCCACCGGCATGGCGTTGTAAATGGAGGCCCGCATGCCGCCGGTCATCCGGTGGCCCTTCAGGTTGACAAACCCGGCCTGGGCGGCCTCTTGGACGAACTTGGCGTCCAACTCCTCGCTGGCGGTGCGGAAGGTGACGTTCATCCCGGAGCGGGAGTCCTTCTCCGCGTGGCCGGTGAACAGGCGGGAGCTGTCCAGCACGTCGTAGAGCATCCCGGCCCGCTGCCGCTTCCGCTTCTCCATACCGGCGGGGCCGCCATTCTCCTCCACCCAGTCCAGCATCAGCCCCAGCATGTAGATGCACCAGCAGGGCGGGGTGTTGTACATGGAATCCTTGTCGATCATGGTCTTGTAGTTCATCATCAGGGGGGTGTAGGGCAGCTCATGGCCCTGGAGGCCCTCCTTGATGATGACCACCGTCAGCCCGGCGGGGGCCATGTTCTTCTGCGCCCCGGCGTAAATCAGGCCGAATTTGGATACATCCACCGGCATGGACAGGATGTTGGAGGACATGTCGCACACCAGGGGTACACCGCCCGTCTCAGGGATGTAGTCCCACTCGGTGCCATAGATGGTGTTGTTGGCGCAGTAGTAGAAGTAGCTGGCGTCCGGGTTCCGCTTCAGCGCCTCCTGCCGGGGGATATAGCTGTGATTCCGGTCGGCGGTGTCGCAGGCCAGGCTAATCTGGCCGTATTTTCTGGCCTCCTTGCAGGCCAGCCCGGAGAAATTGCCGGTGATGGCGTAATCCGCTGTTCCGGTCTTGCCAATCAGGTTCAGGGGAATCATGGAGAACTGGCCGGAGGCCCCCGTCTGGAGGAAGAGGATGTGGTAGTCCTGGGGGACGTTCATCAGCCGGCGCAGCTTATTCTGTGTCTCCTGAAAGATGTCCATGAAGACCTTAGAGCGGTGGCTCATCTCCATCACGGACATACCGGAACCCCGGTAGTTGGTGATTTCCGACCCGGCGCGCTCCAGCACGGACAGCGGGAGCACCGAGGGACCGGCGGCAAAATTGTAGACGCGGGAAGCGTTCATAGAGAAGAGCCCCTTTCTATACATAAAAAATGTGTGGACCGCCGCAGTGCGGTTGATTTTCTATTATAGTCCGGGAAAAATAGGGTGTCAATGGGCAAAGGGGAAAAGGGCTGGGGCCTCCGCCCCGGATTTTACTTATTGCACAAAAATTCACATTTTAAATTGGGCGTATTTGACAAAAAACCGTCCTTGACGCAGGCCAGTCCGCCCTGCTAGAATTACGGGCAAGCCACTGAGAGAGGCGGCCGGTCCAAGTACGGACTGACATGACAAAGCGGATTCAAAGGAGGTTCTTGCAATGGTGAAGGAAATTGAGATCAAAAACGAGGCTCAGGTGGAGAAGATCAACTGGCTGGCCTGCAGTGCTCCCTATGAGGTCTGGCTCAACGCTGGCAGCGTGATGCTGGACGCCCGCTCCCTGCTGGGCCTGTTCGCCCTGGTGGGCCGGAAGGCCAACGTGGTGGTGGAGGACGGCGTCGCTCCCCGCTCCTTCCAGAAGCTGGTCGCCCAGATGGGCTGAGTGCAGCGCGCCCACGCGTCCCAGCCGGACGCGTGGGCGCCATATTTTTCTTGCAATCCGGCGGGAGACATGGTAGAATCGACCGGCCTCCGCAGGAGCGGAGGGGAAATGAGGAGCAACTATGAAGGTTCGTATTATCACCGATTCCGCCAGCGATCTGCTGCCGCCCCACCGGCCCGAGGTGACCGTCCTGCCCATGGACGTGACCTTCGGCGGGGAGACCTACCAGGACGGCGTCAACCTGACCCACCATCAGTTTTACGAGAAGCTCATCGAGGGGGAGGACCTGCCCACCACCAGCCAGATCTCCCCTTCCCGGTTTGAGGACGCCTTCCGGGCCGCCGTGGAGGCGGGGGAGCGCGTGGTGGCGGTGGTGCTGTCCGCCAGGCTGTCGGGCACCTACCAGAGCGCCTGCATCGCGGCAGAGGAGTTTCCGGACCAGGTCTTCGTGGTGGACAGCGCCAACGCCACCATCGGGGAGCTGATCCTGGTGGAGCGGGCGCTGGAGCTGCTGGACCAGGGGCTGGACGCCTCCGCCATCGCCGCAGGGCTGGAGGAGGAGAAGGCCGATATCCGCCTGGTGGCCCTGCTGGACACGCTGGAGTACCTGAAGCGGGGCGGCCGGGTGTCCGCCTCCGCGGCTCTGGTGGGCGGGCTGCTGTCCATCAAGCCGGTGGTGGCCGTCCAGGGGGGCGAGGTGATGGTGCTGGGCAAGGCCAGAGGGTCCAAGAACGGTAACAACCTGCTGGTTCAGGAGATCCGGAAGACGGGGGGCGTAGATTTCTCCCGGCCCTACCGCCTGGGCTACGCCGGGCTGGACGACGGCCTGCTGCGCAAGTACATCTCCGACAGCGCCGCCCTGTGGACGGAGCACGCCGGCCGCCTGCCCCTGGGCACCGTGGGCGGCACCATCGGCACCCACGTGGGTCCCGGAGCCATCGCCGTGGCGTTTTTCCAGAAGCGCTGATATTTAACAAAAGCAGCTGACCGTCTGTCCCTTCGGACAGACGGTCAGTTTTCGGTCCGGAAATGTGCTTTGCCGCAGGTGAGTTGGCCGGGGAGGGGAAAAATCCCTTTGCTTATACCTTCTCCACCGGGAAGAGTACCCCGGTCTCCAGCTGATCAACGGGCGTGTGGTCCGGGTCGCCGAAGTAGCGGTCCATGGCGGGGCCGCAGATCCGGTACTCGGTGTGTCCGGCCAGCCAGGCGCACAGGGCGTCGTAGGCCAGGTGCAGGTTGTCGTAGGCCCCTCTGTGCTGCACCGCCGCACAGAGGCAGGCGGGCTTGCTCTTCACGCCGGGGCCGTCCTGGGCCACCACCATCTGGGCCTCCACGTCGGAACTCTTGGGGTTGAACGCCTCGTCGTGATAGAGCATCTGGATGGGTCCCGCCTGGGTCAGTCCACGGGCCTCCGCCTCCTGGTACAGACGCTGAAAGAAGTCGTGGTACTGGTCCACGCCGATGGTTTCCCGGATGGAGAAGACCTTCTGCTCCGGGTCCTGGATCAAAACAACATGATACTGCGTTTCCATAATGCTGATTCCCTCCATGCGGAGGATGTCCGCCTCAATCTGGTGGATGATCCCCTGCTGGCGGCTCAGCTCCCGGCAGAGGTCCAGCCGCCGCCGGCGCAGGTGGGGGAGCAGCTGCTCGTCCTCCAGCTCCAGCAGCGGGCCGATTTCCCCCAGGGAGAAGCCGTAGCTCTTCAGCCACTGGATGCGCAGCAGATCGGACAGCTGCTCCTGCCGGTAGTAGCGGTAGCCGTTGTCCCCAACCGCCTGGGGGCGCAGCAGGCCCAGCGCGTCATAGTGGCGCAGCATCCGGGGGGTGACCCGGCTCAGCCGGGAAAAATCACCGATGGTCAGCATGACATTCCTCCTGTTTTGAATGTGGGAACCGGTTCCGAACCACAGGATAAACCCTCACACAGTGGGAATGTCAAGGGCTTTTTCGAAAAAATATTCCGGCGGCTGCGTATGTCCGCACACCGCCGCCGCCCAGCTGGAACCGGTCCAGGTCCGGAACCACAGGCCGTCCATCCGGACGGGGCCGTCACCCAGTAATGGGACCCGGATGTCCCGGATGGAGGAGGTCAGCCCCCGGCCGCTCTCCTTGGCCCGGGCCTCCTTCAGGGTCCACAGCAGGGTGAAGGCGGGCCAGAGGCCGGGCTGCTCCTCCAGCCAGGCCAGCTCCGCCGGGGAGCATACCCGCTCCGGCAGGCCGGGCCGCCACTCCTTGATGATCTGGACGTCCGCCCCCACCGGGCCGCTGTCCAGGGCGCACAGGGCCAGGGCTCCGCTGTGGGACAGGTTGAAGTGGAGCTCCTCGTGCCTTGGGAAATAGGGCTTGCCTCCCTCTCGGCGGGCGATCTCCG
>CAJUAW010000105.1 GCA_910584605.1 uncultured Oscillospiraceae bacterium
CAGGCGGTTCAGAATGGCCCGGCCCCCGGTCTCGGTGTTGTGCCGGTGGTAGATAGCCATGGGCTTTTTGATCCCCAGGTGGTTGAGCAGTTTCACCGTCACCCGGGTGTCCTCGGCGGCAATAAAGTCCGCCTGCTCCAGGGTGTCCGCCATGCGCCGGGTGATATCCCCCAGGTTCCCGATGGGGGTGGGGACCAGATACAGGGTGCCGGACATATCGCATCTCTCCAATCGTTCTGCATTTTATTATACCACAGATGGAGAAAATGTGGTATCCTTTTCTTAACGATTTCTTTCACCAAGCTGACACATAGGAGAGGTGGCGCAATATGGTCAAACGGGAGCGGCTCGGCCCTTACACCCTGTCCTGGCCCGAGGGGGTCTTCCCTCTGGGGGGCGACGCCCTGGCGCTGGGGGCGTTTTCCAGTGTCAAGCCGGGCTGGCGGGTGTGTGATCTGGGGACGGGCAGCGGGGCGCTGCTCCTGCTGCTCGCCCGGCGGGCGGAGGGGCTGGACCTGACCGGCATTGACCTCCACCCGCCGTCCGCCGCCATTGCCCGGGAAAACCTGGACGCAAACGGGCTGGCCGGAACCGTGATCTGCGGCGATCTGCGCACCGCCCCTCTGCCCGCCGGAGGCTTTGATCTGGCCGTCTCCAACCCGCCCTACTTTCCGGTGGGCAGCGGCAGGAGCGGCGGCCCCGCCCGCAGTGAGGAGCACTGCACTCTGGACGAGCTGTGCTCCGCCGCCGGACGGCTGGTGAAAAACGGGGGCCGCTTCGCCCTGTGCCACCGTCCGGAACGGCTGGCCGATGTGATCTGCTCCCTCCGGGCCCACGGACTGGAGCCCAAACGCCTCAAGCTGGCCGCCCACGGGCCGGGGCGTCCTCCCTCCCTCCTGCTGGTGGAGGCGGTAAAGCAGGGAGGGCCGGGCCTGACCATCGAACCATAAAAAAAAGAGGGCCGCCGGCCCTCTTTTACCTCTGATATTCAAACTCCAAATCGTACAGGGAGACGATATCCCCGTCCTTGATGCCCATAGCCTCCAGCTTGTCGAACAGCCCCGACTGGCGCAGCTTCTGGTCAAACCAGTTCCGGGACTCGTAGTCGCCAAAATTGACGTTGGCGATGAGCCGCTGGAGCCAGGGGGCGTCGATGACCCAGGTGCCGTCGAACTCCTCAATCTGGACCTCCCCGCTGGTGTCCACCTCGGGGGGACGCTCCACATAGGTGGGCTCGTAGACCGCCACCGGAGGCAACTGGGCCAGCTCAGCCGCGGCCTTCTGCACCAGCTCCCGGGTACCCTGGTGGGCGGCGGCGGACAGCTCAAACAGCTCCAGCCCCAGGCCCTCCACATGGGCCCGCAGCTTGTCCAGCAGAGCGGGGTCCTCCATGATGTCCACCTTGTTGGCCGCCACGATCATCCTCCGGGAGGCCAGCTCCGGGGAGTACTGGGCCAGCTCGGCGTTGATGGCCTCAAAATCGGCTACCGGGTCCCGCCCCTCCGAGCCGGACACGTCCACCACATGGATGAGCAGGCGGCAGCGGTCGATGTGCCGCAGAAAGTCGTGGCCCAGACCGGCCCCTTCCGCCGCCCCTTCGATGATGCCGGGGATGTCCGCCATGACGAAGGAGACGCCCTCGTCTACATAGACTACCCCCAGGTTGGGGAAAAGGGTGGTAAAGTGGTAGTTGGCAATCTTGGGCTGGGCCCGGCTGACCACGGAGAGCAGGGTGGACTTGCCCACGTTGGGGAAGCCCACCAGCCCCACATCGGCCAGCAGCTTCAGCTCCAGGACCACGTCCCGGCTCTCGCCCGGCAGGCCCGCCTTGGCGAACCGGGGCACCTGACGGGTAGGGGTGGCGAAGTGCTGGTTGCCCCAGCCTCCCCGCCCTCCCCGGCACAGCACAAACCGGTCGGTCTGGGACATGTCCTGGATGATCTCTCCGGTTTCCGCGTCCCGGATGACGGTGCCCCGGGGCACCCGGATGACCAGGTCCTCCCCGTCCCGGCCGGTGCACTTCTTGCCCGCGCCGTCGGCTCCGCTGCCCGCCGTATACTTGCGCTTGTAGCGAAAATCCATCAGGGTGGACAGGTGGTCGTTGATCTCCACCACGATGTCCCCGCCCCGGCCTCCGTCGCCTCCGTCGGGGCCGCCGTTGGCCACGTATTTCTCCCGATGGAAGGACACCACGCCGTTCCCCCCGTTCCCGGAGCGGACGGTGATTTTCGCGGTATCTACAAAGGGTGCTGCCATTTGGGCGCCTCCTTTCTTCTTTGTTCCTTTTCTTTGAAAAGAAACTTTTCCTGTTAGAGCAGATAGTTGTTTTCCTTATTTGCAGGCTGGAGGGCTTTCAGTTTGTAGGCGGCAAAGCCCTCTGTAACCAGAGGTTCCTGTTTGCACAACTCCTCCGCCGCCTCGTAACTCTCCGCCTTGAGGATATACATTCCGGCCACGCCGGGGTAGCCCTTGAACACGCCGGCCAGTTCAATATGCCCCTGTTCGTCCAGACGTTTCAGGTTGGCCACATGCCGCTCCACAGCGGCTTTGGTCAGCTTGTTGTAGGATTTGGTTTTCTCAATGAACATGACATACAGCCATTGCTCCATGGTGTAATCTCCTTTCTCAAAACGCCGATTCCATCAGACCGTCAAAAAAACGGCGGGCATGTTCCAAATCCTTCTCGTTGGGATGGCCTTTACAGATTCCGCCCACCAGCTTGAAGGGGCCGAAGGTGTCGTAGCCCTTACAGCCGAACTGCCCCACAATCTGCGCGCCCTTGGCTTTGACCGCCTCCTCAATGGCCCGGGTGCCGCTGCTCCCGCCGTAGGTGGACAGGAAAAACACCTTTTTGTCCTCCGGCAGGTTGTTTTTGGCGAACTCCAGCACGCTCTGGTGGAACTTGCCGAAATAGATGCCCGAAGCGAAGCCGATCAGCTCATAGCCGCTCAGGTCAGCCGTTTTGACGGCTAGGGCGTCGATGAGGGTGACATCCCGTCCCTGGGCGACGGCCTCCACCAGCTTTTTGGTGTTGCCATGGTGGGCGGAGTAGTAAACAATGGCCGTTTTCATAGCTCGCAGTCCTCGATTCTCTGGTTCTTGAAGTAGTATGCCCGGTCGTGGTCGTTTACCTCCCGCAAGATCCGGCAGGGGTTGCCCACAGCCACCACATTGTCGGGCAGGTCGCGGGTGACCACGCTCCCCGCGCCCACCACCACGTTATCCCCGATGGTCACGCCAGGGACCACCACTACGTTGGCCCCCAGCCAGCAGTTGCGTCCGATGCGGATGGGGGCGTTGTACTGGTACATCTGCTCCCGCAGCTCCGGGGCGATGGGGTGGCCCGCTGTGGCCAGCACCACGTTGGGACCAAACTGGGTGTAATCCCCCACATAGATGTGGGTGTCGTCCACCAGGGTGAGGTTGAAGTTGGCGTAGATATTGTTCCCGAAATGGACGTGCTTTCCGCCCCAATTGGCGTGGAAGGGAAGCTCGATGCAGCAGTTCTCCCCCACCTCGGCGAACATCTCCTTGAGCAGGGCGGCTTTCCGCTCCAGCTCCGACGGCTTGACCTGATTGTATTCAAACAACCTGTCCAGACACTGGAGCTGCTCCCGCTGGAGTTCCGGGTCCCCGGGGAGATAGAGCATCCCGCTGTGCTGCTTTTCACGGATATCCACAGAAATACCTTCCTCCTCAGTCCTCTGTAAATGCAAACAGCTCCTCCACCGTCACATGAAACACCTTGGCAATATCCATGGCCAGCTTCAGCGACGGGTTATACCTTCCGTTTTCCAAATGAACTATGGTTTCACGCCTTGCGTGCACCAATTCTGCCAATTCGCTTTGTTTTAAGCCCGCTTTCTCCCGATATTCCTTGACCTTCGTTTTCAGGGCCATGTCAGACTCCCTTACTGTCCGGTACGCAGAACAGGATGCATCGGATCACGGCCCGGGGATCACATCAGACCCCCCTGCTGTCCATCACACAAAATATGATAAACCGTACCACAGCCAATACCAATATCATCCCAACCAGCGCATAGCCCGCCGCCGGCCCATCTATGGCTTTGACGGCGCAGGCAAAGGCAATGACAACGGCGGCGGCTATCATGATCTTCAGTCCGACCGCGTCCGTTCTGCGCAAATTTTGAATTGCCAGCTCGTCCTTTTCTTCCTTGCTGTACTTATAAATACGGTTAGCCCGCAGCGCAAAAAATACAATGGTAAATATGACAACTGTATTTTGAATGGTCTCATAGTAATGATGCCAGTCCCGCCTGGCCCACATCCAGTAGTAGCAGACCAGAAGCGTTGCGTAAATGATTTTTGTTCCTACCATTTCCTTTAAGGTAACTTTGGACTTCATGTCTCATTCCTCCATGTGACATATTTTTAACTTTGCGGGCGTTATAAATATATCACTTCATATATGGCTTGTCAATCACAGAGTGTTAAATATTTATAACCTTCCATGCCGCTGTTTTTATGCCATTTACAGAGAGAACAATGACGCCAAAGTAAACCGGAACTTTAAGAAAAAGCCGCAAACGGCACCCGTTTGCGGCTTTTAGCTGTTACTCCGCGGCGGCCTCTTCCACAATGGAGACCTGCTTGCGGTCCTTGCCCAGGCGCTCGAACTTCACGCGGCCGGACTTCATAGCGAACAGAGTATCGTCGCTGCCCTTGCCCACGTTGACGCCGGGGTGGATATGGGTGCCCCGCTGGCGGACCAGGATGTTGCCGGCCAGCACGAACTGACCGTCGCCCCGCTTCACGCCCAGCCGCTTGGCCTTGGAATCGCGGCCGTTGCGGGTGGAGCCCACGCCCTTTTTATGGGCGAAAAACTGTAAACCGATATTCAGCATCTCTTACACCTCCAAGACGGTAATATTTTCAGGGTACTCCTCGGCCAGCTGAACGCAGTGGACCAGCAGGGCGGCCAGAAGGGTCTGGCAGACGCTCTCGCTGTCCGGGTCCAGGGCCTTGGGGAGCTTTAGGGAGATGGACGCGTCCTTGTCCCGCACCTTCACCGAAGCCTCCAGCCCCAGCACGTCGTTGACGGCGCACTCGGTGAGCCGGACGGCGCTGGTGAGGGCGGCGCACACGATGTCCTCCCCCTGGGGGGCGTAGCCGCTGTGGCCCTGTATGTCAAAGCCGGTAAGGCGGCTGCCCTCGGAATGAAAGGTCACGGTAGTCATCAGGCTTTGATGGCGCCGATCTCCACCTTGGTGTAGGGCTGACGGTGGCCCTGGCGCTTGCGATAGCCCTTCTTGGGGGTGTACTTGAAGATGCGGATCTTCTTGCCCTTGCCGTTCTTGACCACGGTGGCGGCCACAGAAGCGCCCTCCACGGTGGGAGCGCCGAAGGTGGCCTTGTCGCCGTCCAGCACAGCCAGAACCTGGTCGAAGGTGATAGCCTGACCAGCCTCGGCCTCCAGCTTCTCGATGAACAGAGTGTCGCCCTCCGCCACCTTGTACTGCTTACCGCCGGTCACGATGATTGCCTGCATAGTATTCAACTCCTTTATGACGGACTCGCTCTTGTGGGCGGGGCTGCCCCGCTTGTGTACCCACTCAATGCGGCCCTAGTAGTATATCAGCCCTTCCCGGCTTTGTCAAGGGGGCTGTCCGCTTTTTTCCGGCCCTTTTCTTAACAGGAATTGCTTGCATCAGTGCTCCCTTCGTGCTACAATGGGGAACACAGAGGAGGCGGTCCCCATGAAATTCAAGCCGGAAGTTTTTGACGCTTTGCTATCCGACGAGGAGCTGGAGCGGGACTGCGCCCAGGCGCAAGCCCTCGGCCAGGTGCGGCTGGGAGAGCAGTGCGTCTTCTATCGCAAATTCTCCGGGACAGCCTATCTTCCCTACCGCCAGATTGTCCGGGCCTGGCTGCGGCAGGAGGAGGTCAAGGCCCGAATGTGCTGCGGCGCCGCCAACTTTGACCAGTTTTACCTGGTGATGGACTGCGCCGACGGCCGGGAGCGCCGGTGGCATATCCCTGACAAGGCCGAAGGCCAGACCTGTCTGGACCACATTGCCGCCCGAAATCCGGAGGTCAAACTCGGCTATGTGAAGCCGCAGGAATAAGGAAACGCGGCCGTCCCATCCGGGACGGCCGCGTTGTTTGATTCAGGCAGCCTTCCGGCCCTTTGCCACAAACAGGAACACAAGCATCAGCACAATGCCGATGGGCAGAGAGACGATGCCGGGCAGGCCCGCCGTCACCAGCAGACCGGCGGTCAGGTAGGTGATCCCCGAGATTACCGCACAGGAGATGGCGTAGGGCAGCTGGGTGGACACGTGGTTCACGTGGTCGCACTGGGCTCCGGCGGAGGCCATGATGGTGGTGTCGGAAATGGGGGAGCAGTGGTCGCCGCAGACGGCGCCGGCCATACAGGCAGAGATGCAGATGATGGCCATGGGGTTGCTCATGTCGAACACGCTCTGGACAATGGGAATCAGGATGCCGAAGGTGCCCCAGCTGGTGCCGGTGGCGAAGGCCAGCAGGCAGCCCACCACAAACACGATGACCGGCAGCAGCACCTGAATGCCGGAGGCGGAGCGGACGAAGTCCCGGACAAAGAACTTGGCGCCCAGGGAATCGGTCATGCCCTTCAGGGACCAGGCAAAGGTGAGGATCAGGATGGCAGGGACCATAGCCTTAAAGCCCTCGGGGATACAGCCCATCATCTCCTTGAAGGTCATGGCCCGGCGGATGAAGTAGTAGACAAAGGCGAACAGCAGGCCGAAGGCGGAGCCCAGCATCAGGCCCACCGAGGCGTCGGAGTCGGAGAAAGCGGTGACGAAGTCGGCCCCGTCGAAGAAGCCGCCGGAGTAAATCATGCCGATGACGCAGGCCACCACCAGCACAAGGATGGGCAGCACCAGATCCAGCACGGTGCCCTTAGACTCGTCCACCTCGTCGTCCAGCATAGCGTAGGGGTTGGAGCCGGAGAAGAGATCGCCGTTCTCGATGGCGTTCTTCTCGTAGCGGGCCATGGGGCCGAACTCCACGTTCAGCACCACCATGCCCACCATCATAACAACGGTGAGAAGGGCGTAGAAGTTGTAGGGGATGGCCCGAATGAACAGGTTCAGGCCCTGGCCGTCCTCAGCGAAGGAGGCCACGGCGGCAGCCCAGGAGGAGATGGGAGCGATGATGCAGATGGGGGCGGCAGTGGCGTCGATGAGGTAGGCCAGCTTAGCCCGGGACACATTCTGCTTGTCCGTAACGGGGCGCATAACGCTGCCCACGGTGAGACAGTTGAAATAGTCATCAATAAAGATCAGGCAGCCCAGCAGAACGGTGGCCAGCTGGACCCCGGCCCGAGACTTGATGTTCTGCTTGGCCCAACGGCCGAAGGCGGCGGAGCCTCCCGCCTTGTTCATCAGGCAGACCATGGTGCCCAGGATGACCAGGAAGATCAGGATGCCCACGTTGTATGCGTCGGACAGGGAAGCCACGATGCCGTCGTTAAAGGCGTGGAGCACAGTGCCCTCAAAGGAGAAGTTGGAGTAGAGCAGGCCGCCCATCAGGATGCCGATGAACAGGGAGGAGTAGACCTCCTTGGTAATCAGGGCCAGGGCGATGGCGATCACCGGGGGCAGCAGGGACATGGGGGTGTTGAAGAAATTACTGGGGGAGATGATGTAGCCCACATATTCGCTGTCGGCGCAGGTGTCACAGGGGACGGCCTGGCCGTCGTCCGACAGGACGATGCCCAGGGTGCCGCAGTCGGGGCATTCAATGTACTTGGTTCCGGTGAGCTCGGTGGGGTCCTCCGACGCTGCAAAGGCGGTGCAGACCATGGTCAGGAGCAGCATCACAAGCACGACGCTCCGCATAGCCCAGTTTCTTCTGGTTCTCATAAAAAATTCCCTCCTGATTTGATTTGGGGGCACACATTCCCCCGTCCGCGCAAAACAAAACCGCGGGTGCGCAGAACGCGCCCCACGGCAAAACCGGACGTCCCCGGCATGAGCCAAGGGACCTCTGGATAGCGCTCCACTCTCGTGACAGTCCGCAAGATATTCTCCCGCGGCCCAGGAAAAACGGCTCAGGCAGGCCGTTTGACCTTCGGCGGCGCACCCTCTCCCCTGGGACGGCTGCCTGGCCTTGTCCCCCGGTACGCATGAGCGCCGCGCCTCTATCCGCTATGAAATTGCAATTATCCTACCATGGACTTGCAGGGATGTCAAGCCCAAATCGCCGGAAAAACGACGGAAAATCAATTCTTTCCCTCTCCCGCTCCCGGACATTGCGCCATATTTTTCCGCCCCGTCAAGGCCAAACCGGCTCCGGCGGCATAGGATGGGACGGTTCCCCATTTTCTCAAGCAAAGGAGTTTTGACCATGGAACTGAAAGTTGACCAGCCCGCTCTGGCCGGACAGAACATCGACCCTGCCGCCTTTCAGCGGGTGTGGGACCGGGTGATGCCGGAGCAGGCCGCCGCCCGGGAAAATACATCCATCCCTGATACCGCCGTCCCCGCTGAGCCCACCCAGCCGCCGGAGGAAATTCCCCCGGTCACCGAACAGCCTCCTGCGGAGGAACAGCCTCCCGCTCCCGATCTCTCCCCGGTGCCCGACTGCCCCCAGGAGAGCCAATGTCCCGAGTGCCCGGAGTGCCCCTCCTGTCCCGAGTGTCCCAGCATCCCCGGCACGCCGTCCACCCCTGAAGCCCCCGCCTTCTGTCTGGGGGAGGCCTCCCAGGGGGACAGCCAGCGGCTGCAGGAGCTGATGGTCCTGGCCCGGTCCGGGGCCGCCGCCGGACGGGCCATGGCCCGCCGGGCCAGCGGGACCTGCGCCAAGACCCTGTCCGCCCTGGCCTGCGACCACCGCTCCGCCTTCAAGCGCCTGTCCGCCGCCTACTTCCTCATCACCGGCCAGCGGTATACCCCCAAATGCGAGGCGGTCAAGCAGCCCGCCTCCCTGCCCCTGGCCCTGCGCCAGCAGTTCCTCTGGGAGCAGCGGTGGGAGCAGGCCAACCGCCAGGCCGCCCAGTCCACCGCCGACCCCTGCCTGAAGGAGCTCTACCAGGAGCTGGCCCAGGAGGGGGCGTTCCACGCCGGGACCATCCGCTCCCTGCTGGAGCAGATGGGTTGACTGAAACCCGTCTCTTGAGGTACACTAAGGAAAACGCTCCTTTGGAGCGGAAATGAGGTGCGCTATGATCCAGACTCTGGACTTTTCCTTCCCCTCCTGCGACGGCATCCACACCGTCCACGCACGGGAGTGGATACCCGAGGGCACGCCCCGGGGAGTGGTGCAGATTGTCCATGGGGTGGCGGAGCACATCGGCCGCTATGACCCTGCGGCCCGGTTCCTGGCCTCCCACGGCTATGTGGTGTGCGGCGAGGACCACCTGGGCCACGGTCTCACCGCCGGGGGCAAGTTCGGCTATTTCGGCCCCAAAAACGGCTGGGACCTGGTGGCCCGGGATGTCCGCCGCCTGCGGGAGCTGGAGGGGGAAAAACACCCCTCCCTGCCCTATGTGATCCTGGGCCACTCCATGGGCTCCTTCCTCACCCGCACCTATCTGATCCGCTGGCCGGGCACGGTGGACGCCGCCGTCCTGTCGGGCACGGGCCAGGAGTCCGCCGCCGCCGTGGCCTCCGGCAAGGCCCTGGCCGAAGTCCTCTGCAAGCTCCGGGGCCCCGACCATGTGAGCAAGCGGTTAAACGACCTGCCCTTTGGCAGCTACAACCGGGCCTTCAAGCCCAACCGCACCACCTCCGACTGGCTCAGCCGGGACGAGGCGGCGGTGGACGCCTACCTGGCTGACCCGCTGTGCGGCTTTCTGATCACAGCGGCCATGTTCCAGGACATGATGGGCGGTTTGCAGTTCATTGCCGGCAGGGAGAATCTGTCTAAAATGAACCGGGATACCCCCGTCTATTTCCTGTCCGGCGACCACGACCCGGTGGGCTCCATGGGCGCGGGGGTGCGGAAGGTGGAAGCGATGTTCCGCTCCGCCGGGTGTAAGGACGTGACCGTCAAGCTCTACCCCGGCGGCCGCCACGAGATGTTCAACGAGATCAACCGTCAGGAGGTCTTTGACGGCCTGCTGGCCTGGCTGGAGAGTAAGCTGACCTGAGAAAAACCCGCCTTCCGGCGGGTTTTCTTTATCTCTTTGAAAACAGAAGCGCACCCAGCCCCATGACCAGACACGCTCCCAGCATCACCCAGGAGACGCCGCTCACACTGCA
>CAJUAW010000106.1 GCA_910584605.1 uncultured Oscillospiraceae bacterium
TTCGAGGTTTTTCGACGTTTCCCTCCGGCCACCGCCGTGTCACGCCACTTACAGGTTGTTTTGCGTTGTAAAAACAGGAGGTAATTCAGAGAAACAAGCGGTTTCGATGTAAAAAAGTTTGGACGGTAGATATCTGGTAGACGTCCGGAAATGCAGACCGCCCCCAACCTCCTGCGCCGCAGGAGGTTGGGGGCGGTTTTGGTAGGCGTTTGGTAGACATGCATGCAGCTGCAGAAACACTGGCTCCTTCCGAACAGTGGCTCTTCACAGCCTGGTAATACATGGTGACCAGCTTGCATGAGCAGACATCCTGCGGTCCGAGTCAGGAGGGCAGCACGTTCCGTTTCAGGCTGGTGTAGGCCATCAGGATATAGACGGCGTAAATCAGAAAATAGACGGCGAGGGCGGTGGTGACGATGATCATCGGGCTGGAGACTCCCACCATTACCCCCGGCTCCGGAAGGCTGGCCATGTGGAGGATAAAGGGCGCTCCGATGAGCACCGGCGGCACGGCAGGCAGGGCGTAGTAGATCGTGAACTGGGTGCGCAGAGCCTTTGCCATCTCCCGGCGGTTCATGCCCAGCTTTTGCAGCAGGGAAAACTGCCGCTTATACCGCTCGCTCTCGCTGAGCTGCTGGATGGTGAGGATGGTGGCGGCGGTCATGGTGAGGGACAGGGCCAGGTAGTACAGGGGAAAGACGCACAGGGCGGTCTGGGAGGCCACCTCCGACTCCTCGTTGGCCCTGGTGGTGATGGCATTACTGGCAATCCCGGAGCTGGTGCGCTCGTTGATGTCCCACAGGTCATAAAACTGCTCCCTTGTCACCGGCTGAGCTGTCTTGGCGGCGTAGGCCCAGTGGTGAACCTCCAGCCCCTCCACCGCTTCGTCCGGGACCACCAGGATATAGCCCCGACCGTTAACCGTACCGCCGCTTTGGGACAGGTGCTCGGTGTACACGCCCCCGGGCTGGAGGGTGATGTCCCCGAAAATCAGGGGCCGGTCATAAGACTTCAAGGCGTCCTCCAGATAGGTCATGCAGTGAAACAGATACTGTCCCTCCGGAAGCTCCACCGCCCGGTAGCCGGCGATGGAGCGCAGAGCGGCGTAGTCGCTCCAGCGCAGGACAGGCTCCTGTACAAAGTTGAAGTAATAGTAGACGGTCTGAGTCTCGATATAGTCCCGCACCGTGTGGCTGCCGGAGAGGTAGACCTGATACTCCAGGGACTGCTCCACCGGGATATTTTCGTGGATGTAATCCAGATAGACGGAGGGGTCCCGGTCATCTCCCACGCCGAGATACAAGTCAAAACAGGCATTCTCCGCCGCCCGGCCCTCAAACAGTCCCCGGAAGACCAGCCCGCTGCCCTCGGAGATGATGGTGGCGGTAAAGATCATGGCGATGGTGGCCATGAGCACTCCCATGGTAGCTAGCTTGGCGGTAAGTGTGCGGAAGACCAGCAGGGTCACGCCCCGATACTTCCGTGCGGGCCGTTTGTCAAAGAAGGCGGGCACCCCGGAGGCGAAGCTGAGGAAGAAGCCAAACAAAAATAAAATCAGACACCCTGCCCCGGCGGTGGCGACGGCAAGGTCCTGCACCATAATCAAAAATGTCCCAGCAACGCCCAGTGCGATGGAGGCCCCAAACATCCAGCGGCGCTTTTTCCGCGCTTGGATGACCACGCCTTCGTTGAGCCGGTCGGAATAGATCAGGTCGTGAATGTTAGCCTTGCGAATATACCTGCGGCTCCGGCGCAGGGCAAAGAGGTAGATCAGGCCAAAGCAAACGACCGTCAGCCCCAGGGCGGGGAGAGAGAAGCCGAAGGAGAAGCGGTAGGGCTGCTTGAACAAGGCGAGGGTCAGGGCCCGGAAGGCCTGGTAGAGCAGCCCGCCCAGGACCGTCCCCAGCGCCAGGGCGCAGCCCCCCACGGCCAGGTTTTCCAGAAAAAACAGCCGGGCCACCTGCCGGTTCTCCAGGCCGATGAGCAGGTAGGTGCCCAGTTCCCGGCCCCGGCGCAGGAGCATGAACTTTGTGGCGTAGGCCACCAGCCAGCCAAAGACGCACACCACCACCACCGTGGCCAGAGCAATCATGAACGGCAGCATCTCCATGGATTGAGCCAGGGTGCTGATTTCTCGGGAGAAGGTGAGGGCGTTGAAGGAGTAGAGCAGGGCGGCGGCCATGACCACCGTGATGAAGTAGACCAGATAGTCCTGGGCCTGGCGCTTGGCGTTGCGCAGGGAGAGCTTAGATAACGTCACTGACATCACCCCCCAGCGCGGCCAGCACATCCAGGATCTCGTGGTAGAACACCGGCCTGCCCCGGTCCCCCCGGAGCAGCTCGTTGAATACCCGGCCGTCCTTCAGGAAGAGCACCCGCTTGGCGTAGCTGGCGCTGTAGGCGTCGTGGGTGACCATCAGGATGGTGGCTCCCATTTCCCGGTTCATGGCGGTCATGATCTCCAGCAGATTCTTGGACGCCTTGGAATCCAGCGCCCCGGTAGGCTCGTCGGCCAGCAGCAGGGACTGCCCCGCCACCATGGCCCGTGCGCAGGCGGCCCGCTGCTTCTGGCCGCCGGACACCTGGTAGGGGAATTTTTCCAGGATGTCGGAGATGCCCAGCTTTCCCGCCATCTCCCGGACCAGGTTCTGCACCGCCTTCGGGTCCTGATGGTTCAGAGAGAGAGCCAGGCCGATGTTCTCTTCAATGGTGAGGGTGTCCAACAGGTTGAAGTCCTGGAACACGAACCCCAGCCGCTCCCGGCGGAATTTGGCCAGCTCCGCCTCCGACAGGTCGGCCACATTCACCCCGTCCAGCAAAATCCGGCCGGCGCTTATTGTGTCAATGGTGGAGATGCAGTTGAGCAGGGTGGTCTTGCCTGAGCCAGAGGCCCCCATGATGGCCAGGAACTCCCCGGTCTCCACGTCGAAGCTCACCCGGTCCAGGGCCTTGGTGACATTATTTTTGCGCCCGTAATATTTTTCGATGTTCTGTACTTGCAGCATATTGGTTGCCTCCTTTGCTTGTGGCTCCATGGTACACCAGAAACAAAGGCCGTTGTAGCGATTTGATATTGAACTTCCTTACAGTTTTGTAAGGTTTTCTTTTGTGGGGAAGGTGAGGGTCACCGCAGTCCCCTCCCCCTCCCGGGAGGCGATGGTCAGCTCCAGCTCCAGAAAGGCGGCCAGTTTTTTGCACAGGTACAGCCCCATGCCGGTGGAGCTGGCAGACAGGCCCTGCCCGCTCCGGCTGCGGCCGTTGCTGCCGGTAAAGCCCCGGTCGAAGACTCTGGACAGCTCATGGGCGGGGATGCCGATGCCGTTGTCCGCAACGGTGAGCCGGACCTGCTTCCCCAGAGAGCAGGCGGAGATGGTGATCACCGGTTCCTCTCCCCGGTAACGGGCGGCGTTCTGAAGCAGCTGGCCCAGGATGAAGACCGCCCATTTTTCGTCGGTATAGACGGAGCGCTCCAGCCCCTCCGTCTCCACCCGGACCCCGCTCTGGATCAGGAGGGAGCGGTGGTTCCCTACCGCCTGGGCGGCAATCTGGTCCAGACCGGTCTGGCGGATGACACAGTCCCGCTCCAGGCTCTCCGCCCTGGCGTAGAACAGGGCCCGCTCCACGTGCTCCTCGATCCGGGACAGCTCCCTGGTGAGCTTCCGGCGGGTAGTCCCGTCCAGCTCCCGGCAGAGGAGCCGGGCGGCGGTGATGGGGGTCTTGATTTCGTGGACCCACCGCTCCACATACTCCCGGTAATCCCGCTGAGACGCCTGGGCGTCGGACACCGCGCCGGTCATGGCCCGCCCCGCCCGGCGGGTCAGGTCCAGGAGCCGCTGCTCATACAGCGCCCCGGCGGGCGGGACGCACTCGGCAAAGAGGTATTTCTGGTCCAGGCCATTCAAAATGGCCTCCAGCTCCTGGAGGCGGGCCCGCTGGCGGAGAAAGTCGGACAGCTGCACGGCGCAGAAGACCAGCAGCAGAGCCAGCAGCAGGATCGCCAGCACGCCGGACTGGGTGCCGGTGGTCCAGAGGAAAAAGGCCGCCCCCGCGGCGCAGATGAGCTGGATCAGCAGCCGGTTCAGCCGGTCGGACAAAAATTCCTTCCACGTCATAACTGATACCCCATTCCCCGCCGGGTCTTGATGAAGCCGGGCAGGCCGATCCCCTCCAGCTTGGCCCGGAGACGGGTCATGTTCACGCTGAGGGTGTTGTCGTCGATGTAGATCTGGCTGTCCCACAGCGCGTCGATCAGGTCCGCACGGGAGACGATCTGCCCGGCGCAGGACATGAGATAGGCCAGGATCTTCAGCTCGTTCCGGGTCAGCTCCGCCGTTCCGCCCGCCGCCGAGGCCGTCCCCCGGGCAAGGTGAAGGGTAAGGCCCTTGGCGGTCAGTGTGTCCGGCTCCGCAGGCCCGCCGGCCCGGCGCAGGACCGCCTTGATCCGGGCCAGCAGCACCGGGATGTTATAGGGCTTGGTGATGTAATCGTCCCCGCCCAGGCTCAGAGCCCGCAGCTCGTCGCTGGCGGAGTCCCGGCTGGTGACGAAAATGACGGGCGTTCGGCTGAGTTTCCGGACCCCGGCGCACACAGACATGCCGTCCCGGCCCGGAAGGCCCAGGTCCAGCAGGATCAGGTCGGGGGCCGCCGCCTGGATCTGGTCGGGAACGCCGGAAAAATCGGTGACGGCTGTGACCTGATACCCCTCGTTCTCCAGCAGGAGCGCCAACTCCTCCCGAACGCTGGGGTCGTCCTCCACGATGATGATCTTGGACATGATCCCGCCCCCCTCCCGCAGTTTGCTCTATCTTAGCACATCGGCGAGCGGATGTCCACCGCGCAGACATCCGCCGCACCATATAATATCCCCCTCATTTCCATTAAATGTATGCAAACGTCCCACTTTGGAGCGGTTTTCTTGCAGTTATGAGGGCTCCCTCAGAGAGGGAGGCTATCTTCACTGAAAGGGGCACGTTTTTATGCCAGCCAATTACACATCCAACTACCAGCTGAACCAATGGGAGAAGTCGGACAAGGTCCTGATGGAGGATTTCAACGCCGACAACGCCAAAATCGACGCCGCTCTGGCGGGCAAGGCGGACACATCCGCTTTGACATCCCTGCAAGCCGCGGTGAACGGCAAGGCCAGCCAGTCCGCGTTGAACGGCCTGAGCTCCACCGTCGCCAGCCACGCCGCCGCCCTGAAGCGGCTGGGCAACTGCAGGATCGAAAGCTTCGAGTACATCGGCGCCGGGACCACCGGCGATCAGGGCGCCACCGAAATCACCTTTTCCGCACGCCCTGTTTTCTTCCTGATTTTTACAATTGGTTACTTCTTCCTCGGCACCAGCTTGGGCAGCCAATGCTGTGCGGTCTGCAACGTGAACGGCTCCACACGCATTCATCAGGTGAAGGTCAGCTGGTCCGGTAACCAGTGCGCCATCTCCAGCAGCGACGCGGAACTGCAGGCAAATCTCTCCGGACGCGATTACCGGGTGGTCGCCTTCTATTCTCAGGACGGGAAATGATCAAAAGCCCCCGGGCCGCAAGGCCCGGGGACGTTTTTCGTTGACAGGTTGCCACCGCTATGATATAGTTTAACACACGGAGACGCCGCCCAGGTTGGAGAGGCGTTTAGCTGCGCCACCCGGAAGGGGGTGAGGTTATGCCGGTTACGATCACGTTACATATTTTGGGTTATACCGTAACGATAAAGATCAAAAGGTGAAACCGTCGCCCCGACCGGCGACGGTTTCTAGTCTTTTCTAGAGAGTTCGGTTCCGGCTGAACGCCCATGGCGTCTCCGTATTTGTACTATATCATCGCCTTGACGTTTTGTCAAGGCGGCTTTGTTTGATAAAAGAACCCCGGGCCACAAGGCCCGGGATTCTTTTGGATCTTTTGCGTGAATTAAGGGGGGATTAGTAGGTCACCTTGACCTCTTCTCCACCAACAGTAATCTTTGCAGTGTTGGTGCCCTTGATCACACCTTCAGTCAGATCAGTAGTGCCATCAGCCTTCTTCACCGCAATGGTGTTAGTGCCAGCGTCCACACCGATCTCTTCGCCGGGAATGACGTAAATCACCACATCGTCAGAACCATCGCCCTTAGCGATTGTGGCATCCATACCGGTGGCAGAGTCCTTACCGGTTACGGTAATGTCTGTCTTACCGCTAAGAATAGTAATCTTGGTGACAGCAGTGTAGGCAGCTCTAGCAGAGACTGTCACATCGCCCGGAGTCACGGTTGTGCCGCCAACCTTGTAGTTGCCGCTCATATCGCTGAGAATCGTGGTGGCAATAGCCTTGCCGTCCTTCTCAGCAATTGCGATGGTAATCTGCTCACCGGCAGCAACGCGCATGCCGCTCTCGACTTTCTCTCTAGTGGACTTAACGATAGCGGTCACGCCGTTCAGAGTGACCTTCCAGCCCTGACGCAGAGTGATGTCGCGATTATCAACAAGGAACTCGCCCTTATCGGGGTTGAAGCCAGCCTTCTTTACGGTGTCACCATACTGGACAATGATTCCATCTCCATGGGTACCATCACCGTAAATGGTAAGGGTCACGCCGGGACGGGCCCAAACGGTGGTTTCGCTACCCAGGTTGGGGCTGAACTCAGCGCCGGTCAGGCTGTCTGTAAGAGTGATCTTGCTGGCCGCAAACACATAGATGGTCTGGCCCTTGTCGATGGTGTTCAGGCTGATGCTGGCTTCGTTGGCAGCACCCTTGGCAACAGTCCAAGTGGCCGCATCAGAGGCCATCATACAGGTGTTGTCGTTGGTAACAAGCGCACCACTGGTCTTGCTGCTCTTGACCTGGATGTTATCAATGCTGGCAGACTCAGGAACCTGATAGGTGTTCTCGCTCACTTTAACCACCTTGTCGCTCTTATCTGTGGTATTGTTGAGCCACTTAACAGGGGTCACGCCCTCTTCGAATACAACAGTCCAGCTACGGCCTGCGGCGGTGAACATGCTGTCGTCCATCACCACATTGCCGTCCATCTTCACAGAAGCGCGGTTCTTGGTGCTGTCCACAACGGCCTTGCCGCCGGTGACAGTGAAGGTTCCGCCAGTGGTGAACACAGCAGCGTTCTTGACCAGGACGGTATCGCCTTCGTTGACCTCGTAGATCAGACTGGTGCCATCAATGGTTCCGCTCTCCTTAGCCGTGTACTGGGTCTTGCCATCCGCAGACCAGACAGAGGACTTGGTCTTGTCAGACAGGTTGGTGCCAGTCAGGGTCAAGGTGTAGGTATCGCCAGTGTTGGTGATTGCGGTGGGCACATTGTTCAGGGTCAGGTTGCCCTTCAGGTCGAAGTTCAGGGTCGCGCTGCCGCCTGCGGTGGTCTTGGGAGTGGCGATGACGCGGATGTCCTTGGCGTCAGCGGCATGTCCGTCGTAAGGCAGATAGCCGTCGAAGGCCTCCACGATGTCAGCGTCATAGACGACCACGCCGGTGGCGATGGCGGGAATCTCGTACACCACGCGGGCGGCGTCGCCGGTGCCGTAGGGCAGGCCAACGGCCTCAACGCGCTTGCCGTCCAGGATGTACTCCACGGAGGTGGGATTGATCTTGTCGATCAGGTTGCCCTTCAGGGTCAGGGTATAGGTGCCCTGAACGCTGGGATCGCTGCCCTGATTCAGGAAGCTGGCGGTCTTGTCGTAGATGATGATGCTGGTCGCCATACCGTTCTCGAACACGGCGCCCACGAAGCCGCGGAAGCTGCCCACCTCATCCTCATAGTAATCGGCGTCGTTGTCCTCGTTGAGGACCTTCAGGGCCTGCTTCACGCCAGCGATACCGCCGGTGTACTCGTTGATATCGCCCATGATCTTCAGGCCGTCCTTGCTGCGGAACACGTCCTGGATCAGAACGGTCTTGGCGGAGGGATTGATGGAGAAGCCGTCCTTGGTGACGGCGCTGGTCTTCACCCACAGGGAGTGGCCCTCGGCAGAGATGGTGCGGGTCGCGTCGGTCAGGTCGTCCCACAGCAGGATGGTGTTGAACTGATCGGTGGCGGCCTCAACGTACTTCACGTCGTTGATCAGCTTGCCGTTCCGGCTGTCCCAGGGGTTGGTGGGATAGTTGGTGTAGTCGTAGCCGTCGAAGTCATAGGCGGGGATATTGCCGGGCAGGGTGTTCTTGATGCTCTTGCTCAGGTTGGTCACGCTGCGCACGGTGCCGTCGGCCTTATACTTGACCTCGTGCCACTCGCCGCGGCGCACCTGGCCGCCCTTGCCGTTGCCCAGGTCGCCCAGCTGAGGATTGGTCTCGCCCTTCTCGGTGAGCATCACGACCTCGCCGTTGACCACGGCCTCACGGTACCAGGTCCACTCGTCGTTCGTGCTGTCGTAGTCCTCCTGGATCAGGTCGTCGTTGAGGATGTAGGCATAGGTGGTGGAGGTGCCGGCGTCCTCGCCCACGTCCACAGCGGCGATCACGAAGCCGTCGTCGTCAAACAGGTTGTACACGCCGTTGGAGGTCCACTTCAGGGCGGTGGTGTACTTGCCGTCAGTCTGGACCTGAGCGGCGTTCCAGGCGTCCAGGTTGACGTTCTGGTGGCCGGTGCCCACAGACTCCACGTCGCTGATGATGACAGCGGTCGTGTTGTCCACAATCCCGCCGGGCAGGTTCTTGTAAACGATCTCATCGGTGTCAACGGTCAGGAAGACGGTGTTGTCGTTGGTGTACACACGCTTGATGCCGCTGTCCTTAATGCCGTTCAGGTAGATGTGAGACTTGTCCAGCTTGACAAACTCAGCGTTGGGGGTGGCGCTGAGGTAGTCCAGGTCGGTGCCCTGGCCGGCCTTGCTCTTGGCAGTCCAGGTGCTGTCGCTGTTGGCCACCTCGGTCAGGGTGTAGGTGCCGTTCTTGTCCACAGCGTAGCGGCACCAGGTGTTCATCAGGGCGCTGATGCCGGTGCCCTTGTCCACGGCGGCGGGCACAAAGTTGCCGTCCTTGTCCAGCTTGTTCTCCAGACCGTCGTTGCCATCACGGAACTTGTTGCCCTTGGCGTTCAGGCTCTTCTCCATGTTGATCTTGACGGTATCCATCGTGCCGTCCAGATGGATGACGTTGCCCTCGGCGGTCTTGTTGTTCAGGTTGCTGGTGCCCAGGTCGATACCGGTCAGGAACACGTACTGGTCGGGCTCCTCGATGATCTCGATGCCGATGGCATAGCCGTACTTGTCCAGATAGATCCGGTACTGGGTGTCCTTCATGTTGACGTCGTCGTACTCATCCAGCACGTCGGTGTCATAGCGGATGGAGCTGGCGTAGTCGTACTGGGTGCCGTCAGCCTTCACCCAGCTGTCCTTCTTGAAGGAGTTGAGGGTGACCTCGTCCACGATCTCGGGGTCGAACATCTCCTGGACCTCTCCATCGGCCACATAGACCAGGAAGATGTCGCCGTCCTTCACGTCCTTGACGTTGAAGTTCTCGCCGGAGACGGTCAGATTGGTGGTGTTGTCCGCCTTCACCAGGGTCTTGGAGGAGGTGGTGCCCAGGTTGTGGAGCTTCCACACGGTGAAGGTGGCCTCGTCCTTCTTCTCGCTGTAGTCAGCGGCGGCCTTGGCCAGGTAGGTGTTGATCACGGAGATGTAGACCACCTCGTTCTCGGTGTCCACATAGACCTGAGTCAGCACGCCCTTGCCGGTCTTGCCGACGGACTCGGTGTTGCTGCGGATCAGGTTGTTCTTGGTGAAGTAGCCGTACTTGTCCAGAACGTCCTTCTTGGTCTCACCGTCGATGGCGATGACGAAGTCATACTTGTCGATGGTGGCCTTGCTCAGCAGCTCATACAGGTCCTTGCCGGAGACGCTGGTGGTGTACTCCTGGCGCAGCAGCTCCTTCTTCACATAGGTGCCGATGTCCTTGCCATTGTACTCCCAGTGGCGGGAGGGGCGCTGGAACACATCCAAAGCGGTGTCGTTCAGGGTCAGCTTGCCGTCATACAGCTGCTCGCCCAGCTCCACGATGGGGCTGTCGTTGGTGGAGCCCATGGAGGTGGCGCGGACCTCGCTGATCGCCCGGGCATAGGACTGATTGCTGGTGACATAGACGTAGTTCACCTTGCCGGTCAGCACGGAGCCGTCGGGAGTGGTCAGGTTGATGGTGTTGCCGTCGGGCT
>CAJUAW010000107.1 GCA_910584605.1 uncultured Oscillospiraceae bacterium
CGCCGCACGTACATGTCCATGTCGACCGTCCCGTTTGCCCAGACCACCCACACCGTCTCCACCGACAGGACCCGCTGCACGGAGGGCGCGCCCACCGACATCCGGCTGCGGATCAGGACGCCCCCCTCTAGGGGTTCCCAGACCGTCTCCCGGGCCTGGGCGGAGGCCCAGTCATAGCGGGCCTTCTGCCACTCCAGCTTGAGGTACTGGTCGTTGTCCGTGGGGGCCCGCCAGAGGTTGACCTCCATAGGCCGGTCCAGCAGCTCCCTGCCGCCCCGGCTCAGGCCGGAAAACAGCCCGGTGCGCCGGTCACAGCGGTAACGGAAGCCCTCCCCCTCCAGCACCAGGGCGGCGTCATCCTCTATGACCTCCACGCTCCCGCTGGAGAGGACCGGATTGTCCATCAGGCGGAGCACGGTCTGGTTGATGTCGCCGCTCAGGAGCAGCTCGTCAAAGCCCAGCATGCAGCCCGCCGGAACGCCGGGGGCGTCCGTCCGCTGCCGGTAGATCAGCCGCAGGTACCCCTGCCCCCGGACCGGGCCGCTCCACTTCAGGGACAGCCTCCCCTCCTGGTGGGGCGGGATGGAGGGGCAGTCCGCCAGTCCCGACTCGGTCACCCGGCCGTCCTGCCGGACCTCATACTGGATGGTGACGGCCTCCTTGAGATCGGTGAAGTCCAGATCATTGGTCAGCCGGACCGCCCCGTCCTCCCCCAGCCGGGCGCGGGCCGGACGGTGGACGTTCTGGTACTCCAGCAGGCCGGGGTGAGGGGTGCGGTCCGGAAACACCAGGCCGTCCATGCAGAAATTCCCGTCGTGGACTGCCTCGCCGTGGTCGCCGCCATACCAGTACATGGCCTTCCCATTGGGGGCCGGGCCCCGGCTGACCCCGTGGTCGCACCACTCCCACACAAAGCCGCCGCACAGCTCCCGGTGCCTGCGGAACAGCTGGGCGTAGTCCTCCAGGTCTCCGGGACCGTTGCCCATCGCATGGCAATACTCGCACAGGAGAAGGGGCTTGTCCGGCCCCGCCTCCAGATAGGCCGTCATGTCCGCCAGGGAGGGGTACATGCGGCTGTACAGGTCCAGATTGGAGAAGTCATAGCGCCGCTTGTCCCCGTGGTACAGGGCGCTCTCATAGTGGGTCAGGCGGCTGGGGTCAAACTCCTTCGTCCACCGGAGCGCCTCCTCAAAGGCCCGGCCGTAGGCGCTCTCGTTGCCCATGGACCAGATCACAACACAGGGCCGGTTTTTGTCCCGCTGCACGCACCGGCGCACCCGGTCACAGATGGGTTCCACAAAGTCCGGGTGGTCGGCAATCCTCTCGTTCCACCGGTCCCCCCTGGTCTGGTCGCTGCCGTCCTGGTAGTAGAGCATCCAGGGACCGTGGGCCTCCACATCCGCCTCGGCCACCACAAAAAAGCCGTACTCATCACACAGCTGGCAGAACCGGGGGTCGTTGGGGTAGTGGCTGGTGCGGATGGCGTTGAAGTTGTGCCGCTTCATCAGCACCAGGTCCCGCTCCATATCCTCCAGGGAGACCGCAAAGCCCTTCTCCGGATGGGAGTCGTGGCGGTTGACCCCCCGGAACTTGATGGCCGCGCCGTTGACGTACACCACACTGTCCGCAATGTGGATCTCCCGAAAGCCCACCCGGTCGGTAATGGTCTCCCCCTCGGTCTCCAGCAGCAGCGTATACAGATCGGGGTGTTCCGGACTCCACAGCGCCGGATCGTTTACCTCCAGCCGGATCTGGCCGTTCCGCTCCGCCGGCCCCTTGGCCAGAACCTGGCCGTCCGGGGCCAGCAGGACCGCTGTGACGGGGACCGCTTTGCTGAAATACTCCAGCTGAATGCTGACCGCTGCGGTCCCCTCCCCCAGCTCCGTGCGGACAAAGTAGTCAAAAATACCCTCCCGGGGGCGCTTGAGCAGATAGACATCCCGGAACATGCCGCTCATGCGGAACTTGTCCTGGTCCTCCAGGTAGCTGCCGTCGCACCACTTCAGCACCAGCACGGCCAGGGTGTTGCGCCCGGCGCGCAGGTACCGGGTCACGTCAAACTCCGCGGTAGAGTGGGACACCTGGCTGTAGCCCACATAGTCCCCGTTGAGCCACACATAGAAGCAGGAGTCCACCCCCTCAAAGTTCAGGAAGGCCGCAGGCGCGTCCGGGTCCTCCTCGTAGAGGAAATCCAGCAAATAGGCCCCGCAGGGATTGTCCTGGGGCACCCAGGGCGGGTCAAAGGGAAAGGGGTACCGGATGTTGGTGTACTGGTGGGCGTCACAGCCATAGCTCTGCCACATCCCCGGCACCGTCACCTCCTGAAAGCCGCTGGCCTCCCCGTTCCAGCGGAAGAAGGGTTCGGTCAGGCCGTAGATGCTCTCGAAATACCGAAACCGCCAGCGGCCGCTGAGCAGCTGCAGCCGGCCGGACCGCTCCCGCTCCCTCGGGAGGACCTCCTGTCCCGGCGGGGCCGGGATAAAGTAGGACCGGGGCGGCATGGTGTTCTCATGCAGAACGCGCAAGTTTTCGTAATGTCTGGGCACGATCATAGGCTGTCCCTCCTCTATACCTGCCGCCAGAGCAGCATATTTTGTTCGAACTGAGCGTCCAGCCTGCCGGAGTCCTTCAGCCAGGCCAGATAGGACCGGACCGTGCTCCCCACCAGGACGTACTGCTCAAAATTCATCGTCAGCCCGCAATCGGTAAACAGCTTCTGCAGGACCGCCCTCAAAGCTCATACCACCGGATCTCATTGGCGGCCAGATCCAGGGGGAAGCTGGAGCCGTCCCCCCGGCAGACCGTGGTGGACTGGGGCTCGTAGGTGTTGTTGACCACACAGAATTTTCCGCTGTCCACATAGGCATGGACGTCCACATTGCAGTTGGTGGACAGCCACACATGCAGCTCCCCCTCGCTGCGGGTGGACCACAGCACCGCCCGATGGAGCAGGCGGCTGTTTTCAAAGGAGTAAGGCAGGCCGGAGATGTACACCGCCCGGCCCTTGCCGTACTCGTTCACCGCCAGCTGGACCTCCTTGTCCCGCTGGACCAGCACCTGGGCCCCCTCCAGGGCGTAGATGCTCTTTTTGCCCTCTCCGAAGTCCACCTCTCCCTGGCAGTCGGCCAGGATAAAGTGGTCCCGGTGCTCCTCCCAGTTGTACTTGTCGTAGTTGAGGGTAAAGCCGGTCTCCTTCTCCACCCCCAGCACAGACCCAAGCTGGAGATAGCGGCCCTGGTACTGGTGGCCCGAGGGCTCCCCAACGCCAATGAGGCCGCCGCCGTTCCAGACAAACCGCTTCACTGCGGCGGAGACGTTTGGGTCCTCCCAAATTGCCCCGCCGGTGTGGGCGGTGTCGCCGTCCCCCACGTTGAGGAGGACGTCCACCCCGTCCAGGATGGACGGGCCGGCCTTAAGGTCGTCAAAGCTGAGGAACCGCACGTGGAAGGGGGCTCCGGACAGGGCCTCGATGACTCCGGCATAGGAATAGTTCTGCTTCTGATACAGGGCGTGGTGGACCATGTGACAGCCCCAGGACCGGGCCCTGCCCCAGGAGTTGAGGACGGCCACCGTCTTCACGCAGTACGGGGTGGCCCCCTTGATGCTGCCGTACAGCTCCCGGAACTCATTGCAGACCGATTCCACATAGTCGATGAACTCGGGGAACTGGCAGGCCAGCTTCAGGTAGCCGCCGTAGCCGATGCGGTCGATGGGCTTTCTCAAAATGGCCCGGCGGGCGGTGACCCAGTTCTCCTTGGCCTCCCGGACGGGGTCCCCCCCCTCGTGGAAGGTGTCTGGGAAGAAGTAGGGCAGGAACCGCCCCTCGGTGTACTTCACCCCCGGGATGTCGGAGATGAGCCGCAGGGTGGAGCCGTTGCCCACGCTGCCCACCACGGCGTCCAGGCCGATGGACTTGAACTCGTCCAGATAGGGCTCGGTGCCGATCCAGTGGTCCCCCAGGAACATCATGGCCTCCTTGCCCAGCTCGTGGGTGATGTCCACCATCTCCTTGGCCAGGGCGGCCACCTCCCGGCGCTGAAAGGCCATAAAATCCTTAAATTCCTTGGAGGGGACCCGGTACTGGTTGTTGTAGTACCCCTGGTCGATGATGTACTCGGGCCGGAAGGGGTAGCCCACCTCCCGCTCGAACTGCTCCAGGATATAGGGGGAGACGGAGGCGGAATAGCCGTACCAGTCCACATACTTCTCCCGCTTCAGCTCGTCAAAGACCAGGGTGAACTGGTGGAAGAAGGTGGTGTACCGGATCACGTTCACATAGGGGTGGTCAGCGATGAACTTCCGCAGCCGCTCCATGGTGAAGGCTTTGGTCTTGGGCTGGCGGACGTCAAAGGTGATCTGGTGCTCAAAATTGGTCCAGCCGTTGGTGACGGCGTTGTACATGTGGACCGGGTCCCAGATCAGGTAGGCCAGAAAGCTGACGGTGTAATCGTGAAAGTCCTCGGGGCTGCCGATGGTCACGCAGCCGTCCTCATAGCGCCACGCCTCGGGGGCCAGGGGCCGGCCGGTGGTGCGGTCCACCACCTCCCACCAGCGTTTGATGTCGTCCCGGTCGTTGACCTCCATCAGCTCGGCGCTGACCCCCTTCATCAGGGGGATGGACAGAGGACCGCCGCTGGCAGTGTGGAAGCCGGTCATGATATAGCACTGCTGGACCTCGTCCGGATTGGCCTTGGCCCAGGCGTTGTCCTTCCGGGTGGTGTAGTAGGTGGAGTAGACCTTGGCGTCCACCCCCTTCAGCTCCTCGGGGTAGTCGGTGCCGTCGCAGTCCCGGATGGCGTCCGCCCCCCAGCGCTTCAGCAGCTCCAGCGTTTCGGGGACCACGTCCACATCGGTGGGGATGGTCACCCGGCCGGTTTTGTATGTATCGCTCATGTATGCCTCCCTTTACAGCTTGCGTTTTTCCGTCTCGAAGGGTTTGTTGTAGATCATCAGGGCGGCCAGCAGCAGGATCACGCCCACAATCATCAGCCCCAGGCCGGACAGTTTGCCCGTCAGGGTCCAGCCATAGATGACCAGGCCCAGCCCCAGGAAGAAGAACAGGGCGATCAGCGTCACCCGCAGACTGGTATGTTCTTTCCAGAATTTCATGGTGTCACCTTAACCTTTCAGTCCGCCCACGGTCATGCCCTGGGTCAGCTTCTTCTGCACACACATGTAGAGGATCAGGGTGGGCAGCATCACCAGGACCAGACCGGCGTACATGATGCCGAACTCCGCCTTGGACTGCTGGCCCTGCATCAGGTTCAGCAGGCCCACGGGGAGGGTCTTCTGTCCGGTGGAGCTGCTCATCAGGGTCATGGAGATGATGTACTCGTTCCAGAAGGACAGGAAGTTGAACAGGATGATGGTGATGATGGAGGGCTGGGCCATGGGGAAGATCACCCGGATCATGGCCTGACCGTAGCCCGCGCCGTCGATGTAGGCGGCCTCCTCAAAGTCGTGGGGGAGGGTGGCGAAGTAGCCCGACAGCAGGTAGACGGTGAAGGGCAGGGCGGTGGCGGCATAGACAATGGCCAGCATGAACAGATTATTCAAAAAAATGGTTTTTCCGAAGAAGTAGTTCATCCAGCTGTCCCAGTCCCGCATCATCAGGAAGATGGGCACCACGATGTAGTTCACATTGATGAACAGCCCGGCCATAAAGCAGACGTTGAGGAACCGTCCCCCCCGGAACCGGAAGCGGGACAGGCAGTAGGCCGCCGGCAGGGCTACCACCAGCAGGATGGCCAGGGACAGCGCCGTGACGAGCGCCGAGTTGAGCATGTAGCTGCCCATGCTGGCGGCGTTCCAGGCGTCCACAAAGTTCTGCCAGTAGAAGGAGGCGGGGAGGGTCCAGGGGTTGCCGTAGAACTCGCTGTTCTGCTTCACCGAGGCCAGGAACACCCAGGCCACCGGCACGATGATCACGATGGCCAGCATGGCCAGCACAACGTAGATGAAGACCTGATACAGCCGGTCTCCGGAGGTCTTTTTCGTTGTCATACCAGCGCCCCCTTACATTTCCAGCACATCCCGCGCCGTCACCTTATTCACCAGGGCGGACAGCAGGAAGGAGAACAGGAAGATTACCACGCCGGCGGCCATGGAGTAGCCGTAGAGGCCGGCGTCCTTCTGGTTGTACATGAAGCTGAGGGCCACGTCGGAGGAGCCCTTGGCCACCATGGCTTTCACAAACAGGAAGGCCATGTTGATGGTGGAGATGATGAAGAAGGTCAGCGTGGTGCGGATGTTGGTCCAGATCAGGGGCAGGGTGAGCTGGAAGAACTGCTTCACCCGGCCCGCGCCGTCCAGCCCGGCGCTCTCGTACAGGTCTGCGGGGACGGCGGCCATGGAGGCCATGTACATGACCATGTAGTAGCCGATGGCCTGCCACACCATGGCGATGATGATGCTGACGATGACCATAGGCTGGTCCTTCCACAGCACCATGACCTCCCGCCCGGCGAACAGGGAGAAGATGCTGTTCAGCATACCGTTCTCCGGCTTGTAGACGGCGGAGAAGATGCCGGCGATGACCACGACGGACAGGATGTTGGGGATGTAGAAGACGATGCGGAAGAAATTCTGGCCCTTGATCTTCTCCCGGGTCAGGATGGCGGCAAAGACGATGGCGAAGAAGAAGGTGATGATGGTCACGGTGACGATGAGCAGGATGGTGTTCTGCATGGAGGCGATAAACTTGGCGTCCTTGAACAGGACCTTGAAGTTGTTCACCCCCACAAAGGTCTCGGTGGGGGAGTAGGCCCCCCGCTCAAAGAGGGACATGCGGAAGACGTTGACGGTGGGCAGTACCATAAAGAGGAAAAACAGGATGACTGCCGGGGCGACACACAAAACGATGAACCGGCTGCGGCCTTTGCTGTGCATGGAATCGCTCCTTTCTCTCAAATCAGCGGCGGCGGTGAGCAGATCCCGCTCACCGCCGCCTGCATGACAGACTATTGATCCAGACTTGCGATCGTTATTACACCAGGTTCTCCCGCATCTGGTCGCTGGCGGACTTGATGCCGGCGATCCACTCGTCCTTGGTCACGTTGCCGCTGACCAGGCCGTTGATGGGATCGAAGAAGACCTCGCGCACGGTGCCCAGACCGGCCACGGAGGCGTAGGAGGAGAAGATGCCTACCACGGCGTTGGCGCCGTTGTCGTAGATGGAGTAGAACATCACGTTGTCGCCCTCCAGCTTGTCAACGATGCCGTTGATGGGCTGGACCGCGCCGCCCTTCAGGAAGATGCCGGCGGCCTCATCGCTGTACATATAGGCGACGAACTGCTTGGCGGCGTCCACGTTCTGCGCGCCGGAGGGAATCCAGATCTGCTCCAGGAAGGCGTAGCTGGCGCCGGCGTCCTTGGCGGCGGGCAGGGCGGTCATGCCCCACTGGAAGGCGTCGCCGTCTTCACGGGGGGCGTCGGCCATCTCGCCCACGATCCAGGTGCCGTTGGGCATGAACAGGGCCTTGTTGTCCAGGATCAGCTGCTGGTTCTGGCTGAAGTCGCTCTCGTTGGCCTGGGCGGGGGTCACCTTGGCGGTGTACTCGGCCAGCTTGGCCATGATGTCAAAGCACTGCTGGCCCTCGGCGGTATCCCACACGCCCTCGGCGTAGGAGGTGGCCTGGTTGAAGAAGTCCTGGCCGCCCACGGAGTACATCAGGGCGTAGAAGAAGGCGTCAAAGTAGCCGGTGGTGGGGTAAGTAAACAGGTCGATGCCCTCGGCCTTGGCCTTGTCGCCCAGCTCCCACATCTCGTCCCAGGTGGTGGGAACGGTCCAGCCCTTCTCATTGAACAGGTTGGCGTTGTAGAACAGGCCGCAGGGGGAGTAGAACATGGGGGCCAGGTAGGTCTTGCCGTCGCCGTAGGGATTGGTGGCGTTGGTGCCCACAAAGCCGGGGATCAGCTTGCTGCTCACGGTGGCGCTCTCGCCGGGGATGTTCATGGACAGCACGTCGGTGATGTCGGTGATGAGCTTATCCTTGATGAACTGCTCGGTCAGGCCCTTCTCACGGCCGGTGGCCAGCAGCACCACGTCGGGGTAGTCGCCGCCCTGCATGGAGGGACCGATCACGTCCTCCAGGTTCTTCTCCAGGGTGAGGGTGACCTCGATGCCGGTCTCGGCGGTGAAAGCCTCGCAGACCTCCTTCCACATATCGGGGTAGGCGTCAATGTAGCCGGAGGACAGGGCGGCCACCTTGATGGGGCCGGCGGGGGCGGCGGGCTCAGAGCTGTCCTGGCTGGAGCCGGACTGGGCGGGCGGGGTGCTGGACTGGGCAGGGGCGGGGGCGCCGCCGCAGCCGGCCAGCAGGGACAGGGACATGGCGGATGCAAGGAGCAAGCTAAGCATCTTTTTCATCGTTTCAAACCTCCTCAAATTGATGGAACTGCACATTTGGCCGGAATCCCGGGCCTTACGCCTTTTAGTATATATGCGCTCCCCGCCGGAGAACAGCCCGATTCTTGCGCAACTTTTTAGATATATTGCTCTTTTTGGAATTTGCACAGTTTTCCCCCCTCCGCCCCCCTCTCTTTCGGAAAGATCGATAATTTCTCCCGGCAGCGGCGGGGAGCCTGTTCGAAATACATCCCAAACCGCCGCCAAAAATGAGGATCGCTCCTTGGGAGTTGCACAAATGTTGCGCTGGAGGTATAATAGGCTCCAAGGTTTGTATTTTACCCAGTTTCGTAAAATTGCGCAGGATGGGAGGGATCTTCTTGAGCAGCCGTCAATACACCTTTTCCCGGACCGCGCCGGCCTCCAGCCGGGGAGTCCCGCGGCTGAGCTACATCTCGAAAACCCAGTATTCCGAGGAGTGGAACTCCAACCTCCATACCCACGGCTGTGCCGAGCTGTTCTTTATCACCGACGGCCACGGCCGGTTCCGCACCCAGTACGAGGAATTCCCCGTCGCGATCCACGATCTGGTGGTGGTGAACGCCAACGTGCTCCACACGGAGCTGAGCCAGATGGACAGCCCTCTGGAGTACATCGTCCTGGGGGTGGAGGGGCTGGAGGCTGTCAGCGCCGCAGACGGCTGCACCATGCTCCACCTCCACAGCGGCTGGCGGGAGCTGCTCAACTGCCTGGACCTGATGCTGAAGGAGGCCAGGGAGGGCCGTCCCGGCTGGGAGGAGCTGTGCGGCCATCTGCTGGGCGTGGTGCTGATCCTGATGGAGCGGCAGGAGGACCTGTCCCTGGCGGAGGAGTCCCCCGATCCCCGGGGCAGCCGGGAGTGCAGTCTGGTGCGGCGGTACATCGACAACCACTTTAAGGAGGATCTGAGCCTGGACCAGCTGGCCCGGCTGGCCCACGTCAACAAATATTACCTGGCCCACGCCTTCCGCCGGGAATTCGGCGCCTCCCCCATCAGCTACCTGATCTCCCGCCGGGTGGAGGAGAGCCGCTTCCTCCTCCGGGAAACCGACCACACCCTGTCCCTCATCGCCCAGATGCTGGGCTTCTCCTCCCCCAGCTACTTCTCCCAGTGCTTCCGCCGGGTGGAGGGGATCAGTCCCATTGAGTACCGCCGCCAGCACCGGTCCTGAGGACCCGAAAACAGACTGAAACACCCGCCGCAGAGAACTGCGGCGGGTGTTTTGCGGTCTGGACCCAGCTTGCGGGATCAGCCCAGCACAGAGGCGGCAATGGCGTCGGCCAGGGCGTCGATCTCCGATTCGTTGTCCGCCTTGAGGGAGGAGGTGACGGTCATCTCCTCATCCAGGACGGTCATGTTCTTCAGGGACTCAATCTCCTCCTTCATCAGCGCGCCGGAGCGGGGCGCCCAGGAGCCGCTGCCCATGATGGCCACCGTGCGCTTCTGCAGGTTGAGGGCCTTCATGTCCATGAGGAAGTTGTGCATGGGCGGGAAGATGCCCAGGTTGTAGGTGACCGAGGCCAGCACCAGATGGCTGTACTTGAACAGGTCGGAGATCAGGTAGCTGACGTGGGTGGAGGACACGTCATACAGCCGGGTGTTGGTCACCCCCCGGGCGGTGAGCTTGGCGGCCAGAACCTCGGCGGCGGCCTCGGTGTTGCCGTACATGGAGGCGTAGACGATCATGACGC
>CAJUAW010000108.1 GCA_910584605.1 uncultured Oscillospiraceae bacterium
CGATCTCCCGCCCGCCACAACTTCACCTGTCTTAGTAAGCTTTGTATTATTTTCCGTATCTAAAAAAGCACTAACCCCAAAATCAATAATCTTAAATATCTTCTCCTTTGTTGAAAATACAACATTGCTCGACTTTAAGTCCCGATGTATGATTCCCTTTTTATGGGCATACTCTAATCCTCTTAAAATTGGCTTTATGACGTTTACACTGTTTTCAAAGCTTAATATACTGTGCTTTTCCTGTAATTCGTTTAAATCATATCCTTCAATATACTCCATTCTTATAAACGGTCCTTCAGAAATTCTGCCTGCATCGTATATTTTAACAATATTCATATGATTTAACTGAAAGAGCATCTTAGCCTCTCTGAAAAATCTCCTTTCTCTATCTTCCTGCTCTTTTGATGATACAAAAATAGGAGTGTATACTTTTACCGCAAAGTCCATATCCAAACAATTATTGTGGTATTTAAAAACACAGCCAAAGCCTCCGGAGCCAATCTGCTCAACTCTTTTATACTGTTTTATCTGTAAAAACGGATCTGCTTCTTCATCAGAATGTTCCTCTATATATTCAATCAAACGATTTATGGAATCTGCAATCAGTTGTCTTCTTCCCGCATAGCTGCTGGACTCATTCTGCATATATCGTCTAAACTCATCTGCTGTCCTACAAACTCTGATAAACTTCGGGATTTGCTCTTTACTTACGTTTTCCAATAAAGAGTTCCTTGTTTGAGTATAATATTTATCGTCAATGGTTCCATCCGTTGCCTTTGACAGCAACCCTATTTTATACTCATCTAACATATCTATCAATTCGGTCTTTGTCATCGTCCCATCTCTCTCCTTAACTCGACATCTTCTCAGTCAAAACCAATTGTATTCTTAGTTATTATACCTCAAAACCAGGAGAGCCACAAGCATCCGCCCATAAAAACATCTGACCATAGTTGAGAGCTATTCCTGCTTGTGTTTCTGCTATTCTTGTATTTCTATGCCGTCTCAAGCTGCGGTGCTCATTGCTTCTGCCCAGTCAAAACCTTCTCACAAAACCTCTCCCTGTTCCCTTCCAATTAACACCTAATTTCCTCCGTAGTCTGATAAAGCAGCGCATTACAAACCGCCGCCGCTACACCGCTACCGCCCTTTCGGCCCATGGAAAGGATAGCCGGGACTCCCTTCTCCTGACAGACCGCCCATGCTGCCTCCTTACTCTCCACCACGTTGACAAACCCCACCGGCACGCCGATTACCAGGGAAGGACGCAGGCCTGCTTCAATCAGCTCCGCAATGCGCAGCAGCGCCGTGGGGGCATTACCAATGGCAAAAACAGCGCTGGGAAACCGTCCAGATGCCTTCTCCATCGCTGCCACAGCCCGGGTAGTACCCTTTTCCTTTGCCGCCCGTGCCACATCCTCATCCGCCATAAAGCAGCAGACCTGCCCGCCCAGCTTCGTCAGGACGGGCTTGTTAATCCCGGCTTTTGCCATGTTGGTATCTGTGACAATCGCTGCCCTATTTAGCAGAGCCGCTTGGCCCAGTTTCACCGCACCTGGGGTAAAACGGAGATTTCCTGCGAAGTCAAAATCTGCCGTAGTATGGATTACCCGCCTGACCACGGCAGCGCTCTCCTCCGGCAGGACAATCCCTTTCTCCCTCAGTTCCTGGGCAATGATGGACATGCTGGTCCGCTCAATGTCCTCCGGAAGGATGTGCTTCATTGGGATAGCCCCCTCTCATACTGCTCCATCGCCTGGTAGATAGCAGTCAGGGCCAGATTTGCCCGCACCGCGTCCGCCAGCAGATTAAACTGCTCTTCCTGGTAGGCTTGGCGGTCCTCCGGGCGGTAGGGGACAGGGGTCAGCCCCTTGCGTTCCAGCAGCCAGCCGGCCAGTCGGACTACATTTTCTCCGGAATCGAAAATACCGCCGGACAGGCCCAACCACAGTCTCTCCCGGATGGCCGCCGCCAAGCCGCTTTCTGCCAGCCAACGACTATCCTCCAGGGGATCGGCACTTCCAGGCAGGATGACAAGGTCCGGCTCCCCTAGCCGGGACGTCCGCTCCACATACCGCACCCCCAGGGCCGGGTGGCGCTCCAGCGGAGCAAAATCGGTAAAATTGGATATGTGGGGCAAACGGATCACGGCGATGTCTACGAGGCGATCATGCTCCATCCGGGTCAGGCGGGGGGACAGGCTGTCCTCATCGTCGATATCCACTTTAGCATAGGGGACCACTCCCAGTACCGGGACGCCGGTGAGCTCCTCCAGCTGTCTCAAACCGGGGCGCAGGAGGGACACGTCTCCCCGGAATTTGTTGATGATTGTACCGACTACCCGGGTCCGCTCTCGCTCCTCCAGCAGAGCGACGGTGCCGTAGAGCTGGGCAAACACCCCGCCCCGGTCGATGTCCCCTACCAGCAGCACCGGGGCGTTCACCAGCTCCGCCAGCCCCATGTTGACAAAGCAGTCCCCCTGTCTCAGGTTAATCTCCGCCGGGCTTCCAGCCCCCTCGATGACGATGATGTCATGCTCCGCCGCTAGGTTGTGATAGGCCGCCAGTACCTCGGTAGTCAGTGTGGGCTTCAGCCTGAAGTAGTCCGCCGCCTGATAGTGCCCCCGAACTTGACCGTTGACAATGAGCTGGCTCCCCGTGTCGCTGGAGGGCTTGAGCAGCACAGGGTTCATCCGCACATCGGGCTCCAGCCCAGCCGCCCAGGCCTGGACCGCCTGGGCCCGGCTCATCTCCAGACCCTCCGGAGTGAGATAGCTGTTCAGCGCCATGTTCTGCCCCTTGAATGGAGCGGCTTTATAGCCGTCCTGCCGGAAAATCCGGCACAAAGCGGTGACTAGCAGGCTCTTGCCCACGTTGGACATGGTCCCCTGAACCATGATGCATTTTGCCATTTACAGTACCTCCCTCATGGTCCGCAGAAGAACCTGATTTTCTTCCCCCGTCCGCACTGCCGCCCGGTACCAGCCGGGGCCCAGACCGTGGTAGTTAGAGCAGTCCCGGAGCAGGACGCCCCGCTCACGCAGCCGCTCCCCCAGGTTAGACGCAGGGGAAAAGAACAGCAGATAGTTGGCCTCCCCCGGGCAGACCTGAAATCCCAGCACCTCCAACCCCGCCGCCAACCGGGGGCGCTCCCGCTGAATAAGCCGGCGCACCTGGGACAGATAGCCGTCTTCCTCCAGCGCCGCCAGCCCTGCCGCCTGCGCCGGGCCGGACACCGCCCAGGGCGGGCCGCTTGTCCGCATTTGCTCCAATAAACGTACATTCCGGCACAGGGCATACCCCAGCCGCAGACCGGCCATACCGTAACTTTTGGTAAAAGCCCGCAAAACCAACAGATTAGGAAAGCTGGAAAGCAGTTTCACCAGGGAGTGTTCCACAGGATTGTCCAGCAGATCGTTGAAGCATTCATCCACCACCAGCAGGGCACCCTGAGCAGCGCACCGCTCCAGGATTTTGACCAACAGCCGCCGGTCCGTGGTCCGCCCGGTGGGGTTGTTGGGCTCGCAGAGGAACATCATGTCCAGGCCGGGGGCAACTGCCGTCAAAATATCCTCCGACACAGCGTAATTATTATTATGGCGGAGCGGGAAGCGTGTCACGGAGCAACCGCACAGGGTCAGGGCGTTTTCGTACTCGGAAAATGTCGGGGCTGATACCAACGCCGTTTTGGGCCCCTTCGCCAGCGCCAGCCGGTAAATCAAGTCGGAGGCCCCGTTCCCGCACAAAATCCAGTCCGCCGGGACGCTGTGCCGCTCCGACAGCTTTTCCCGCAGTTCCCGGCACAGAGGGTCCGGGTAGCGGTCCGCCCTGTCCAGCGCCCGGACCGCCGCCTGCCTTACTTTTTCCGGAATCCCCAGCGGGCTGACATTGGCGGAGAAGTCCAGGAGCGGGACAGAGTACTCCCGCTCATAGCCCGCCCAATCGCCGCCGTGGCTCAGTTCCATACAAGAATCCCCCTCATCAGCGCCAGCAGAGCCATGCACAAAAAACTCCCCACGTACAGCATCCGGATGGCCCGACCAATATCCGACCGCTCGATCTTCCGCAGAGAGTCGCCGATAGTTGGTTTGTCGTGCAATTCCCCGAAGTAGAAGGCTGGCCCGCCCAACTGCACCCCCAGCGCCCCAGCCATGACGGCCTCCGTCTGGGCGGAGTTGGGGCTAGCGTGGTTCCGTCGGTCCCGTCGCCAGACACGCCAAGCCCCGAAGGCACTCTCCCCGGTCAATGCCGCCGCCAGAATCAGCAGGAGAGCGGACAGACGGGACGGAATATAATTTGCCAAATCGTCCAGCTTCGCCGCCGCCCGCCCGAAGTACAGATAGCGGTTATTTTTATAGCCAACCATGCTGTCCATGGTGTTGATCGCCTTGTAACACAGGGCCAGAGGCGCGCCGCCCAGGAACATGTACGCCATGGGGGCCGCCACGCCGTCGGAAAAATTCTCTGCCACCGTCTCCACAACGGCCCGGGCCACTCCTTCGGCGGACAGATGTTCCGTGTCCCGCCCCACGATCCGCCCCACTGCCCGGCGGGCCTTCTCTAGCGTCCCTGCGGTCAGCACCCGATAGACGTTTTTCGCCTCATCCCCCAGCCCCTTGACAGCCAGACACTGCCAGCACCAGACCGTCTCCAAAGCGAACCGCAGAGCTGGGTGGACCAGCCCGCACAGCCGCAGGGCCAGAGCGGACAGAGCCAGCGTCCCCAGAGGGAGGGTGATTGCCAGGATGCCCCCGCCCAGCAGCTCATTGGGGCAGATTTTCCGCAGAAAACCCTCCAATTTCGTGATGTACCGGCCCATGAACACCACCGGATGGGGCATCCAGGCCGGGTCCCCCAGCAACAGGTCCAGACCGAAGCCGCCCAACGCGGCATAAAAAATCCTCATTTTAAAAATGTACCTCGTCAATCAGTGTTTGCCCGTCCAGCACAAAACCGCCGCCGCAAGGGGATTGCCAGTGGAAGTAGCCCCGGTGGGGTCGGGCATACCGCTCCAGAATCGCCATCTGGACGCCTCCGTGGGCCACGATCACCAGCCGCTCCGCCTCAATTTCCAACAGGGGGACAAAGGCATCCCACACCCGGTCGGAAAACTCCGCCAGGCTTTCCCCGCCGGAGCAGCGCCCTGTACAGCCGCTTTCCACCCAGGCGCGATAGACCGAATCGTGTTCCATCTCTGCGGCGGTGCGGCCCTCGAAGACGCCGAAGTCCATCTCCCGAAAGCCCGGAACCACAATCTGCTCCGCTGTTGGAAACAGGATGGCGGCAGTCTCCCGGGCCCGGGAGAGGGGCGACACATAGACCACCTCCGGGGAAAAATCCGCCTGTCTCAATGCCGCCCGGCCTGCCGGGGAGAGGGGAACGTCGGTAAGGCCTTGGTAGCGGTGTTCCTCGTTGTATCGGGTGGCACCGTGGCGGATCAGGTAGATCAGCACAGCAGTTTTCCCTTCAGTACCTGGGGCAGACCGCAGTACACCCGGACCACTGTGTCCGCACAACCGGCCAGCAGGCAGGCCAGCCGCCCCGCCGCCTCCCGTGCCGCCCGCTCTGCCGGGTCAATGGGCACCACCCCGCCGCCGATCTCGGTAGCAATGACGATTTCCTTTTGGGACAGCTCCTCCGCCAGGGTGGACAGGTTGGGGGCTTTTGCCGCCAAATCCTGCACGTCCCACACGGCCTTTTCGGCAAATTCCTCCCGAGACAGGCCCAGAGCCTGACGGATATACTCCCTTTTTCCCGCAAACAGCGGACCGGTGACGAAAATCATTAAAACGCCTCCCAATACTGCGCCAGACACACCGCCCCCAGCATCCACAGTTCGGCTGTCTGTAAAAACCACCCCGCTAGGTCGCCAGACAGCCCGCCGAACTGCTTTTTCGCCATTCTGTGGTAACAGGCAAACACGCCGAGGGCCGCCAGGACCGCCGTTCCGCCATCCAGCCCCCGCAGACACAGCCCTCCGCCGAGAAGGACAACCAGCACGGTCAGCAAAAATTTCAGCCGCCCCCTGTCCGCCGCTGTGGCGAAGGCGTGGGCCAGCCCGGCGTCCTTTGCCAGGGGAAAGGCCACCACCGCCAGAGCGGACAGGGTCCGGGACAGGGGGAACATCAGCAGAAACAGCGGCCCGTCATACCGTGGCAGGGCGGTCCAGAGGGCGAAGGCCGTCGTGAAGTACCCGCACAGGTGGATGGCGGCGAAGGCCCCCAAGCGGGGGTCCTTTAAAATCTCCTGCTTTTTCTCCGGCGGGGCGTGGCTGGACAGAGCGTCCCAGGTGTCGGCATAGCCGTCCAGGTGAACGCCCCCGGTGAACAGGACGGGGATCAGGGTTAGCCCCGCCCCCCGCAGGATGTTGGGCAGGGCCAGCGTTCCGCATAGCGTGGCCCAGCCCCAGCAGGTTCCGCCGATGACTATCCCCACCAGTGGAAAGGCCGCCAGCAGCCAGCGGGTATTTTTCTCCGTCCATGCCACCTGTGGGGCGGGCAGAGCGGAAAACATGGAAAAGGATACCGCTATCGTCTCTAAAATTGTCCTCATATCGCTCCCTTCCAGAAATAGGGCAGGCCGCAGGCTACCTCCACCACCCTGTCCGCCTTTGTGGCCAGGGCGCGGTTGATTTGAGCCAGCTCCCGCATATAAGACAGCGTGCTCCCGTCGTAATCCGCCCCGCTGGAACACACCTCATTGGTTACCACGGTCAGGTGTTGGCACCGGGACAGCAGAACGCCGATACCATCCAGCACCGCATCCGAACCGCCGCCCCCGGGGCTGTATAACTCATTTGCCAACAGATTGCCCAGACACTCCAGCAGGATGTTGGCACCGTCCGGAATGGGCACACCCGACAGGTTTGTGTACCGTTCCACCGTCTCGAAGCCTTTGCCCGCCCGCTGGAGGTGGTGCTTTTCGATCCGGGACAGGCACTCTCCGTCGGAGGGCTGCATAGTTGCCAGATAGACCCGCCGCCTAGGGAGGGACAGGGCGTGGGCCTCGGCGTATTCGCTCTTTCCGCTAGCCGCGCCGCCAATCACAAGGGTGAACATGATTTCCTCCTAATTTTGTGGGATGTAGGGCTCCATCCCCATTTTTCCAAAGGTATGGCCGCTGTGGTAGACCGCCAAGGCCATATCCAGCAGAGGGAGGGCCGCTACCGCGCCGCTGCCCTCGCCCAGACGCATTTCCGCCGTGATGAGGGGCTTCAGTCCCAGCGCGTCCAGCACCAGCCGCCCCGCCGGCTCGGCGGAGACGTGGCTGGCCAGCATGGCGCTCCCGGCCTCTGGCTTCTGACGTACCGCACACAGGGCCGCCACGGCGCTGATGAAACCGTCCACCAGGACGGGAATGCGGTACTCCGCCCCGCCCAGAAACACCCCGCACAGCCCGGCAAGGTCCAGCCCGCCTAACTTGGACAGCACGTCGACAGGGTCGGCGGGGTCGGGACGGTTAATTGAAACGGCCCGCTCAATGGCAGCGATCTTCCGGGCCAGTCCCGCATCGGACAGCCCCGCCCCCCGGCCGGTCACCTGAGCGGGGGGCAGCCCCAGCAAGACACTGGCCACGGCACTGGAGGTGGTGGTGTTGCCGATACCCATCTCCCCGGTAGCCAGAATATCCGCCCCCGCCGCTTTCTGTTCTCTGACCAATTCCATACCAACCTCAATGGCCCGGAGACACTCATCCCGGCTCATGGCGGGGCCTTGGGTAATGTCGCCGGTACCGTTGCGGACCCTCCGGTCCAGCACCCCGGCGGTGCCGGGGAAGTCCAGAACGCCTATGTCCACTGGGACGACCCGGCAGTCGGCCGTCCGGGCCATGTGGCACACGGTGCTCTCCCCAGCCCCCAGGGTCCGGGCCACGGCGGCGGTGACCAAGCTGTCCGTCTGAGTCACCCCCTGGGCCACCACACCGTTGTCGGCGCACAGCACCAGCAAGGCGCGGTTGTTCAGATGCACGTCCGCATTGCCCGTCAATGCGGCGATTCTGACGACCACGTCCTCCAGCAGCCCCAGGCTTCCCAGAGGTTTTGCCAAGCTGTCCCAGCGCTTTCTTGCCTCATCCATGCTCTTTCCTCCATCGGACGACCCCCGCCACAAACCGCTCCGCCAAGGGCAGCACCCCGCCGAAGTGGAGGTGAGGGAAGCCAGCGTACATTGTCTCCGACAGCACCGTCCCGGGAACGGTGCTGTCCCAGTAATGGAACTCGTGGACGGGGACGGATTCCCCCGCCCGGAGCAACAGACTGTCCCCATCCGCCGTCAGGCTCTTGTACCCGAATCGCTGGAGGCAATTCGTCCTATATCCAGCCCCAAGCAGAGCGCCTGCCATGGGCCAGAGCTTTCCCTGTTCACCCTCCAGCGCCTCCTGCAAGTAGAGAAACCCGCCACATTCCGCCACAGTGGGCAATCCCGCTGTCACCGCCTGGCGGACGCGCTCCCGCATGGAGGTGTTCTCGCTGAGCGCTTGGGCGTACAGCTCCGGGTAGCCCCCCGGCAGATAGAGCCCGTCCACGCCGAGCGGGAGGTTTTGGTCATAAAGAGGGCTGAAAAATGCCAGTTCCGCACCGTTCTCCCGCAGGAGGTCTAAATTATCTTCATAGCAGAAGCAGAATGCCTCGTCCCGGGCCACCGCGATTTTACAGCGCACAGGCGGCAAAACGGACGGAGTCTGTCCCTCTGGAGCCTCCCCGGCTAGGGCCAGCAGAGCGTCGATGTCCACGGTCTGTTCCATCTGTCGGGTAATGGCCTCGAAACGGGCAGTCAAGTTTTCAATCTCCCCGGCGGTGAGCAGCCCTAGGTGGCGGCTTTCTAAAACAGCCTCCTCCATGGGCGGAAGATAGCCCACTACGGGCAAACCGGTTTCTCGCTCCAGGATGGGCTTGAGATAAGCATAGAGGGAGGGTTTACAGTCGTTGAGCAGCAGGCCCGCGATGTGGCTGGGGGTACGGAAGCTCTGCAATCCTCGGATTTGCGCCGCCAGGGTCAGGCTGGCTCCTTTAGGACGCAGGATCAACACCACGGGGACATCCGCCGTGCGGGCTATGTCCCAGGCGCTGGCCCGATCCGTCCCCTTCACGCCGTCGTAAAAGCCCATGGCCCCTTCAATCAGGGCCAGCTCCGCACTCTGACGGCCCAGCGTCCGGCGGACACCGGCCTCCCCCTGCAAAAACAGGTCCAGGTTCCGGCTGGGCACTCCCAGTACCTGCCGGTGAAACATGGGGTCGATATAGTCCGGACCGCACTTGAAGGACAGGACGGACAGCCCACGAGCCTTCAGCGCCGCCAGCAGGCCACAGGTAAATACCGTCTTGCCGCTGCCGCTGTTCATGGCGGCCAGCATCAGCCTCCTCATGACAGCGCCCCCGTGATGAGGAACACCGGATTCTGGGCGGTCAGCAGGTGGAGCTGTCCCGCAGGCTTGGAGCGACTGACGGCAATCTGGGTGATCTCCGGGTCCCGCAGCTCCGTCATGACAGTGTGGAGGGTTTCCAAAGAGATGGCGGAAACGCACACCCGGGCCTTGGGATTAGCCCGGCGGACAGCCCCCAGAATCTCGGGCAGTTCTCCGCCGCTGCCGCCGATAAAGACCGCGTCCGGGGCGGGAAAACCGTCCAGGGCTTCGGGGGCGCGCCCCTCTGTCAGGCGGAGGTTCCAGGCTCCAAACTTCTCCCGGTTGGCCCGGGCCAGGGACAATGCTTCCGGCTGGCGCTCCACCGCCCATACTGCCCGGCACTGGAGGGCCAGCTCCACGCTGACGCTCCCCGTCCCTGCGCCAATGTCCCAACAGGTATCCTCTGGTCTCACTGCCAGCTTGGACAGGATGGCCGCCCGGGCCTCCTGCTTGGTCATGGGGACACCCTCCGCCCGGAGAAATTCCCTGTCAGGGATACCGGGAACCCTGCGGGGATACCGGAGAGCCGACTCCGCCAGCAGAACGTTGAGGGGGGAGAGCAGGAGGAAGAAGCTGAAGAATGTTGTCCTGAAGGGGATCAGCGAAG
>CAJUAW010000109.1 GCA_910584605.1 uncultured Oscillospiraceae bacterium
GATGTCGGTGGGCGCGCCCTCCGTGCAGCGGGTCCTGTCGGTGGAGATGGTGTGGGTGGTCTGGGCAAACGGGACGGTCGACATGGACATGTACGTGCGGCGGGAGCCGGAGTTCCCCATGCTCCCCCGGTTTGGCCTGCGGCTGTTCCTGAAGGAGGCCATGGACCAGGTGGAATACTGCGGCATGGGTCCCTGGGAGAGCTACCGGGACAAGCACCGGGCCTCCTGGCACGGCCTGTTCCAGAGCCCGGTGGCCCAGCTCCACCAGGACTACCTCCGTCCCCAGGAGAACGGCAGCCACTTTGACTGCGGCTATGTGACCGTGCAGGGGGGCGGCCTGAAGCTGACCGCGGTGTCCGAGACGGCCTTTTCCTTCAACGCCTCCCTCTATACGCAGGAGGAGCTGACCCAAAAGGCGCACAACTACGAGCTGGAGCTCTCGGGCAGCACGGTGCTGTGTCTGGACTATGCCCAGAACGGCATCGGCTCCAACAGCTGCGGTCCGGAGCTTCTGCCCCAGTACCGTCTGGACCGGAAAGAATTCCGCTTCCGGCTCCGGCTGATCTGCGGCTGACGCAAAAAAAACGAGCCTCCCCCAGGGAGGCTCGTTTTTGGTTTGTCCAAGTCTTAAACCTTCCTCCAGGTGGAGGGGCTGAGCAGCACCAGGATGGGGAAGATCTCCAGACGTCCGATGATCATGCACAGCGACATGACCCCCTTAGACAGGGTGGAGAAGGCGGCGAAGTTGCCGCTTGGGCCGATGGCCTCCAGGCCGGGCCCAACGTTGCTGACGCAGGTGAGGGCGGCGCTGAAGGAGACGGCAAAGGAGCAGCCGTCCAGGGAGATGATGAGGGCGGCGGCGAAGATGGTGGTGACGTAAGCGCCCAGGAAGACCAGCAGGGTGTGGAGGGTGGCCTCGCTCACCAGCTTGCCGTCCAGCTTGACCACCTCGACGGAGCAGGGGTGGGTGATGCGGTGGATTTCCCGGCGAATCCCCCGGAGCAGGAGCAGAACCCGGGAACACTTCATCCCGCCGCCGGTAGACCCGGCGCTGGCTCCGCAGAACATGAGCAGAATGATGATCACCTGAGAAAACTGGGGCCACAGCACGAAGTCCGCCGTGCCGAAGCCGGTGGTGGAAATGATGGCGGCCACCTGGAAGGCGGCGTAGCGCAGGCTGTCACCAATGTGATCGTAGACGCTCAGGTTGAAAAGGGTGATGATTGCGGTCGCCCCCACCACGACGGACAGGAAGAAGCGCAGCTCGTCGCTGGCCAGGGCCTCCCGCCATTTTCTGGTGAGCAGCAGAAAGTAGACCGCAAAGTTGATGGAAAACAGCAGCATGAAGATGGTGATGATCACGTCGATGGCCACGCTGTCGTAGGCCCCCACGCTGGCGTTCCGGTTGGAAAAGCCGCCGGTGCCCGCAGTGGAGAAGGCGTGGATCAGGGAGTCGTACAGGGGCATGCCCGCGATCTTCAGGCAGACCACCTCCAGGGCGGTGAGGGCGAAATACATGGAGTAGAGAATCTTGGAGGTCTGGGACTGCTTGGGCACCAGCTTGGAGAACACCGGTCCGGGCGTCTCCGCCTGGGTGAGGTAGTGGGAGCGGATGCCCAGCTTGGGGAGGATGGCGGTGGCCAGTACCAGCACGCCCATGCCGCCCAGCCAGTGGGTGAAGGCGCGCCAGAACAGGATGCCCTTGGGCAGGGACTCGATCTCGGGCAGGATGGTGGAGCCGGTGGTGGTGAAGCCGGAGCAGGACTCAAAGATGGCGTCCATGGGGGTGGCGAACCAGCCGGAGAAGAGGAAGGGCAGCGCACCCACCAGTCCGGTGAAGATCCAGATGAGTCCCACCGCCACAAAGCCCTCCCGGGTGAAGAAGGTGTGCCGGGCGGGGAGGGCGGACAGGCCGAAGCCGGCCGCGGCCACCAGCGCGATGGCCAGCAGGAAGGGGAGGGGGTCCTCCCGGTACAGCAGGGTCACCACCAGCGGGACGGCCAGGGCGGCGGCCTCCAGCAGCAGCACCCGTCCCACCAGCTTCAAGACAAGCTTTATGTTCATGCTCCGGCCCCTCCCGTGATGGACTCGGAGCGGTAGATGTCGTTCAGGTCCAGCACGCCGCCTCCCCGGGCGATGATGATGACCCGGTCCCCCTCCTGCAGGAAGGAGGAGCCCTCGGGAATGATGATGTTGTTCTTCCGGACGATGACGGCCAGCAGCACGCCGGGGCGAAGCTTCAGCTCCTTCAGCGGGACGCCCAGGTAACGGGTAGCCGGTCCTACGGTGAATTCCATTGCCTCCGCGCCGCCGTCCGCGATGCGGTGGAGGGAGTTCATTACGCTGCCCTGGGAGTTCTGCAGGCCGCGCACCACGTGGACGATGTTGGAGGCGGTGACAAATTTGGGGGAGATGACGCTGTCCAGGCCCAGCGAGCGGACGATGCCGGCATAGTTCTGCCGGTTGCACTTGGTGATGACCTTTTTGATCCCCTGCTGCATGGCGTACAGGGAGATGATCAGGTTGTCCTCATCCCGGTCGGTGAGGGCCACGAAGGCGTCGCTGGCGGAGAGGTTCTCCGATTCCAGCAGCTCGGAGTCGGTGCCGTCCCCGCAGATGACGGTGACCCGGGGGAACTGCTCGCTGATCAGGCGGCACCGCTCCTCGCTGCGCTCGATGATTTTCAGGCGGATGCCCATCCGGTCCAGGGTGCTGGCCAGGTACATGGACACCTTGCCGCCCCCGATCAGAAACACCTGCTTCACCTTGGGAGCGTAGCGGCCCAGCTGCCGGAAGAACTGGTCCAGACTGTCCGGACGGCCCACCATGTACAGCTTGTCCCCCGCCTTGGGGACAAAGGAGCCGTGGGGGATGGAGACGTCCCCTCCCCGGTCCACGGCGCAGAACAGCAGCGACAGCTTTTTCACCTGGGCGGGCAGGGCGTAGAGGGGGGAGTCGATGAGAAAATCCCCCTCCTGCAGGCGGAAGCCCATCAGCTCCACCTTGCCCCGGCAGAAGGTCTCGATGTTGGCGGCGGAGGGGAAGCGGAGCAGGCGGGAGATCTCCACAGCGGTGGAGTTCTCCGGGTTGATGGCCATGTCGATCTTCAGGTTGCGGCGCAGCTCGGCCAGGCTGGCGGTATACTCGGGATTGCGGATTCGGGCGATGGTGTATTTGGCACCCAGGTCCTTGGCGGTGAGGCAGCACACCATGTTGACCTCGTCGGCGTTGGTGGCGGCCACCAGCAGGTCGGCCTTGTCCACCACCGCCTCCCGCAGGGCGGCGGCGGATACGCCGTTGCCCCGGACCGTCATGATATCCAGCTGGTCGCCGGCCCGGCGCAGAGCCTCCTCGTCGTTGTCCACCACGGTGACGTTATGCTCCTCCTTCACCAGCTGTTCCGCCAGGGAGAAGCCCACTTTTCCACTGCCTACAATGACAATATCCATAGGTTGAACGGTCCTTTCCGATTTCAAATCAAAAAAGCGGCGGCGCTGCTTTTTTGATCAGATTGTCCACTCTCCGTGGACGATGCCGACCAGATACCAGAGGTCTCCCTCCGCCTGAAAGACCAGCTTGAGCGAGGACCAGTCCAGGCCGTCGTTCACCGGGTCGGCGGAGGGGTAGCTGAAGTCTACAAAGCGGCAGCCGTCATAGACCTCAGTGAGGTTTTCCAGGGCGTTGCCGCCGGTCATGATACGGTCCACCCCGATCTCCGGGACCTGGGTGTAGTCCCGGTCGTAGACGTACCGCTCAAAGTATTGGAGGATGGTCATCTGAATGGGGTCGCCCCGGCCGTCCTCAAAGCCCCAGGTGTACACGCTCTGATTTTGCGCCAGGTTTTTGATCTGGTCGGCGGTGAAGTTCAGGTCGCTGTCCGGGTCCACGGTGGAGTAGGGGGTGAAGGTCACCCCGCGGCTGGGGTGGACGTAGGCGGCCAGCGTGGTCCAGTTCTGCTGCTGAATGGCGCGGCAGACGGCGCAGGCGGAGCCCAGCAGGGGGAAGTTGTCCTCCAGGTCCAGGGTGTCTGTGCTGACGGAGGAGCTGGCAGAGCCGCTGGTCTCCGGCTGGGAGACGCCGGGCGGGGGCGTGAAGTTATTGGGCGTGCTGTTGAGCACAGCGGGCGTGTCGCCGCCGCTCAGATTAATGGGCAGCAGAATGCCCACCAGCAGCCCGATGACCAGGGACAGGATACAGGGAAAGATCAAAAAACGTTTCAAGGTTGGGGCCTCCTTCAGGGGATCAACAGGCGATCAGGCGATCCTTGTACCCCTACATTATAGGCCGAAATGCGGCAAGATGCAAGAAGAACAAAGGCCCGGAAAAATCAACGGAAGAATTTTGTGCACTTTGCCGAAACCTGTTGGCCGCTTTGGAGAACGGCAGGAGAAATTATAATATATGCGCCGGAAAAGGTCAAGCTGAAACACAGGGGGCCTTGAAAGAGGGGGGCTTTTATGGTAAAATAACACAGAATTATGATCGGGGAGGCGGTCCATATGAATGAACAGGCACGGGAGAAACAGTTTCATATTCAATGCGCCCAGGGGGAGGTGGGGGGATACTGTATCCTCCCGGGAGACCCGGGCCGGTGTGAGGCCATCGCCAGACGCTTCGACAGTCCGGTCCACGTCCAGACCAACCGGGAGTACGTCACCTGGACCGGGACCCTCCTGGGGGAGCCGGTGAGCGTGGTGTCCACCGGCATCGGCGGCCCCTCCGCCGCCATTGCTATGGAGGAGCTGGCCAATTTAGGCGTCCACACCTTTGTCCGGGTGGGGACCTGCGGAGGGATTGATCTGTCCGTCCAGAGCGGCGACGTGGTGGTGGCCACCGGAGCGGTCCGCATGGAGGGGACCAGCCGGGAGTACGCCCCCATTGAGTGGCCCGCCGTCCCCGATTTCGGGGTGGCCTTGGCCCTGGTGGAGGCGTGCAGGACCCTGGGCTGCTCCTGGCACGCCGGGGTGGTCCAGTGCAAGGACTCCTTCTACGGCCAGCACTCCCCCTCCCGGATGCCGGTGAGCTATGAGCTGGAGCAGAAGTGGGAGGCGTGGAAGCGCCTGGGGGTGCTGGCCTCCGAGATGGAGTCCGCCGCCCTGTTCACCGTGGCGGCAGCCCGGAAGGTGCGGTGCGGCTCGGTGTTCCACGTCATCTGGAACCAGGAGCGGGAGGCCGCCGGCCTGGACCAGAAGGAGAGCCACGACACCGAGGCCGCCATCACCGTTGGGGTGGAGGCGCTGAACATTTTGATCAAACAGGACCGAAGGAAGTAAACGCGGTTCGTGCAAGGAAAAAGCCTCCCTCAGAGAGGGAGGCTTTTTTTACTGCACGTGGCTGTGGTTGTTGATGTGATTGGCGCAGTAGCAGTAGTAGCCGTTGCACTTGGAGCAGTAGCGGAACTCCATGTTGGGGTCGTCCTGGTCGGTGACGCCGCAGACGGCGCACTTATGAAGATACCCCCGCCGCTCCCGCAGCTCCTTTTGGGCCTTTTTGAAGTTGATGGTCTGGGCGGAGGTCCGGTGCCTGACCTGAGCGCGCTTGTAGCCCAGCGTGTTGATCAGGTCCTCCCAGAAGAAGATCAGGTAGTTGAGGATGGCCACGATGGGCATCAGGGCCCACAGCCACTGGCCGGACATCAGCGGGGAGACGATGGCGTAGCCAAAAAAGACCAGGTCAATGAGGGCCAGCCACTTCACCTTCAGCGGGATGATGCCGTACAGGTTGACCTGCATGTCGGGGTACAGGGTGGCGAAGGAGAAGAACAGGGACATGTTTACGTAGTACATGTTGGCGGTTTCCACATAGTAGCCCAGCAGCGCCCCCGTGGCCCGGAAGGGGAAGGACAGGTAGAGGATCATGCCCGCCGCGATGTTGAACAGAACGCCCAGGCCGTAAAACACGGTAAAGCGGGTGGACCCCCATTGGCGCTCCAGGGAGGTGCCGATCCAGTAGTAGAAAAAGGTCATGAGGGCGAACAGGAAGGTGCGCCCGAATATGGTCTGGGAGAGCATGGACTCCCCGCCCACCGGCAGGGGAGCGAAGACAAATGTAATCAGCCGCCAGATCTGTCCGCGCAGGATCAGCTCGGGGTAGAAGCTGACAAACTGGGAGAGCATCCCCTGGGTGACCATGTCGCCCACAAAGACGATCACGTTGCCCACCGCAATATACTTGATCAGATCCGGGATGCCCAGATTGGGGTGCTTGCTGCAAAATTCGGAAATCCAGCGAGAAAGCGTTTTCAAGGCAAAATCCTCCTCCGGTTCAATTCGTAACCTTCATTGTACCCGTTTTTGCCGGGAAAGTCTACAGCTAAAGTGTGAACAAATTGTGGCGGCTCCCTGGAAAATGCCTCTTTCCCTCGCCTGAAAAATGTGCTAAGATAGGGCTGACACCGAATTCCCCATACAAATGGGAGCACCAAACAGGGAGGAATACCATGAGCATCGTCAAAGATATGTCTCTGGCCCCGTCGGGCCATCAGAAGATCCAGTGGGTGCGGGACTTTATGCCCGCCCTGTCCGGCATTGAGGAGCGGTTCCGCCGGGAGAAGCCCTTCGCCGGGCTGACCATCGCCGTATCCGTCCACCTGGAGGCCAAGACCGCCAATCTGGGGCTGGTCCTCCGGGAGGGGGGCGCGGAGGTCCATCTCACCGGCTGCAACCCCCTGTCCACCCAGGACGACGTGGCCGCCGCGGTGGCTGACTCCGGGGTGGCCACCTACGGGGTCCACGGGGTGAGCATGGAGGAGTATGAGAACCTCCTTGTCGAGACCCTGAAGTGCCGCCCCCACCTGATTGTGGACGACGGCGGCGACCTGATCAATCTGCTGGGAGGCAAGTGCGCCCAGTACGGCGACCGCCTGATCGGCGGCTGTGAGGAGACCACCACCGGCATCCACCGCCTCTACGCACGCCAGCGGGAGGGCATTCTGCCCTGTCCCATGATGGCCGTCAACGACGCCAAGGCCAAGCACTACTACGACAACAAGTACGGCACCGGCCAGTCCACCTGGGACGCCATCATGCACACCACCAACCTGATCGTGGCGGGCAAGACCGTGGTTGTCGCGGGCTACGGCTGGTGCGGCAAGGGTATCGCCATGCGGGCCAAGGGGATGGGAGCCAATGTGGTGGTCACCGAGGTGGACCCCTTCAAGGCCCTGGACGCCACCATGGAGAACTTCCGGGTGATGTCCATGGACGAGGCCGCCAAAATCGGCGACATCTTCGTCACCGCCACCGGCTGCAAGGACGTGATCGTGGAGCGGCACTTCAAGATGATGAAGAACAACGCCGTGCTGTGCAACTCGGGCCACTTCGACTGCGAGGTGGACGTAGCCGCCCTGCAGACCATAGCGGCCGAGACCTTCCCCCGCCGCCAGAATATCGAGGGCTTCCGCCTGCCCGACGGCCGGGTGCTCAACGTGCTGGCCGAGGGCCGTCTGGTCAACCTGGCCGGGGGCAACGGCCACCCGGCGGAGATCATGGACATGTCCTTCGCCGTCCAGGCCCTGTCCCTGGAGTGGCTGGCCAAGCACCGGGAGGGACTGGAAAAGAAGGTCTACCTCGTCCCCGACGAGATCGACGACCAGATCGCCCGGGTGAAGCTGGCCGCTATGGGGTTGTCCATCGACGCCCTTACCCAGGAGCAGAAGGCATATCTGGCGGGGTGGGAAGGGTAACATGCACAACGAACTGACCAGAACCGACATCAAAAAGATGCAGGAGGAGCTGGACTACCGGCGCATCACCCTCCGTCCCCAGCTGCTGGAGGAGGTCAAGGTGGCCCGGGGCTTCGGTGACCTGAGCGAGAACTTTGAGTACAAGGCGGCCAAGCAGGAGAAAAACAAAAACGAGAGCCGCATCCGCTATCTGGAAAACATGATCCGGACCGCCAAGGTCATTGACGGCCGCTCCGCTGCCGGCGAAGTGGGCCTGTATGACAAGGTGACCATCTGGCTGGAGGAGGACCAGGAGGAGGAGACCTGGCAGGTGGTGACCACCGTCCGGCAGGACGTGCTCAACGGCCTGATCAGCAAGGAGAGTCCCATGGGTTCCGCCCTGCTGGGAAAGAAGGTGGGGGAGCGGTTTTACGTCCAGGTCAACAAGGAATACGGCTACTACGCGGTGGTCCGCTCCATCGAAAAGGGGCAGGATGACGGCTCTGCCGGGTTGAACAGCTTCTGACCTTTTTGAGGGAATTGCAAGAAAAAACGTGGCGATGAGCCTTCCGTCTCCACGTTTTCTCCAAATGGCAAGATTTGCAGATTTTAGGCTCATTTATGCGGAGACCTGCGTCCGTTGATATGCTATGATAGGCCCAGTTGAACCCCGCAGCTGGAAGGGCGGGACAAAAAGAAACAGGAATGAAAAGGAGTATGCAAATATGGCGATTCAGAATATTTTTGTCGTAGGCGCCGGTCTGATGGGCAGCGGCATCGCTCAGAATGCGGTCACCAGCGGTTACAGCGTTACCCTCAACGATCAGCGGCAGGAGGCCCTGGACCGGGCCAGGGCCAACATCGAAAAGGCCCTGAACCGGGAGGTGGAGAAGGGCCGCATGTCCGCGGAGGACCGGGACGCCGCTCTGGCCCGCCTGGTCTTTGACGCCACCCTGGAGGGCGCGAAGAACGCCGACCTGGTGATCGAGGCCATCATCGAGAACCTGCAGGCCAAGCAGGCGGTCTTCGCCTCCCTGGAGAACATCTGCCCTGCTCACACCATCTTCGCCTCCAACACCTCCTCCATCTCCCTCACCGCCCTGGCCGCCGCCACCAAGCGGCCCTCCCAGGTCGTGGGCATGCACTTTTTCTCCCCCGTGCCCCGGATGAAGCTGTGCGAGGTCATCTTCGGCCTGCTCACCACCCAGGAGGTGCTGGCCGCCGTGAAGGAGGTGGGCGAGAAGATGGGCAAGACCCTGATCCAGGCCGACGACAAGCCCGGATTCATCGTCAACCGCGCCCTGCTGCCCATGCTCAACGAGGCCTGCGTCATCGTGGGCTCCTACATCGGCTCGGTGGAGGAGATGGACAACGGCATGAAGCTGGGCTGCAACCACCCCATGGGTCCCCTGGAGCTGGCCGACATGATCGGCCTGGACATCCTCCTGGACGTGATGACCACCATGGAGAAGGAGATCGGCTCCAAGTACGCCCCCTCCCTGCTGCTGCGCAAGCTGGTGGTGTCCGGCTTCCTGGGCCGGAAGAGCGGCGCCGGCTTCTATACCTACGAAAACGGCAAGAAGATGGGCGTCAACCCTGTCCTCACCCACTTCCAGAGCCTGGCACGATAAACTGCACAGACCGGGACCGCCCCAGGGCGGCCCCGATTTTTCTTTGCTGTAAATAAATTCAAGCAAACGGACGATTTTCCAGATTATTAGTGAAATCGTCTATTTTAATTTTGTGGTCCAGGCGCTACAATAGGGATACCAGACAATCTGCATCACTATTTATATAAAGGAGCGGTTTTTATGTCCATTCTTGTCTGCGGCGGCGCGGGCTATATCGGCAGCCATACCTGCGTGGAGCTGATCAGCTCGGGCTATGACATTATCGTGGCCGATAACCTGTACAACGCCAGCGAGGAGGCCCTCCGCCGGGTGGAGAAGATCACCGGGAAGCAGGTCCCCTTCATCAAGGCCGAGCTGTGCAGCGAGACTGAGGTGGAGGCCCTCTTCGCCCAGCACCCCGGCATCGACGCGGTGATCCACTTCGCCGGGCTGAAGGCCGTGGGCGAGAGCGTGTCCAAGCCTCTGGAGTATTACTCCAACAACCTGATCAGCACCCTCTACCTGCTGCAGGCCATGCGCCGCCACGGGGTGAAGAACTTCGTCTTCTCCTCCTCCGCCACGGTGTACGGCGACCCCGCCTCCGTCCCCATCCGGGAGGACTTCCCCACCGGCGGCACCACCAACCCCTACGGCAC
>CAJUAW010000110.1:0-2509 GCA_910584605.1 uncultured Oscillospiraceae bacterium
ACTTCCTCAGAAACATCGGGGCCGTCAGCGGCGAGGCCAGCATGGTCAGCTCGGAGGTCAGGGCCCGGGACAGGTTGCTGCCCAGCTCCAGAGAATATTTCTCCCCGCGTCCGTAGGCGTAGCCGCTCCGCTTGCCTTGGGCGAATATCTCCCGGAACCGACCAAGGTACTTGGCAACATCCTTCAGGACGCTGCTTTTGCGGACGGTTTCCAGCAGAGCGGTGTTGACCTCGTTCCGCTCCAGATTTCCGGGATCATCACCCCAGGCGGCGATAATGTTCTGGACCTCCTCCGCCTTTTCGGCGGCGGCGCGGACTGCCTGCGCGACTATGGCGGAGATCGTATCCTGGTTTTTAGCGGTATTGGCATCGACCATTTTCCCAACCGCCGCGACCTGCCGCTGCTTGCTTTCCGCTTTATTGGCAGCGGCGATCACCTGCTGCTCCAGCTGCACATCGGGCTTCCTGCATCTTTGCATCCGCTCCAGAAGCTCCGCCAGCTCCTTTTGGGCTTGGGCTGCCGCATCCTCCAGCTTCTCCAAGGTATTCAGAGAGTTCTTTTCGCCGCCGATGCCAGCCAGAAGCTCGTCCAGCTCATTCGCTGCCTGTGCGATAAATTCGCTCGCCGCCTCATAAGCGGGCAGCTCCCGGCCTTCGCAGACAGATTTCAGCGTAGGAAAGTCCTCGCTCTGGGTAATGTGGTCCAGAATAGGCGCGTTGAACTTCCGGGCCTGCGTCGAGAGGGCGCTGTCCTCGCCGCGCTTTGGCATCAGGGAGTAGAAGGACTGGTAGATGTCCCTGGAGAGGGCGGGGAAGGAGCGCAGCTTTTTTGCGGCTTCCTGTTCCATCTGCGCCAGAGCATCGTCTCCGCTCCGGAGGTCGGCGTAGATGCTGTCCTCCAGCTTGGTAGAGCGCAGAACGCGGTCTGTGGGATCGTTCGCGGGTTTCGGCTGGAGCGCGGCCCACGGAGAATTGAGTACATCAGAGATAGAACGATATGTCTGCTTCATAGTGATTCCTCCAAAAAACAGATCAGAAGCAGAACCACCGGTTCTGCTTCTGATAATAATAGAACAATATTCAGCAAAAAAATTGGATATCTTCCACGCAAAAATGCTCCTGCCATTTCCTACAAATCAGGAAAAATTGCGCTGAGATAACATCCAGGAGTTCGTTCAGATCACTTTGCGGGATTCGGCTGTCATTATTTGCAACGATGCATTGCCCCGAACGGGTCAGCCAGATTTTTGTTGTGTTAGGTCCCGGCTTTCCTCGCGCAATGTGAACGTGGATCGGTTCTCCATTTTCATTTGACCAGAAGAACACCAAGTATCCTCCGATCCGGAACAAGCTAGGCACAATGGATCCCTCCCTGCGCCGCATAACGGTAGAGCAAATGGGCGTTGTGATGCAAAAATTCGTTGAAGAAGTCAATTTCCTGCACAGAAAAGCCATCATTAAACTTCCATTGATAAGAGGGCAGCACACATCTGGCGGAGTCAAATCCTCGTTCTTCTGACGGTCGTTCAAAATGAACCTCTACCGTCTGGACGCCATCCACATTCATCACATGGGAATGTACGATCTCTGTTTCGTCTGCCAGAGTAAGATACGGATACATCATATCTCCTGACCGCCTTTCCTGAGAATATAGCTCTTTATTCATTTTACCAAGTATTGAACCAAATATCAACCCGGCAACAGGTTTTTTGTGATGCGAAGGAGAGATTAATCCTCTCCCGCAATCGCTCCATCAGAACGGTAGCTCTCCGTTGTCCCCGCCTCCGGCAAACGGATCAAATCCATTCGGCAGATCTCCGCCGGGGAAGCCGTCGGAAGCGCCGTGGATTGCCTCCGGAGGCTCCTGCTCCTTCTTGGAATCGCCAAAATAGACGTTATCCGTCACGATCTCCGCGCTGCGGCGTTTATTGCCGTCACGGTCTTTCCAATCCCGCAGCTGGAGCCGTCCGGAGGCCACCGCCATACGGCCCTTGGTGAAATACTTGCTGACAAACTCCGCCGTGGAGCGCCAGGCCACGCAGTCGATAAAGTCCGTTTCCTTCTCCCCGCCGTCCTTGGACTTGAAATCCCGGTCGCAGGCCAGGGTGAAGCTGCACACGCTGGTGCCGCTCTGGGTGCTGCGTAGCTCCGGGTCACGGACCATCCGGCCCATGATGACGATGTGGTTCAACATATTGCGTATCCTCCTTCAAAATTCTGTTTATTGCAGCGCGGCCAGCTGCTCCAGGGGCGTATAGGTAAACCCTATCGCCTCGTGCGCTTTCCGGCTGATCTGCTCCATATCGATCAGAAGTTCATCCGTCAGAGCTTTTTCACTGTCGGACTGCGCCGAATCAACAAGTTCCTGCCGCATACCAAAGAGCCGCACCAGTTCGCCCCGCAGCTTGATGAGAGCTTTGCTGGCGGCGTTGGCTCTACTGGCATCATTTCTTGCTGACTCGAAATCCTCATAGGCTTCCGCAGCCATGCCACGGATGCTGTTCACCTTG
>CAJUAW010000110.1:2519-9914 GCA_910584605.1 uncultured Oscillospiraceae bacterium
AGACGTGTGCTCTTCCGATCTCGCACATACGGGTGAGTGTGGCCTCCACCACAGCCCGCTCCTCCGGCTTCTGCCAAAGGTAGTTCTTCAGCGCCAGCAGATCGACCGCCTGCACCGAGGTATGGCCGGAGAGCCACGCCTTCGCCTGGGCAATGGGATAGTAGTTGAGATACTTCCGGTCCGACACAGTGACGCCGCTCTTCCGCAGCTCACAGAGAATATCGTCCGCCAGTTCATTGACGGCATCCGGGATGAGAATTGCCTTTACCTCCCGCTGCATATCCAGCAGCTGCTCCAAGGTGATGGAAGATACGATCTGTCCATTCCGTCCAGCCTGCTTGTCCCGCAAGACGGTCATGCGTTTGTCCCGGTCAGAGATATTCTCCGTCACCAGCTTCAGATCCAGGCGGTCATACAGGGCCTCCAGGATCTTCTCCTGCGGGTCGCTGAAGTTGGGGATCTCATTGGACGCCGCAAAGAAGGAGATCGTGGGGATGGGATATGTACGCCCCTCATTGGTGTACTTCCGCTCGTTCAGTGCGGTGAGCAGGGAGTTGAGTACCCCGTCGTTGCACTTGAATATCTCATCCAGAAAACAGATCTCCGACTCTGGTATTTTACCGGCGGTGTTGACCTGGGGTTCGCTGCCATGGAGTTCTGCCAGTGCCTTACGGCGGCGCTCCATCTGTTCAGGAAGATCCCCGGCATCCTGTCCGCTGGCAAGCCGGTTTTTCAAGCTGCTGTGCATCTGGCGGTACTGCGGATCGCTGTCCAGCACCGCTTGGGCAACGCTGCCGGGGAGCAGGCTGGCCAGATCAATACGTCCGAAAAGCTGTTCCTCATCAGTCTGCTTGGAGAGCAGGCGCTCAAACTGCCTCGCGCCGGTGATCCGGCTGCGGAAGGCGTTGATGGCGTAGCTCTTGGCCTGGCCGGGCGCACCCAGAATGAAGAGATTCTTTTGGGTCAGCAGGGCAATGGCGATGCACTCCACCAATTCATCCCGCTCGGCTACCTGGGTGTTGACATCGGCGATCACCGCCAGCATTTCATCACGCAACATATACATCCTCCCGTCCTTACGCCGCCATGAGATCGCCGCAGGCTTCCAGGGAGATCACCGCCCCCCGCAGATCACGGGGCGCGCCGGTGAAGCCGTACCGGCTTCGGCTGTCCTTGCAGTTGAGCAGCTCGTACTGGAGCTGAGCGTTGATATGCTGGGCCAGCTTGCCCTTGGCCGGGTCGAAGGTTTCTACGGCCCGGATGAGCCGGATGGCCAGCTGCTGGTAAACATCGTCACGGTCCAGATGGGCGGCCTTTATCAGGGCCCAGTTCCTGCATATGGTCTTGTTGATGCGGTGAAGGTTCTCCTCCACGATGCGGTTGCGCTCCGCGATGGAATAACAATTTTTCATGATGCTGTCCTTTCTCTTTTGGGGGCCCAGAAACGGCAGAAGTCCCGGCCCCAGTCCTCCATGATGCTGTCATGGATGTTTTTCGATGAATTGTAATCCGGATTCCTGCACTTCTGGCGCAGAATGATCCGGGCGTTGTCTCTTTCCGGCTCCATGTAGGAGTACCGGCAGTTGTCGCAGTGTTTTTCGACTTCCCTCAAACAGATTCCTCCATTCGATTTGTCCTGGCCTTTTCGGTATTGAAATGCGGTGCGACACTGAGCCCGACCATCGTCCTGTAGAAAAAAGCCGGCGCAAGGCCGTCGTCGATCTCCACAACCGAGTAGAGCGGAGTGTCAACATCCAGCAGGTCTGTCCAAGGCTCGTTCTGACACCGTTTCCAAAATTCCTGGGGCGTCAGTTCAATTTCGCTGCTGGATGCCAGCGCATACCGGCGTTCCGATATGCAGATCGGATCATCGGGATCGGGCGGCAGGAGACGGTGCAAGTGCCAGTCCTGAATGCTCTTCAGGGCATAGACCCGCAGTTCACAGGGACTTTTCCGTTTTGGGCACCACTGGGGGACGGCGATCTTCGGATCGCTGCGCTTGAACCGCCGCGCCTTTTTGCCGCCAGTGCAGAAATGCTCGCCGCAGTGCATCATGACACTAAACTGCTTCTTGGGGATGGCCTCGCCAAAATACAGATCGTGGGGACAGCCTGTGCAGGAAGGGCATCTCAACGTGTACTTCATGCGGCTCTCCTTTCCTCAAACCGGATATTGAGCGGATCATAGAAAAGGACCCGCTGCACAGTCTGACGTCCGCTTTCATTCTCCAAATTGTAGGGAAAAGCCCGCATGGCCTCATCATAGGTGTAAAACAACCTGGGCAGAAGCAGTCCGGAATCGTGGATGACAGGCATATAGCCGATAAGGCAGCAGTCCTCCACCGTCCAGCCGTCTTTTCCTCCCTGCTCATCCCGCATATATTTCTCCAGCCGGATGCCGCAGTCAGTCCCGTCCAGGCAGCTCCCATAGATGGAGTAGCCGCCTTTTTCGGGCTGATACGCCTTGTTATTGCTGGAAATAGCGTAAGTACGGCTTTCCCATGGGTAAGTCTTCTGGTTCTGTGACCCAAAACCGGAAAAGGTGATGTACGCTGTCAGATGCGTGGACGGATCTTTGTCTTCATGGGTGTAGAACAACTTTCGTAATTCCTGATAGGTCATCGTTATGCAACCTCCTTATCCTGTTCCGCCGTTTCCATCCGGCGGCAGATGTCGATAACCTGCTGGCACTGATCCATTTCAAAACCGCCGATATGCGTCTTTTCCTCCGGCAGCCCCATTTTCTTTGACAGCCACTTGTAGGCGGCCGTCCGGCTCATATGCCTGCTTTTCCAGAAGGCATCGAACACCTGGTGTGTCTCCATCCGCTTGAGCCGCAAAACCTCATTGGCCACATTGCCAAGGGGGCGCGTTGTCCCCCGATGGCAGCCCACACGGGCGTTACAGTTCTGGCACTGGTAAAACCACTCGTTCTTCAGCTTCAGACGCCTCGCCGCCGCATCGCCGTAGACCTGCTGCCCGGGAACACGCCGGATCACGCCGCCGCAGTAGCGGCAGATACTTGGGACTTTCAAATAGAACCACCCTTTCTCTTACGCCGCCTTTTGGGCGGGCGCTTTCTTTTCTACTTGGATCAATGGAGCCCTTGTAGCGGTCTGAAGGTACAGCGCGTCCTCTGTTTCCAGAACCAGCATCCCTCCGGCGGCTACGCCCAGCTTCACACTCCCGGTCAGGGCGCGGAAGCAGGCTTCCAGGTTCGAGGTCAGAAACCAATGTTCCCCCTGTATGCTCCCTTTGAGTGGGATCACGCTGGTGGAAGTACTGGAACTGCCCAGCTTGCTCCGGCACTGGAAGGTCAGCCGCTGTCCGTCAAAAAGCAGTCCCACTTTGCCGTCCGGATCAAAGGAAATGGCGGATTCCAGGCCCTTGCGTAACTCCGGAATATCCGTCAGCACCTGGAACTGGGGCTGGACAGAAGCGGTCAGACGCTCCGTGTCGATATACTCCCCCTCCATGAGCCGGGCGCTGTAGATGAGATCCTCCCGCAGGAACGCCACGGTTTTTCCCGTAGTACCCACGCGGAACGCATCTTCATCGCCGCACATCCGGGCCAGCTTGTCCAGGGACTTGGCCGGCAGCAGCAGGCTGGCGTTTCCGGCGCTCTTGCTGTCGCCGCTGACGGTGACGATACAGGTCCCGTCACTCCCGGCGGCCCGGAGGCCATCCTTGGTAAAGGTCAGATTGACGCATTTCAGCAATGGCCGGCCGGCGTTCCCGTCTGTGCTGGCGGCGAATACGGTGCGCCGCGCCAGGGTGGGGATCCTGCTGACCTTCACCGTGTCCTCCGGGAAGGGAATGGTTGGCTTGGGATAGCTGCCCCGCTCGAAAATAGAGACATTGTACTCCGCGTCCCCGCCGCTCAGATGGAAAACCGGATCGTGTCCGTTCCGGCGCAGTTCCACCGTCTCACCGGGCAGCTTCTCCAGCATGGTGGACAGCAGCCTCGCGTTGACCGCCAGGGCATCCTCCTCCTGGGAGACGCAGCGGAGCTTCTGCTCCAGGGACGTCTCCACATTGGTGGACGTGACCGTCAATTTCCCGGAACTGCTGTCCGTCTCCAGAAGCGCGCAGGCCATCTCCTTGATAGGAGAACTGCTGGGCGCGATAGCGGCCGCGCGTTTGGCGGCGCTGAGCAGCTCGATACGGTTGATCGTTACCCGCATAATAAAATTCCTCCTTCTTTCTTTACGCGGCGTCACCAAATATGGAGAGCTGGTCTTCCAGCTCCTGCCTTGGTTTCTTCCGCTTCTTCTCAGACATCTCCAACAAGCCGTCGTAAAGGACTCGTTTCCGCTGCTGATCCGATGTGCGGATCGTAACGATCTCCGTTTCCTCCGCAGGCTTCCGCTCCGCTGCCGGCAGGGTTATTTGCTGGCGGCGCTCACGGTCGGGGTTGATGACCGCCATCTTCTTGAACGCGGCGGCAATATCCTCCACGTTGTCCTTGATCCCCTGGGCCAGCTCCTTGGCCATCTGGGAGGTCATATCCCGTACATCGCTCATGGCAGCCAGCCCCTCCTCGGAGAAAGAACCCTCAATGAGTCCTGCCACTGCCAACTTGGACGCCATCAGCTTCATGGCCTTGGCCTGCATGGTGTCAGCATAGTAGAGCATGTAGACCTCCACCCGTGGCGCGGTCTGGTTGATGCGCCAGGAGCGGCGGGACGCCTGCCGGAGTGTGAACAGGTTGTAGCCCATACTGTAGAAGATCAAGGTGGTGAAAGTATTGAGGTCCAATCCGGTTTCCACGCACTTGGGGTTCGTAATGAGTACCTGCAGCCCGGAATTGACCCGCTGCTCCACCCACGCTTCCCGTTTCTCCGGGGAGATGGTGGGAGCCAGAATGTCCGTATGGATGCCCTCCTGGTTCAAAAGGCCCTGGAGCTTCCTCTGTGAGTCCGTCCGCGTCCAGCTAGTGTAGATGAGCACACGTTCCCCGGCGGCAATCTTCGCCCGGACGATTTCCAGCGTCTTTTCCTCCTTGGGCAGAATGCTGTTGAAATCGCCGATGCTCTTTGGCATCACAACCACAGACCCGTTTATGGGATGGACGATCTCCGGCTGGCCATAGGGCTGGTCCGGGTAGACTGTCAGAAGGTTCATGTAGGCCGACAGCAGCTTCCGCGCCGCCTTCCGGTCACTCTTCATAAACCGGCGCAGCGTGTCCTCGGCGTGTTTATACCCGGCGTAGACCTCCTCCGGCATCTCCAATGGGACGGGGATCTCCTCATAGTCCGGGAGGTCCTTCCCCATATCGGAAAGAGACAGGAACGCGGTGTACTCCAGCAGGAACCGGGAAAATACCAGCGGCGATACGCCGGGCAGCTGCCTGCTCTGCGTTTTCCTCCGGCTTACCCGGCGGTTGGAGTTGTACTCCGCGTCTATGGTTTCATAGGTTTCCTCCACCACACCGTACTCTGCGTCAAAGTCGCCGGGCCTGCGGTAGCTTTTGCCATCCTTGTTCATCAGGCCAGGAACCACACGGTAGAGCAGATGGAAGATACCAGAGCTGTAGCCGTTGATGAGCGTGGCGGTCATGCCGATAAACTGCTTTGAGACGCCGAACAGCTCCGCCATAGCATCGCCCTGGCCGCTCTTGTTGTTGTACTCGTGGAGTTCATCACACAGGAAACCATCGATCCGGCCCCGGTACTTTTTCTTGATGTAAGTACTCAGTGGGAACCGGCGGACGGCTCCCGCAACCGGGAACATGCCTTGCGGATCGTCGGCGACCTGCCGCAGCTTGTTTTGTACTGCGGTGTTTTTGGTTCGGATCAGATACACGGACGCCCACTCTTTGCAGATCCATCCGAAATCGGTGATCTTTGTCCAGGGGATATTCCTGCCCGGAACCATAGGAGCCCATAACATGCTTCCGCATTCCCGGCAGACACGGTTTTGCCTGTGTTCCCGCTGAAAAAAGAACGGGTCCGCATGTTCAAAATATCTGCTGCCGTCATCGCTGCACTCCCGCATAACAGGCTTTCCGCAGTCTGGGCAAGCAAGATACCAGTGCCCATGACGTCGGCCCACATGGACAGCGGGATAGCGCATATAGCCATCTCTGGCCCGTTCCTTGCTGAATACCGCGAAAACGCTCTTGTCTCCCGCCTCATACATGGCATAGAGCCGGTCAAGATCTGTGATGCTTTTGACCACCATGGCGTAGGTGTCCGGCAGGGTTTCCCCAATCTCCCGGACCCATTTCCCGGTCACATGGGAGGGGCACATGACAAGGTTAAATGTCTTTGGGGCTCCTCTCCGGCGCTGCGCGGCCACAAGGCCATGCAGCGCGCCCAGGGCTGTGGAGCCGATCTTGGTTTTGCCGGTGCCGCACTCCGCCACGATGAAGGCGGCGTTACGGCGATCCAGCTGCCGCTTGACAGTCTCCGCTACAGCCAGCTGGGCGTCGTAGAGGGAGTAGCCCGCCTGCTGCTGGATGTAGTCGTTGATGGTCAGTATCTCCTCCGACAGCGGCTCAGCGGCCGGGTCGAACAGGGGGATGAATTGATTCCGGATGCGCTCCGCCACATCAACGCCGAATGTGTTGAGATAAGACGTGACGCCAGTCACATCCCGGAATCCGTCCGGCTTGTCCGCGACAGCGCCGGGGATCATGATCTTCCCCTCTTTCAGGCCCTGCTCCAGCACGTCCACTACGTTCCTGTCATCCGGCAGCAGCTCCAGCAGCCAGGCGTCCAGCTTTTCGTGGAGCGCAAACACTTTCATCCGGCGCAGTATCTTCCGGGCGGTCAGCTCATCCAGCACGTAGTCCTGAAACTCCGGGAGCAGGGGCGCGGCGGTCTTTCGGTCTACCTCCGCGAACAGGCTGTCCCGATCCCCGGCCGGGCAAAAGATGTAGCATTTGCGGGGCCTGGGCTGTTCCGGCTGCTTGGAGACGTTTTCTTGCTCATCTTCTCCGTCATCCTGTTGATTGGCGGACAGAGCTTCGTCACTGATGATAAGGGTAGCCGTGGCATATGCGCCGTCATGGGACATATGCCGCTGGTAGGACTTGGGCTTGCTTTTCAGATGAAAAGTATTCCCGTTCTGAATGAGATCAACAGTTCCACCGCCGTAAATGGCGTCCGACATAGCGCGCACCATCTCCGGGTATCCGCCGAAGCGGACGGCAGCAAGGGATTCCTCCCTGCCGTTAGGTTCGGTGATGATGGTGTCCGCATAGGTGGTCAGACGGACTTGTGCCTTGGGGTCAAAATAGGTCAGCTCTAACAGGTTGCTTTGCGGCATTTCATTTGCAGTCTCCTTTCTGTTTCTGGACAAAAAAAGACCGCAATCGCCTTACAAAAGGCAACTACGGTCTTCTATGTCCATTGTTTTCTTTTCCAGGCCGTCGCGGTGCGGCGAAAGGGGC
>CAJUAW010000111.1 GCA_910584605.1 uncultured Oscillospiraceae bacterium
TGTTCCTCGGTGGTTTTTCCGGTGGCCAGAGGAGGCAGCTCGTCCAGGGAAAAGTAGCGGCTGTCCAGCGTTTCCAGGTTGGGCTGGAAGGAGCCGCCGGTCCGGTCGCACAGCACCAGTACCTTGCAGACTCCATAGGGACTCATAGGCCGGTTGCGCCTGTGCTGGTCCTGGAGGGCGATCACCCGCCTGACCGTGACGTCCAGTCCGGCCTCCTCCTTGACCTCCTTCACGGCGTTCTCCCCTACGGTGATATCCACATCCGACCACCCTCCGGGGAGGGCCCAGAGGCCGTCGCTCTCCTGGACCAGGAGGATTTTCTCCCCCTGGAAGACGGCGGCCCTGGTATCCAGCTTGGGAGTCTGGTAGCCGGACTCGCCGCAGAACAGGTCCTTCACCTCCTCCAGGGGGAGGCCGGTGTGCTGTGCCATAATTTCCGCAGAAATCTCCCGGATGCGTGCGTAACGCTCCAGGTCGAATTTGTCATGGCCGTACTCCAGTCCGGCCTGGGCCAGGGCCTGAAGCTCCACCGCCCAGTCCAGCCACTGCGGTCTCGATTCCATAGGCGTTCCTCCTTACAGTGGCGGCATATCGGGCTGGTCCATCGCGTCGGAGGCGGCCAGGAGCCGGGCGTCGTAAAAGCCGGCCCGGGCGGTCTCCCGGTAGGGAATCAGCCACAGAGACACCGGGACCGTCACCAGGGTGCTTAAAATGACCACAGGCGCGGAGTAGATGAGGTCGATGGCCTGGTTCAGCAGGGCGTCGTCCAGGAACAGGTTGGTGGTGAGCAGTCCGGCCTGGCTGAGGAAGAGGAGGATGACGCCCTTGGACAGCACGAAGTTGATGGCTTCCCAGCCCAGGAAGGAGAACTCCAGCTTGAACAGCTCCCACTTCCAGCCCCGCATCAGAGAGGAGCTGCGAAAGATGGGGGCGGTGGGGCCGTCGTCCGGGCGGTCGGCCAGCAGGTAAGGGGCCAGGGCAAAGCGCAGGTTGAAGAAGATGATGGTGGCGATCAGCCCCACGGCCAGGATCAGGAGGCTCAGCATTCCGATCCCGGACCCGGCGTCCATCAGGAGCAGAAAAAATACCGGGATAGACAGGACAAAGGCCACCACAAAGTACCAGCCCAGCACCCGGACGTAGATGCCCAGCTCCATCAGGATGACCCGTCCGGCGACGGAAAAGCCCTGCATCAGGGAGTTGACGTCAGGGTCCAGCTGGCGGTAGGTCCACAGCGCCCACAAGCACAGGCCAAAGCGCACCACGGTGGTGTAAAAGGTGAGCAGCAGCTGGAAGAAGAGGCTGAGGTCAAAGACGGGGACCGGCCCCGCTCCTCCGCTGGGGACAGGGATGAGGCTGACCAGCCAGGACACGCCGGTCGTCATGGCCAGATAGGCCAGGGCCACGATCCAGAATTTGGGGTCGGTGAGGGCGATGCGCTCCCGGGACTGGCGCTTGAGTTCAACGCGGTCTATTCCCATAGAAGTGTCTCCTATCTTGGTGATGTCAGGGGATGGAACCATTATATGCTAAAAAAACGGCGGGGGCAAGCCCCCGCCGCGGAAAATACGAAATTACTCCCATTTCTCCATAAGCTGCCGGATCTGGTCGGCCAGCTTGGCCAGGTCCTTGTTGGACCGGCCCCGGCTGCGGCTGACCAGCTCGGCCAGGTCGTGGGACACGTTCTGCAGCCGCAGATAGGCGGAGGAGGGGGCGGCGGCGGAGCCCACCGTCTTCTTGACCTCCAGAACCACGCCCTTGGCCAGCATGCAGTTTGTGGCCAGGTCGTAGACCTCCTCGTAGAGGGGGGCGTGGGCGGGGATGCCCCGCTGGTTCAGGTCGTTGGCGAACAGCTCGGTGACCTCCCGGTCCCCGTGGACCACGAAGACCTGCTGGGGCCGAGGGGAGAAGTGCTCCACCCATTCCAGAAGGTGGTCCCGGTCGGCATGGGAGGACAGGCCCTTGAAGTTGACGATCTTGGCCCGGACGGAGATGTCCTCACCGAAGAGCTTTACCGAGCGGGCGCCCTCCAGCAGATGGCGGCCCAGGGTGCCCTCCCCCTGATAGCCCACGAAGACCACGGCGCACTCAGGCCGCCACAGGTTGTGCTTCAGGTGGTGGCGGATGCGGCCCGCGTCGCACATGCCGGAGGCGGAGATGATGATTTTTGGAGTCTTGTCGTCGTTCAGCGCCCGGGACTCCTCGGTGGAATGGGTGAGGGTCAGGCCGGGGAAGGTGAACAGGTTCTCGCCCCCCTGGACCACGGCGATGGCGTCGTCGTCCAGGTAGCCGTTCAGATTGCCGGAGTAGATTTTGGTGGCCTCAGTGGCCAGAGGGGAGTCCACATAGACCTTGAAGGAGGGCAGAGACTGGACCAGGCCGTCCCGCTTGATTTCTCGGAGGTAGTACAGGAGCTCCTGGGTGCGGCCCACGGCGAAGGAGGGGATGACGATGTTGCCCCCCTTGGAGAAGACCTCGTCGATCAGCGCGGCCAGCGCGCCGGTGTAGCTCTCCGGCGGCTCGTGGTTCCGGTCGCCGTAGGTGGACTCCATGATCACGTAGTCGGCGCTGTCCACGAAGGAGGGGTCTCGAATGATGGGCTGGGCCTCGTTGCCCAGGTCGCCGGAGAAGACGATCTTTTTGGTGACGCCGTTCTCGGTGGCCCAGACCTCCAGAATGGAGGACCCCAGCAGGTGGCCCGCGTCGCTGAAGCGGACCTTGACCCCTTCGCACAGGTCGAACAGCCAGCCGTACTCCACCGTTTCCAGCATGTGGATGGCCTCCTCGGCGTCCATCAGGGTGTACAGCGGCTCCACCGGGGGCAGGCCGGCGCGCTTGCCCTTCTGGTTCTGCCAGTTGGCGTCCCCCTCCTGAATGTGGGCGGAGTCCCGCAGCATGACGGACAGCAGCTGAGCCGTCAGGCCAGTGGTGAGGATGCGGCCGTTGAAGCCCTCCTTGACCAGAAGGGGCAGACGGCCCGAGTGGTCGATATGGGCGTGGGTGACCAGGACATAGTCGATGTAATTGGGGGAGAAGTCCAGAATGTTGCCGTCGTGCTCGTCCTTGCCCTGCTGCAGGCCGCAGTCGACGAGGATCTTTTTGCCGTTGACCTCCAGGCAGTGGCAGCTGCCGGTGACCGCGTGGGCGGCGCCGAAAAATGTCAGTTTCATGAAACAGCCTCCTTATGTATGTGGACACCTTGTTTCTCTTGTCTCTATTGTACACCATCATCCCGGGAAATGCTATAGGAAATTGTGATTTTTTACAAAATAGTCATAAAGCCCATCCCCCGTCCCATAGGATAGAGGGAAAGGGGGAAGCGCTATGGCATTTGTGGACGACCGGGCCCGTCCCGAGATGGCCCACCACATCATCCTGGAGGAGCGGGAGCAGCTGTCTATCTCCGGCGTGGAGGAGGTGGAGAGCTTTGACGAGAACACCATCCTTCTCATCACCGCCCAGGGGGCGCTGGAGATCCAGGGGGAGGGGCTGCACATCGAAAAGCTTTCGCTGGACGGGGGCGACCTGCGGGTGGAGGGCCGGGTGAACGCTCTGCTCTATGAGATGGACGGCGGCCGCCGGGGCGGCGGGCTGCTCGCCCGGCTGCTGGGCGGATGACCGTCGATGTGGCCCAGCAGGGCCGGGCGCTGTGCCAGGCTCTGCTGCTGGGGGGCGCCATGGGGGTGGTGTACGACCTGTTCCGCATCCTGCGGGTGCGGGTGAAGGTCAGGCTTCTGGGGCCGCTGCTGGACCTGCTGTTCTGGCTGGCGGCCACCGCCGCTCTGTTCGTCTGGTCCCAGAGCGCCTGGGGCGGGCAGGTCCGGCTGTACGGCGCGGCCTTCTGCCTGGCGGGCGGAGCCCTCTATTTCTGGGCGCTGAGCCCGTTTTTCCTGCGGCTGGGGTACCTGGGAGCCGATTTGGCGGCCGCTCTTTTGGGCATTTTGACCTTTCCGCTGGGGGCGGCAGAGGCGCTTCTGAAAAAAATCAGAAAAATTGTAAAAAATGTCTTCCTTTCCTGGACGAAATGGTATAGAATAAGGGCCACAACAGAGCGGTTGGATGCTGCGGCCCGCCGCCGCACCCTTCGGGAGAGAGGAGAGAACGTCCATGACCTTCAAACGAGCCGGTTTTCTGACCAAGATCGTCGTGCTGGCACTGCTGATCTACATGGCCATCTCTCTGCTGGATCTGAGGAAAAAGATCCAGGACGTTCAGCTTCTGCGGGACGATCTGTCCCGGCAGGTGACCGACCAGCGTTTGGAAAACAAAAAGCTGGAAGACGCCATCGCAAACAGCGACGACCCTGAGATGCTGGAGCAGGTGGCCCGGGACCGGGGCTATGTGGAGGAGAACGAAACTCTGTTTATCGACGTGGCCAACTGACTGGCCGCGCCATACCCAGCGCGTGTGTTGTAAATTTTACAAGGGAGGATCTGGCCTTCAATGGAGTTAGCGGTAGGGGCCATCGTGGATGGCAAGGTGACAGGCATCACAAAGTTCGGAGCCTTTGTGGCTCTGCCGGAGGGGAAATCCGGTCTGGTCCATATTTCGGAGATTGCCTATTCCTATGTGAATGAGGTGAGCGACCACCTGCACGAGGGGCAGGAGGTCAAGGTGAAGATCATTGGCATCGACCAGGTCAAACGGATCAATCTGTCCATCAAGCAGGTGGAGCCCCCGCCCCAGCGCGCTCCCCGGCAGGGCGGCGGGTCCCGGCAGGGCGGCGGAGGCCGTCCCCCCCGTCAAGGCGGAGGGGGTTCCCGTCCCATGGGCTTTGTTCACCAGGCCCCCAAGGAGCCCACCGACTTTGAGGACCGGCTGAAGCAGTTTATGCAGTCCTCCGACAGCAAGCTGTCCGAATTGCGCTATATCGAGAAGAAGGGCGGCAACCGCCGGGGCGGCGGGCGCCGGTAAGCATTGATAAGGGGGCCGTCTGCGGACGGCCCCTGTGTGATTTTTTGTGTGAGGTGACCGACATGGATTGCATGATTCGCAAGTGGAGGATTTCGGACCGGGAGCGTCTGGCCGAGATGCTCAACAACCCCAAGGTGCTGGACAACCTGCGGGACGGCCTGCCCTATCCCTACACCCCAGCGGACGGGGAGGAGTACATCCGCTCCATGCTGGCGGCGGACGAAACAAAGACCTTCGCCTTCGCCATCACCGTGGACGACGCGGTGATCGGCAGCATCGGCGTGTTCCGAGGGGAAAATATCCACTCCCGTACCGCCGAGTTGGGCTACTACATCGGCGAGCCCTACTGGGGGAAGGGATACGCTGCCAGCGCGGTGAAGCAGGTCTGTCAGTATGTGTTTGCGAATACCGACATCCTCCGGATCTTTGCCGAGCCCTTCGCCCATAATGCGGCCTCCCGCCGGGTGCTGGAGAAGGCGGGCTTTCAGCTGGAGGGCGTTCTGCGCAGCAATGCGGTGAAACATGGGACGGTGCTGGACATGACCATGTACGCCCTGGTGCGGGAATAAAAAAGACGCCCCGTTCGGGGCGCCCATGTGCGGGGAGAGACTCGCACAAAGCATATTGGTCGAGCTGGGACAAGTCTACCATAATTTACCAGACGAGTCAATGGGAAGTTTTGTCGTTTTTTGGGAAGGAGCAAAGCATGCCAACTTGGAGCGGTACAAGAAAAAAGCTGGAAACGGACTATCTCTGTCCCGCCCTGCGGGGGAGGGTGCGGTACTTCGCTACCACCTACAGCAAGTGCCCCGACCATGAGGGCCGGGCGGCTATCCTGGTGGACGGAGAGGAAATTTTGAAAAGCAACTACTTTGAGTACGACGGTACCCTCTGGGGGCTGTATTACCGCCTGGGGGACGGCATCACGGGCAAGGGATATCAGATGCTCCGGCAGTTGGTCCTGAACAGAGGGCTGTTTGACCAGCAGGTTTTTTACAACGCCTTTCAGGAGTTCGACAACCAGAGCATTGAGGCCAGCCTGACCAGCAGGACACCCCTTGTCCGAATCTTTGCCCTGCTGGACCGCCGGCTGGGCAAACGGCGTCTGGCCGCCCTGGAGGAGACCATGGAGAACGAGCTGGACTGGGTGCGCCCCTTCTACCTCCTGCGCATAGAGGCGGAGGGGCTGAACTTGCAGAAGGAGAAAGAGGTATGCTGATTATCAACGGCACCGTCCACACCATGGACGGCCCGGTTATTGAACACGGCTACGTAGCGGTTGCGGGAAGCAAAATTGCGGGGGTTGGCCCCATGTCGGAGCGCCCCGCAAATTGGGAAGGGGAGGTCATCGATGCGGAAGGGGGGCATATTTGTCCCGGCTTCATCGACGCCCACTGCCACCTGGGGATGTTTGGCGACGCGGTCGGCTTTGAGAGCGACGACGGCAACGAGGAAACCGACCCCTGTACGCCTCAGCTGAGGGCCATCGACGCCATCAATCCCCTGGACCGCTGCTTTTCCGAGGCCCGTGCGGCAGGGGTGACCACCGTCCTCACCGGCCCCGGCTCGGCCAACCCCATTGCCGGGCAGTTCGCCGCCGTCAAAACCGACGGCCGCTGGGTGGACGGCATGATCGTCTGCGCTCCCGTGTCCATGAAGCTGGCCCTGGGGGAGAACCCCAAGCAGGTCTACCATCACCGGGACGAGACCCCGGTCACCCGCATGGCCACCGCCGCCATCATCCGGGAGAACCTGCGCAAGGCGGTGGAGTACGGCGAAAAGCTGGACAAGGCTGCCCGGGACGAGGAGACCGATCCGCCCGATTACGACGCCAAGCTGGAGGCGCTCCTTCCCGTGGTCCGCGGGGAGCTGCCTGTCCACATCCACGCCCACCGGGCGGACGATATTGCCACTGGGGTGCGCATCGCGAAGGAATTTGACTTGAAGTGCGTCATCGTCCACGGCACCGAGAGCCATCTCATCCCGGAGCTGCTGGCGCAGGAAGACATCCCGGTCATCACTGGTCCCGCCCTGGGGGATCGCTGCAAGCCGGAGCTGGCCAACATGAGCCTGGAAACCCCCGCCGTCCTCTGCCGGACGGGGGTGCCCTTCGCCATCTGCACCGACCACCCGGAGGTGCCCGTCCAGTATTTGCCCCTGTGCGCCGCCCTGGCCGTGAAGGGCGGACTGGACGGGGAGACCGCCCTGGCCGCCATCACCATCAACGCCGCCCGGATCGCCGGGCTGGACGGGGCGCTGGGCTCCCTCACCCCCGGCAAAGAGGCCGACCTGGTGGTCACCAGCCGCCATCCCCTGGAGCTGCTGGGCCGGGTGAAGGCGGTCTTCATCGGCGGGGGAAGAGTTTAGAAAAATTTAACAAAAACCATTGGACTTTCTGCCGTTCTGTGGTATAATAAGGCCAACCGGAGGGAGGGAGCCTCCAGCCGGCGTATACCAGCCCTCTGGGCGAAAGGAGCGACTGCAATGAAATTTGTATTTACGGACAAAAAGGTGACCCTGCCCGACTCCGTGCATAAGTACGCGGAGAAAAAGGTGGGCAAGCTGGACCGTTTCTTTAAGGAGGACGCCACCGCCGCCATCACATTCAGTGTGGAGAAGGAGCGGAACAACAAGGTGGAGATCACCATCCGCTCCAGCGGCACCATCTTCCGGGTGTCGGAGAGCACCTCTGATATGCACGCCTCCATCGACGCCGCCGTCACCACCCTGGAGCGGCAGATCCGGAAAAACAAGACCCGCCTGGAGAAGCGGCTGCGCCAGGGCGCCTTCGAGCGGGCGGTGGAGGCCGAGGTGTCCACCTTCGCCCCCGAGGAGCCGGAGGAGGGCGAGTACCGCATCGTCCGCAGCAAGACCTTCCCCCTCAAGCCCATGACCAGGGACGAGGCCATTTTGCAGATGAACCTGGTGGGCCACGGCTTCTTCGCCTTCCGGGATGAGGAGGCCGGCGGAGCCTTCGCTGTGGTCTACCGCCGCAACGACGGGGACTACGGTCTGATCGAGGATGAGCAGTAAATGACATGATTGGCCCGCCCCCTGGGCGGGCCATTTTTCAGGAAAACAAGGAGGCGGACGCGATGAGTCGGGAACGCGTGTTATCCCTGCTGCGGGAGCGGCAGGGGGAGTATCTGTCCGGGGAGGCCATGAGCAGGACCCTGGGCATCAGCCGGGCCGGGGTGTGGAAGGCCATCGAGGGCCTGCGGCAGGAGGGTTACACCATCGCCTCCGCCCCCAACCGGGGCTACTGTCTGGAGGACGCCCCCGACCGCCTGCGGGTAGGGGAGCTGTTCGGCCTGCTGTCCGATGCGAAGATCGGCTCCCAGCTGGCCTGCCTGGACGAGATCGATTCCACCAACACCGAGTGCAAACGCCGGGCCATGGACGGGGCCCCCGAGGGCCTTGTGGTCACCGCAGAGGAGCAGACCGGGGGCCGGGGCCGCCGGGGCCGGGGGTTCCAGTCCCCCCGGGGGAAGGGGCTGTATCTGTCCGCCCTGTTCCGCCCGGACCTGGAGCCCGCCCGGGTCACCGATTTCACCGCCTGGGTGGCGGTGGCGGTGTGCGACGGCATTGAGGCTTGCTGCGGCGTCCGCCCCCAGATCAAGTGGACCAACGATATCGTGATGGGCGGCAAAAAGCTGGTGGGTATCCTGACCGAGCTGGGCATCGAGAGCGAGACAAACGCCCTGGACTATCTGGTGACCGGCATTGGCGTCAACGTCAACCAGGAGCGGGAGGACTTTCTGCCTGAGATTCAGGATATGGCCGTCTCCCTGTCACAGATCCTGGGCCGGCCGGTGCGCCGGGCGGAGCTGGCCGCTCAGATCATTCTGGCTCTGGACCGGATGTATGCCGCCTACCCGGAGGACCGGGCGGAGTATTTGGAAAAATACCGGGCGGACTGCGTCACCACCGGCCATCAGGTCCAGCTCATCACCCCCACCGCCCGCCGTCAGGCCTTTGCCCTGGAGATCGACAGCGACTTCAACCTGGTGGTGGAGCTGTACAACGGCAAAAAGGAGACCATCTGCGCCGGAGAGGTATCCGTCCGGGGGATGTACGGGTACGTATAAAGACACCTGCGGAGCCGAGCGCGCAAAGCTGCGAAGAGGGGCTTTTTTGACCGATCATCCCGGAAAACCGACCGCTTATCCCAAAAGCCTTGCCCTTTCCGCACCGGTCCCTTATACTGGAAGCAGGGGGGAGCGAGATGAAAAGCATAGTGCGGGACGGACGTTTTTGGGCTTGTGCGCTGCTGTTTGCGGGGCTGCTTGGGCTGATACTGTACTTTGAGCATATTGACCGATACCATCCGTTTCCGTATATCCTGGTCGTTCACGCGCTGACCGTTTTTTCCTGCCTGGCGGGACTGTATTGCTGGTGGAGCGGCCGGTGGAAGCGGGGGGATGGCCGCACCTGGGGCGGCTGGGTGTTGCTGTGCGGCCTGCTCTGTCAACTCCCCATGTGCAGTGTGAGCGGCGTCTCCTGGGTGATGCTGGGAGCGTGTCTGGTCATGGGGC
>CAJUAW010000112.1 GCA_910584605.1 uncultured Oscillospiraceae bacterium
GACTGGAGTTCAGACGTGTGCTCTTCCGATCTGAGAATTTTTTCCCTTGTCGCCTCCGCCAGACCGTCAGAGTTGTTGATTGCCTTAGACACGGTGTTTCGTGAAACACCCAGGGCGTCCGCAATATCTTGAATGGTGACCCGTTTCATGGAATGCCTCCTCACTTTTGTGCCTTTTCAAGGAACCTCTGATGGAATCGATTCTCACTGTTTTAAGCCCTGAATGTTCAGGCGCTTCCCCCGCCGGAAACGGGGGAAACACGAATCAATCAGAGGTTCCTCAATTTTGTTTTGCACATCGTACCACAAATAGGTGCAAATGTCAAGTTTGAGGTTGTGCGAATGACAACATCAATTGTCACAATATTTGCTCCAAAAATTCTACACTGCAAATACAATAATACAGTTGACATATGCAAAGTATCGTGCTAATGTAAACTTACCAAATCCAAGAAATGTGCAAATACATGTGTTCAAATTATAATGGTGCATTTGCTCATTTTTTGGGAGAGGAAAAAACAGAAGGAGGAAGATCTATGAGCAAGCCCCAGACAAGCGCTGTTGTCCCAAAGGGCGGAAACACCAAGCTGCACAACTCTCTGGTGTACATCCGGCAGCACTGGCAGCTGTACGCATTATTTATCATGCCTGCCTTTGTGCTGACGATTGTTTTCCGCTACATCCCCATGGGCGGCATCGCCATTGCGTTCATGGACTACAACCCCTTCGCTGGCATCTTTGGCAGCGAATTTGTGGGGATGTATCACTTTGAGCGCTTCCTGACGTCCCCGGATTTCCTGAGCTACCTGGCCAATACCCTGAAGCTGAGCGTGTTCGGCCTGCTGTGGGGGTTTCCGGCCCCCATTCTGCTGGCCTTCCTGCTCAACCGCATTCTGAGCAAGAGCAGAAAGCAAAAGATCCAGCTGGTGCTGTATATGCCCAACTTCATCTCTGTCATCGTGCTGTGCGGTATTGTGCGGATTCTTCTGTCCCCCACGGGCATGATCAACATGCTTTTGGGTACCAACTATAACTTTATGACCATGCCGGAGGCATTCCGGACCATCTATATTGCCAGCGGAATCTGGCAGGGCGCAGGCTGGGCCTCCATTATTTATACGGCCGCCCTCTCCAACGCCAGCAAGGACCTGAAGGAGGCCGCCATCCTGGACGGCGCCAACATCATCCAGCAGATCAGGGCGGTGGAGTGGCCCGCCATCAAGGACACGGTGCTCATCCAGTTCATCATGTCGGTGGGCAACATCATGAGCATCGGCTTTGAGAAGGCCTACGCCCTCCAGACCGACCTGAATATGGCCTCCTCCGAGATCATCTCCACCTATGTGTATAAGCAGGGCCTGATCAACGGCGACTACAGCTTCTCCACCGCCGTGGGCCTGTTCAATACCGTCATCAACGTGATCCTCCTGATCTCCATGAATGCCGTTGTCAAGAAAATGAACGACGGCAAGGGCATTTGACAGAAAGGGGAGAGAATGTGTGAAGCATAAAAAAAGCAGCGCCTTTGCCCGGCAGTCCGCCGGCGACAGGGCCCTCCTGATTGTGGCATATACCATCCTTGGCCTGTTTCTGGCTGCCATTATTTTTCCCATTATCTATATCATCCTTTCGTCCTTTATCGACCCCATCACCCTCCAGAACAAGGGCGTGACCTTCGATTTCAGCAAGTGGACGCTGATGGCCTATGAGCGGGTGCTGGGCAACGCCCAGATCTGGGTGGGCTTTAAGAACGCCCTGCTCTACTCCATCGAAGCCACCATCCTGGGCGGGGTCGTCACCCTGTTGGCCGCCTACCCCATGTCCCGGCCCGATTTCCGGGGCAGAGGCTTCTTCAATGTGATCTTTGTCATCACCATGTTCTTCGGCGGCGGCCTGATCCCCACCTACCTGCTGATCAACGACCTCAACCTGCTGGACAACCCCCTGGCCATCCTGCTGCCCTGCGCCTTCAACGTGTGGAACATGATTATTGCCCGCACCTACTACCAGGGCATCCCCCGGGACCTCCAGGAGGCGGCGGACATTGACGGAGCCACCGAAATGGCCTACTTTTTCAAGATCCTGATCCCCGTCTGCACCCCCATCATCGCCACCATCTCCATGTGGAACTTCGTGGGTATGTGGAACAGCTACTTTGACGCCATGATCTACCTGAAGGACCCCGCTAAGCAGCCTTTGCAGCTGGTCCTCCGTTCCATCCTGATCCAGAGCCAGCCTGAGGCCGGTATGGTCTCCGACATCCAGAGCACCGCCGAGCGGGCCCAGCTGGCCGAGCTGCTCAAGTACGCCACCATCATTATTTCCAGCATTCCCCTGATGATCATGTATCCCTTCTTCCAGAAATATTTCGACAGCGGCATTATGGCTGGCGCCGTGAAGGGATAAGGCCCCGTACAGGCGGATATACCTGCTCAGACAAAGGAGAAGCACCATGGAAAATGAGAAAATCACCATCGCATATGTCATGCAGAAAATCGACCAAATCATGGAGGGAACCACCGCGCTGCGGGAGGGAATTGCCATGCTGGAACACCTGGATGAAGGGGCGGCCATTGCCGCCGGAAATATGGTGGAGGCAAGGGAAAAGACCAACCAGCAGATGCTGGCACTCCTGAATAAAATCATTGAGAAACTTGAAATAAATTAAAAAGGAGAATTGATATGAAAAAGTTTGTTCGCAGAAGCATCTCCCTCGCCCTGGCGCTGGTTATGACCACAGGTTTGCTGGCAGGCTGCGGCGGCGGCAACAAGCTGGGCGGAAACAGCAAGGGCCTGGAGGTAGACCCCGCCGAGGTGGCCATGCCCCTGGCGGAAAAGGCCACCATCAAGGGCCTGACCCAGTTCCCCGCCGGCACCGAGTCCGACCCCAACAACCGCACCATCTTCCAGCGCCTGGAGGAGCAGACCAACGTCCATGTGGAGTGGCGGGCCATTCAGAAAGACCAGTGGGGCGACACCATCCAGCTGGAGATGTCCAACGCCAAGACCCTGCCCGATTTCGTGTTCGACGCAGGCTTTGGCGAGGTCGATCTGCTGAAGTACTCCAAGCAGGGCGTTATCATCCCCCTGGAGGACTATATTGACAAGTATATGCCCAACCTGAAAAAGGTCTTTGAGCAGGTGCCTGAGTATGAGGCCATGTGCAGGGACTCGGAGGGCCACATCTGGGGCCTGCCCTGGATCGAGCAGCTGGGCTACCACAACACCGCCATCCAGCTGCTGGGCAACATGCCCTTCATCAACACCGCGTGGCTGGACTTCCTGGGCCTGGAGATGCCCACCACCGTGGACGAGTTCGAGGCCGTCCTCATCGCCTTCCGTGACAACGCCGCTGCCCTGAAAGCCCAGTTCAACATCGACGGCGACATCATCCCCATGTCCTGCATCGTCAACGACGGCGGCCAGGACCCCTTCATCCTCATCAACGGCTTTGGCGAGGGTTATGGCGATCCCGACGCCTGGAAGCACCTGGCCGTGACCGACGAGGGCAAGGTGGTCAGCGTGGCCACCTCCGAGGGCTTCAAGAAGGGCACCGCCTGGCTGCACAAGCTGTATGAGGAGAAGCTGATCGACGTGGAAGCCTTCACTCAGGACTGGTCCACCTACGTGGCCAAGGGCAAGAGCGGCCGCTACGGCGTCTGCTTCACCTGGGACGTGGGCAACGTCGCCCCCTCCCTGGAGGGCTGGGCGCCCCTGCCCATGCTGAAGGCTGACACCGTGAACCTCACTCCTGCCACCGCCTCCTACACCTCCGGCTTCCAGCGCGGCCGCTGCGTTGTCACCTCCGTGGCCGAGAATCCCGCCCTGGTCTGCGCCTGGCTGGACCAGATGTACGCTCCCCTCCAGTCCCCCCAGAACAACTGGGGCACCTATGGCGAGGATGACGGCTTCGACATCTTCACCATGGGCACCAACGCCAAGGGCGAGCCCATGCTCCAGCACGCCCCTCTGGGCGACAAGTCCCCCGTGGAGGTCCGGGAGGCCGAGAGCGTCAACGGCCCTCTGGCCATCCTGGACAGCTACTACGGCGAGTACGTCACCCTGCCCGATGACGCCGCTTACCGCCTGGACTGGATCAAGGAGATCTACACCCCCGTCTGCACCGCCAAGTACTGCCTGCCCAGCTTCTTCATGACCCAGGAGGACTCCGTGACCGATTCCAACCTGGGCGCCGATATCGGCAAGTGCATCAACGAGTTCAAGGCCCGCGCCGTCCTGGAGGGCTTCACCGACGCAGACTGGGAGCAGTTCCAGGCCGACCTCCAGTCCTATAAGCTGGACGAGTATGTGGCCCTGTATCAGAAGTATTTCGACGCCTATCTGGAGGCCCAGAAGTAAACGTTCCCAGGCAGAAAGCTGCCGTTCCTACGTTCCCCCGTCCCTCCCTGTGGGGGCGGGGGCGTTTTAAAAAGGTCAGAATAAAACGCCCTCTATGGCGGGCGTGTGCAATGATGGAGGTTCCTATGAGCAGTAACATTTTAAGGGAAGCGCGGAGACATGAGGAGATCGCGGAGCAGCTGATCCCGCCCCAAGCCCGCCCCTCGTTCCACCTGTCTTCCCGGGTGGGATGGATGAACGATCCCAACGGCTTTTCCTATTACAAGGGGAAATACCACCTGTTTTATCAGTATTACCCCTACGAGTCCAAATGGGGCCCCATGCACTGGGGGCACGCGGTCAGCGAGGACCTGCTCCACTGGGAGCACCTCCCCGCCGCCCTGGCTCCAGATACTCTGGCCGACAAGGACGGGTGCTTTTCCGGCAGCGCGGTGGAGCTGGCTGACGGCCGGCAGCTGCTGATGTATACGGGGGTCTCCGCCGGACCCAAGCTGCCCGACGGAACCAGCGACGACAGGCAGACCCAGTGCGTCGCGGTGGGAGACGGCGTGAACTATGAGAAGTACTCCGGCAATCCAGTTCTGACCGCCGCCGACATCCCCGAGGGCGGCAGCAAGGTGGATTTCCGGGACCCGAAACTCTGGCGGGAGGAGGACGGAACCTACCGCTGCGTGGCGGGGAACCGCCCGGCGGACGGCAGCGGCCAGATTCTCCTCTACTCCAGCCCGGACGGGTTCCACTGGACGTTCGAGAGCGTGCTGGCCGAGAACAAAAGCCGGTTCGGTCTGATGTGGGAGTGCCCGGACTTCTTCAAACTGGACAGGAACTACGTCCTTCTGACCAGCCCTCAGGACATGCTGCCCAGCGGGTTCGAGTACCACAACGGCAACGGGACTCTGTGCCTGATTGGCAGCTTTGATGAGCAGAGCAAGACCTTCCGGGAGGAGCACGACCAGGCTATTGACTACGGCATTGATTTCTACGCCCCCCAGACTCTGCTGGCCCCCGATGGGCGGCGGATTATGATCGCCTGGATGCAGAACTGGGACACCCTGTCCATCGCCTCCCTGAAGGCCCCCTGGTTTGGGCAGATGACGGTGCCCAGGGAGCTGTCCATCAAAAATGGCCGGCTGTATCAGTGGCCGGTCCGGGAGCTGGACGGGCTGCGAAGCGGACGTGTCTCCTATCAAAACGTGGACTTCCAGGGAGAGCTGACCCTGGAGGGGATCAAGGGCCGAAAGGTGGACGTCACCATCACCCTGAGACCCGGCGATGAGGCGCATATCTACAAAAAATTCTCCGTCTGGTTCGGGCAGGACAATACTTACCATACAGCGATCAGCTTCCGGCCCTACGAGTCCATCCTGAAAATCGACCGCAAATTTTCCGGCTCGCGCCGGGCCATCATCCACCAGCGGAGGTGCAAGGTCCCCCAAACTGGCGGAGCGATCACCTTCCGCATGATTCTGGACCGCTTCAGTGTGGAGATCTTTGTCAATCACGGCGAGCAGACCCTGTCGGCGACCATGTATACTGACCAGTCCGCGGACGGCTTCCGGTTCTTTGCCGACGGAAAGGTCGCCATGGACATTGAAAAGTACGATCTGGACGGGGAATAGGAGGCAGAAATGAAGCAAACATTTGACGTTGTGGCCCTTGGAGAACTGCTGATCGACTTTACGCAGAACGGAGTCAGTGAACAAGGAAATCCGCTGCTGGAGGCCAACCCCGGCGGCGCGCCCTGCAATGTGCTGGCCATGCTGCAAAAGCTGGGGAAGTCCACCGCCTTTGTGGGCAAGGTGGGGGAGGATATGTTTGGCCGCCAGCTCCGCAAGGTGGTGGAACAGGCCGGCATCGACCTGACGAATCTGGTGATGGACCCCGCCGCCCACACGACCCTGGCCTTTGTGCAGACCTTCGCCAACGGCGATCGGGATTTCTCGTTCTACCGTGACCCCGGTGCGGATCTGCTGCTTACCGCCGACGAGGTGCCGGAGGATGTGATCGCCAATAGCCGTATCTTCCACTTTGGCACTCTGTCCATGACCCATCCCGGCGTGCGTGAGGCCACCAAACGGGCAGTGGCCTGCGCAAAAGACGCCGGAGCTCTGGTGTCCTTTGATCCCAACCTCCGCCCGCCCCTGTGGGCCAGCCTGGAGGATGCCCGGGCGCAGATCGCCTGGGGCCTGGGGCAATGCGACGTGCTGAAGATTGCCGACAATGAGCTGGAATTCATGACCGGCCAGACGGACTTTGACAAGGGCGCCGCCGCCCTTCAGGAGCAGCACCCCAACATCCGCATTTTGAACGTCACTGCCGGTGGGGCGGGCAGCTACTCCTACTACGGCGGCAGGAGGGTGTTTGTCCCCGCCGTCAAGCTGGGCGGCACCATCGAGACCACTGGCGCGGGGGACACCTTCTGCGCCTGCGCGCTGAATTTTGTTCTGGAACATGGCACGGAAAATTTGACCGAATCGGATCTGACCGATATGCTGTGCTTCGCCAACGCCGCCGCCTACCTTGTCACCACCAGAAAGGGCGCGATCCGCTCCATGCCGGAACAGACGGAGGTAGAAGCGCTTGTGAACGGAACCAGAGGTGGTCTGTGATGCGGAAGGGAAACGCTGGAATGAATATTGGGGCCGCGCCGGTCTGCCTGGTGTTGTTTTTATTGACCATGTTTTTACTCAGCGGCTGCGGACAAAATTCCGATGGAGACGGCAGCTTTGCCAACCCGGGAACGGACAAAGATTTTTCCCAACTGACCACGCCGGAGCAGCAGGAGGCGGCTTACAACTATCAGGTGTATTTCCGGCCCGCCCTGGATGGAGGCGAGCAGCCCTATGCGGGGGACACTATGCCCTTCTATGAGGACGGCGTCTATTACATCTATTACCTGAAGGATAAGGGCGATTCCCGCAACCACTCCATTTATCTGGCCACCACAACGGATTTTGTCCGCTACACCGAATATGACGAGGCGATCCTGGAGTCTACCCCGGGCGCCCAGGATGACTGGATCGGTACCGGTTCTGTGGTAAAGGTGGGTGAGAAATACTATTTGTTCTACACCGGCCACACCGATGGACCGATGGAGTTTAAGGAAAAAATCATGGTGGCGGAGGGGGACAGCCCCTTGGCGTTTACAAAGCGGCCGGACTGGGAGCTGATCCCGCCCGAGGAGCTGGGCCAGAAGCGGGACTTCCGCGACCCTCAGGCCTACTACGATCCTGACAGCGGGAGCATCACCCTGACGGTGACCGCCGCCCAGGACGGCGTGGCCCGGATCTTGAAGTTTACACTGAGCGCCGACCTGCAGACCAGCACCTATGACGGCATCATCTTCTCCGACCCCACGGAACGCTTCTGGAACCTGGAGTGCAGCGATACCTTCCGTCTGGGTGACACCTGGTATCTCACCTACTCGGGCCAGGACGATACCCTCTGGTTTGCCAGCTCCGACACCCCCTACGGCCCCTACGGAGAGGCCAAGCGGCTGGACGGCAAGCTGTTCTACGCAGCCAAGCATGTGGAGGACGGCGTAAATTCCTACATGGTGGGCTGGGCCCGCCGGTCTGAGGTGATGTCCTCCACCGTGGGAGTCACCGACTGGGCGGGCAATCTGGCAGTACAGAAGATGATTCAGAAAGAAAACGGGGATTTGGCGCTGGCACCGGTGGATTCTGTCGCGGAAGGCTTTACCGCCCGCCGGGCGCTGGCGGCAAAGAAACCGGAGGTGCTTGTAAAGGCTAAGGATTCCTACGTCTATACGGACGTCTTTACCTGCTATGAGAGCTTTCTGATCCGCGGCGAGTTCTGCTATGAGAAAGAGGGAATGTTTGGCCTGAGCTTTGACTTTGACGGCGACCCCGGATTGAACAAGTTTATTGGGGTCAATCCCACTGAACACAAGCTCCAGCTTTGGTTCAATGAGGGGGACACCCTGATTGCTGAGACGGCGGCGGAACTCCAGCCGGGGAAAACCTATTCCTTTACCTATATACAAGAGGGCTCCGTAGGTGTCTTCTACATCGACGGCGCGGCGGCCCTTACGGTCCGCCTGTATGGCGCCAGCGGCAAGCCTGTTCAACTGTTCGCGAAGGATAACAGCGTACAGTTCACATCGCTGGAACAGTACACACGGCCTTGATCATTTCTTCTGTTTTTGGGAGAAGAATGTAATGCCGAAAGAGGCGGTTGTTCAGAACACTGGCGGCAAGAGCTTGCCCGCAGCCAAATTGAACGCAGCCAACGGAACTTTTAGAGGCGGATTTTGTCTGATTCAAGCAGAAAGAGCGATAAAAGCAAAGAAAAGGTCCCGAGTAATGGTGAATTACTCAGGACCTTTTGTAGGTCATTTTAGTTGGGATACTGTGTCTGGGTTGAAAGGGACAATGACAAATGTGTCATAGTTCCTCCCAAAACACCCCCAACGTCCACTCTATTTTGGACTGCGGCTATCTGAATTGGAGGGAATTTAAATGAAAGGAATCGGAATTTTTAGAGGTGGATTTCAACCGATTTAGATAGGAAAGCCGATAAAACAAAGAAAAGGCCCCGAGTAATGGTGAATTACTCAGGACCTCTTGGGGGTCAGAATATTAGGGATGCTCTGTCTGATGTGAAATGGACAACGACAGAGTGCCTCAAAAAATTCACCTACTACGCAAAGTATAGCACAAGGTGTCTGGTATTGCAAGCGTTGTCCTTGAAATTGGAATGTATTTGGGAAACAAATCAACAGCGATCTTCCAGAGGTGCAGGACTAGTTAACATACAGATTCCCCGAGCCATTCGAACAGCAATGAGACTGTCCCAAAAATTGTGTAAACCTGCAAGGTGGTGTAAAATAGAACTATCA
>CAJUAW010000113.1 GCA_910584605.1 uncultured Oscillospiraceae bacterium
TACGGCTATCTGCCCTGTATCCAGCTGTGCGTCTGCTACAGCCGCCTGGGCGGCCTCCAAAGAGCGGAAATGTTCAACGAGCTGGCCGCCCTCTATAAACCCGATTCCCCTGCGGTCCTCCACAACCGAGCCGTCTTTCAAGCCTTGTCAGCACAGACTGCGTAACTCGGGAATGCATATGTTTGTCATTGTGTTCGCACAGTTGGAGGGAGAGACAGGAGGCTCGATAAGGTACAATAAGTTGCGCAAATAAAAAAGACAAGGTTTGCAGCCTTCTGGTAGAATGGTGTGTCCTAACTTCATTCTACCAGAGGCCTGTAAACCATGTCTCTTTTTATCCTCTTTTCAATTTGCGCATCTTATTGTACTTTATCGGTACTGCCCTACCCAGTAACCATTCATGGTTCAAAGATTATACATCCTAAACACGGATGAAAATTGGGAGTAGAATTTTAAATTTTTTGATAAGATTCATGTCTCACCGTGAGATTTGTTTTTAACCAAATATATTTGCTCTGTGTTTATGTTACAACGTTTGCAATAGCTGGACAATCATAATACAGTTATGCTATGATAAAAAAATAATTGTCGCACAGGCAGGTGATACTATGTTGGCATTTTTCCTTGCCGCTTTAGAGAGTGAGGACGATAAGCGGAAATTCGTTGCTGTATATGAGCAGTACCACAAAAAGATGGAAATGATCGCCTTGCGTATATTGGGAAGTCAGCACGATGCGGAAGATGCCGTTCAAAATGCGTTTCTCCAAATTATCCGACACTTTGAAAAAATTTATGAGATTCCTTGTGAGGAATTGCCCTTCTGGATCATTTCTATAGTGAAGAACGAAGCTCTTATGATTCTGCGAAAAAGGAGTAAGACCGTACCGCTGAAGGAGTGGAACGGGGTTGAAAAAAGTGCCGACCATACGACAGGGTATAATGAGCTAGTAAAATTGTTCGGAAACTTACCAGAGAAATACCGTACCGTACTGGAAATGAAGATTTTGATTGGATACACTGACAAGGAGATAGCTAAACAACTGGGTATTTCTGAAACGGCGGTAAGCTCACGAGCCAGTCGGGGACGTGAGCTATTGAGGAAACTGGTGGAGAAGGAGGGGTTACATACATGACAGATCAGGAATTAGACGCCCTGATAAAACGTGCCCTGATTGATTCCATAAAATTGGAATGCGAGGCCATGGAACGGGACTGTACTCTTGTTTTTCAGCCGTCAGCTCGTCACCAACGTCAAATGAAGCTGATGTTGAAAGACCCGTTAGGGTGGGCGCGCAGGAAGGCCAGGCCGGTATGGAAGACTATTGCTCAAAGAGTAGCTGTAGTCTTGCTCATTATCTCCCTGGGATTTGGGACTGTCATGGTCAGCAGCCCGGCGGCGAGGGCCGCCTTTGTGCGGTGGATCACGGAGTGGTACGACACCTATATGATATATCGTTTTGCAGGAGAAAATATTTCTGGCGAAATGCCGCAATTTGAGATTGTAGAGTTGCCGGAGGGATTTGTAGAGACCGAACGCATTGAATTCCCTGAATTGACGACTGTGACCTATGAAAATGAGGCCGGGGATTTCATTGACTTTACTTATATCTATATGGCTCAGGGGGCAGCCAGTGCCTTTGAAACAGAAAACTCGAATATATATGATATTGAAGTCAATCATATGAAGGGGGTGTTTGGTGAAGCTAAAATTCCTGGACACTTCAATACAATTGTCTGGATTGACGCAGAGCAAAATATTCAGTTTGATATCAGCGGCTTATTCAGCTATACGGACATACTGCACATGGCGGAGAGTGTTTCCTAGACTTTCTTCTGAATCAGATAGAAACAGGTATATGGTTGTGGCTCATGAATTAGGTCATGCACTGTTATTGTGCCATCCAACAGCTGTTGGCTGTAGAGAACCTGCAATCATGCAGACAAATTCAAGCAACTGCGAGACTGGATTTGTAACACGACATGATAAAAACAATCTAATTGCGAAATGGGGGGCATGAATATGAAGAAATACATACCTTTTATTGTAGTTCTTTTAGCTTTAAACGTTTTGATGGTTGGATGTGCAAAAACAAATAATGTAGAGATTAATCGAGTGATTGCAAGTCGATTCTCTTTAACTGAATCCGCAGATGACCTTCCGGAAATTAGCGATTTAATTGTTGTATTTACCCCTGAAAGCCAAGAAAATGTGCTAAACAAATACTCAGATGGAAATGTAGCCTCTGGATATACTAAGACCTCTGGTACAGTATCACAAGTCTTGTCTGGCTATGTTTCTGAGGGAGATAACATTCTGATTACTGAGGAGTGCTATACTACCGATTCAGGGTCTGTACTTTGGACACAAGATGGCTACCTCCCAATGAATATTGGTGAAAGTTATCTGCTGTTTCTAAAGGCATATGATGAAGATTCAGCTTATGCTGGAATGTATTTTCCAGTTGATTTAGAATATGGAAAATATGTATTACAATTCCCTGTTACGATGTCCTCTGAAACTTCATATACTGTTGACCAACTCGAAATAGGGCCTTATGGTAATTTGGATATTTACATTGAATGGTTTGAAGCAGTCCAGACACTCTATCCAGATATTTTTCAGTTTGCTCAGTAGTAAGTCAAACAGTTTATAAAAGCTGTTCAGCGGATATTTGCAATTAGAAGGTAATTTTACTGCAATTTCTGGATCAAATAATTCACACGGTGGGATTCGATTCTGGACAAGATTCGTGTCTCACCGTGAGATTTCATTTTATGAGCTGTAGTACATTGGCCTGCCTATGGTGGCAAAACCGGCTTTCCCGGTAATGACCACGTTGTTGTAGCTGCTGGTACAGTGGATAATCTGAATATTGCCGCTTTCATCCCAGCCGCCTACGATGCCAACATGGGTATCGCCAGGATAGAAAACCAGGTCGCCGGGCTGGGCCTCAGCCCAGGTGATAGGGGTGCAGTAGATATGCTGTGCATGAGCGCCCCCGCCGTGGCCCAGGATGTAACTGCCGCCTGAGATATTGTAAAATACCCAATCGGCAAACCCGGAGCAATCCAGGCCGAAGGGCCGGTAGGTGCCAGTGGTAGAATTTCCTTCCGCTGTGACCTTTTTCAGCATCTGTTCCTCCAGGGCATTGATCTGCTCCTCCAGCCGCTGGATCTGTGCTTCGGTCGCGCCGGTGATGCTTACCCTGAGTCTTGCAACTTCTTCTACATTTGGCATGAGATCGATCCCTTCTAAAAAATTAAAGGGCTGTAAGCGCAGTGCTTTTACTGCGTTTACAGCTTTAATGGCTCTTCTCGCCCTGCCAATTCAGGGGAGGTTGCAATATTTTATCATCGAATCCTGGCCGCAGATACCCCTGCCTTTAGGCGTGGGGTGATTGACGGCTTAAAGATATGTGGTGGTTGGCCCCTCTTCAGGCTTTAAGATAGTTGGCCCGTCTATTCCCGCGAAGAAACAGAGCGCTTCCGCGAATCTCTCTCCAACGTCGCTGCCTATGGGGTACAGGACGATCCCCGGGTCGTTATATGAGGCTCTGGAATTATCGTATTCGATCCAGATCAGCCCCCGGCGCATCTCCTGTTCTGTCCGGGTGGGCCGCCAGGTCATCGCAGCCAGGATATCGCTGTTTCTCCCCCCCACCAGTCCCCACAGCATACCGTGGGCAATGGGGGAATTCGCTTTGACAACATCCAGCTCTACATCCAAAAGTGCTATTTTATGGATTTGAGACAGGCGCAGGATGAAGGTATCCTTTTTGCCGCCGGACTGGGTAATGAGCAGTTGCTTCTGTTCCGGCTGGATCTCTGCTATAACGAACTCGTCAAAAGCAAGCCCCGGAAGACCGATCTGGTGTTGGGCCGACAGGCGCATCTGCTTTGCGTTTGGATCTCCAAACAGTGCCTTTCGAACCTTTTCCCATCCAGACATGAAATCCCCTCCCTTTTTGCCATTATACCATACAGCCCGGCGGGAAGGCAATGGGACCGGCCATTCAGCTCACCACCACCGCGTTGCTCAGCTTTTTGATCACGTTGGTTTTCAGCATAGTGATTATACCGATTGCATTCCTATTAAGTCTCGCGTCGGGGCAATCACGGTGGGCCAACCCCCTTATGTAACAGCGCACACTTCTGTCCCCTCTGTCTGAGGGGTAAATTCATCGTACCACTTTTGAGCAGCATTCCCGTTGACACATTACACAAACATGCTGCTTTAAAGCCGTATAATATATACACTTGATAAGTAGCATATAGAGTGGTATACTATCACATGGAAGGAGGAGCAGCACAGTTGTCTATGAAATACGATAAGCTATTTGCGCTTATGAAAGAAAAGGGCCTGACTACCTACAAAATACGAAAGGAACACATTATCACCGAAACCACACTTCAAAAATTGCGTGAGGGAAAAAATGTCACAACAGATTCCATTTCTGCACTTTGTGCGGCCCTAGGTTGCCAGCCGGGGGACATCATGGAATACGTGGAGGAGGAGAACAAGGATGCTTAAAGAGAAAGAGATTCAAGAAGTCATTTTGCACACACTGGATGAGTTGAGCCAGACCGTCCAGGCCAGCGGAAAACAGTCCTACACCAAAGAGGAATTGCTGGACCTGTTGGGCCGTGTGGCGGACTTTATGAAAAAGGGCGGAGCCGGGGAGTAATCCCCGGTTTTCCTTTTCTTGGAGATTTTTCGTTTCCGCTGTCTCGCTATCAAGTGCGCCGTAAAACCCCTGGCTTTAGCCGTGGGGAGTGTCAAGCAGATCAGGCGTAAGCATCCCCCGTGATCTGCTGGAACTGCTCCGGCGTGATAACGCCCTTCTTCACAGCAGTCCGCACCATGGCGGCGCTCCAGAGCTTTCGGTCGTAGCTCTTCTTGATGGTTTCGTAGTTCATTAAGTGCTTCCTCCTTACCACCAGGGGAGTGCCGCTGGGCAACACCTGCTGGAGGACCCGGTACTCGCCGTAGGCCAGCAGCTGGCTGCGGGGCAGGCGGTTTGCGGCGGAAAATCAACAAGCTTTTGCGTTACTAACACGTTACGATCAATAGCAAAAATATTGAAAAAATTAAATCCCCTAAAGCCTTGCGGCTCTAGGGGATTTTTGGTGGAGACAACAGAACTCGAATCTGTGACCTCTCGCGTGTGAGGCGAGCGCTCTACCGGCTGAGCTATGCCTCCATATGGAAACGGCGGAGAAAGGTGGTGACCCGGACGGGACTCGAACCCGTGTTGCCGCCGTGAAAGGGCGGAGTCTTAACCGCTTGACCACCGGGCCGTTTTCAAATATGGAAACGGACAGTTTGTCCGTAATTTTTGGTAGCGGCAACTGGATTTGAACCAGTGACACCCCGGGTATGAACCGAGTGCTCTAGCCAACTGAGCTATGCCGCCGTGTCACGCCCCTCGAACAGGGCAAGGAATAGTATAGCGGATTTCCTCCTGGTTGTCAACTGTTTTTTGGAAAAAATTCTTTTTTCTTTTTCCCCCTCCAGGCGCAGGCCCGGAGGGGGCAATTTTAATCCCGAAAATAGGGGGCCACAAGTCTGTAGAGCTCATTGTACTGCTCCCGGCCCATGCAGTATTTGTCCAGGTCCTCTAGGTCAATCTCATAGCCGTCCTGAAAGCGCAGCGTATAGTTCCGGGTGTAGCGGATCAAATGTCCGGTGCGAGTGGTGACTGAGGTGCGGTAGCGGTCCGATTCCTCCAGCTCCTGATAGGAGTGCCAGCTGGTCCGGACACCCAGGACATAGGTGGACACGCCGGCGGGGGTGGCCTCCGTCCGGCTGAGGCAGGAGGCCAGCACCAGGGAGTGGAGGAGCGCCAGAGCGATCACGGTAAAGGGCAGACATCCTTTCAGCTCCGCTCGAATGCCGCGGAAGTCCTTTTCTCCCTGAGACCAGTCCCGTATCGCGGAAAACACCGTGTCCAGCACCATATTGAAAAGGCAGATATCCGGTATGAGCACAAGGCAGGCGACGATCTGGCTGGAGGAGCCATACTGCTGATAGAGGGTATCAGGACCCGCCAGAAACCAGTAATGGAGCTGTCGATAGTAGTAGATAACCAGACCAAATGATACCAGTCCACTGATGACAGTGGCGATAGCCTGGCTTTTCACTCCCGGAGACCGAACCGAACTGCCCGCGATCTCCTGCTCCGCCCGCTTCGCCTTCTTCCGCTGGCTGGAGGGCAGGTGGTCATAGGTTGCCCCTCTCTTTTTCTGGCACCACCAGGCCTGTTTTTTGTCCGCCTTGACGCTGGACTGTGCGGCCAGTGCGCTGGCCCGCTCCCGCTTCTCCCGGAGCTTTTTCCGCTCCAGGGAAGCGGGAGATTTTTTCCCGGCCACGGCGGCTTATTTGAAGTACTCCGCGCCGCTTTCGAACAGGGGCATGTGCTTTTCACCGGGGATATTGACCGCCACATACGGCCCCCGGCGCTCCAGGTGTCCCATCTTGCCAAAGACCCGTCCGTCGGGGGAGAAGATGCCCTCGATGGCCTCCATCGAGCCGTTGGGGTTGGACAGGATGTCCATTGTGGGCTGGCCGCTGGCGTCCACGTACTGGGTGCCCACCTGACCGCTGGCAATCAGGCTGGAGATGACCTCCGACGGGGCCACAAAACGGCCCTCGCCGTGGGAGATGGGGATGGCGTGCAGGTCGCCCACCTGGCATTTGAGCATCCAGGGGGACTGGACCGAGGCGACCCGGGTGGTGACATACCGGCTCTGGTGGCGGCCGATGAGGTTGTAGGTCAGGGTGGGGCAAGTGCCGTCCATGGGCCTGATCTCACCGAAGGGGACCAGCCCCAGCTTCACCAGGGCCTGGAAGCCGTTGCAGATGCCCAGCATCAGGCCGTCCCGGTGTTTCAGCAGATCCATAATGGCGTCGCTGAGGGCGGGATGGCGGAGGAAGGAGGCGATAAACTTCCCGGACCCCTCCGGTTCGTCGCCGCCGGAGAAGCCGCCGGGGAGGATCACCATCTGCGCCCCCCGGATGGCATCCTCCAGGGCCTGGGCGGACTGGGCCAGGAAGTCGGTGGTCAGGTTGCGCACCACCACAATCTCCGGGTCGATGCCGGCGCGGATGCAGGCGCGGGCGGTGTCATACTCGCAGTTGGTGCCTGGGAAGGCGGGGATCACCGCCTTGGGGCGGGCCGCCCTGTGCTTGCAGACCGCCGGGGAGCGCTTGTCCCAGGAAATGGACTGGACCGTCTCAGAAGTTCCCGCCCTGGTGGGGTAGACCGCCTCCAGCACACCCTCGTTGAGGGCCAGCAGCTCGTCGACCGGCGCGGAGTCGTGTACGATGTTGATAACGGGCTCAGCGGTGGTCGTTCCGATTTGGATCGCCCGGGGACTCTCCGGGACCGCTTCGGTAAGCTCTGCCACGATTGCGCCGGGGTTGGGCAGATCCCAGGCCAACTCTTCTTCGCCATTCGTAAAACCGACGCGGTTGCCAAACGACATCTTCATGACCCCTTCGGCCTCGCCGTTTTCCGCCGCCCAGGCGGCTCTCACCTTACCGGCCTGACATAGGGCGTGGAATTCCTCCCAGGCGGCCTTCTGTCCCTCCGCCGTGCCATCGCCCAGGAACAAATATACCGGATGTCCCGCCTCTTTGAACTCGGGGGTGATGATCTCCCCGGCCTTGACGGGTGCGATCGCAAAGGAAATGAGGGTGGGGGGAACGTCCTTGTCCAGGAAGGAGCCGGACATGGAATCCTTCCCGCCAATGGCGGCGGCGGCGTAGTCCATCTGAGCGTCCAGCGCCCCCAGCAGGGCGGCGAAGGGCTTGCCCCAGCGCGCCGGTTCGTCCCGGAGCTTCTCAAAAAATTCCTGCAAGGTGAGGTACACGTTTTTATAGTCCGCGCCGGAGGCCACCAGCTTGGCGATGGAGTTGGTAACGGCCTGATAGGCCCCCACATAGGGGTCTACGGACAGGGCGTCCGGGTCGCAGCCCCAGGCCATGACGCTGGCCTGGTCGGTCTCCTGCCCCGGCAGGACGGGCAGCAGGGCCGCCATGGCCTGGGCGGGGGTGGACTGATATTTGCCGCCGAAGGGCATGAGGACGGAACCCGCCCCGATGGAGCCGTCGAACCGCTCGGTCAGCCCCCGGCGGGAGGCGCATTTGAGACTGGAGGCCATCTCCCGCAGGGTTTTGAAGGGCTCCTGCCCAAAGGCGGAGCGGTCCTTTTTATCTACGGACACCGCTGCATGCTTCACCGCGCCGTTGGTGTTCAGAAATTCCCGGCTCAGGTCGGCGATTTTCTGGCCCTTCCAGCGCATCACCATCCGGGGGGACTCGGTGACCACGGCCACCTGATAGGCTTCCAGGTTCTCCTTCTCAGCGGCAGCGATGAATTTGTCCGCGTCCTCGGGAGCCACCACCACCGCCATACGCTCCTGGCTCTCGGAGATGGCCAGCTCGGTGCCGTCCAGGCCGTCGTACTTCTTGCGCACGGCGTCCAGGTCGATCTCCAGGCCGTCGGCCAGCTCGCCGATGGCCACCGACACGCCCCCCGCGCCGAAATCATTGCACCGCTTGATGAGCCGGGTGACCTCGCCGTCCCGGAACAGCCGCTGGATCTTCCGCTCCTCAGGGGCGTTGCCCTTCTGGACCTCGGAGGCCATGGTGGTCAGGGATTTCTTGTTGTGGCTCTTGGAGGAGCCGGTGGCCCCGCCGATGCCGTCCCGTCCGGTGCGGCCCCCCAGGAGGATGACCACATCCCCCGGCGCGGGCCGCTCCCGGCGCACATTCTCCGCCGGGGCCGCGCCCACCACAGCGCCGCACTCCAGCCGTTTGGCGATATAGCCCTCGTGGTAGACCTCGGCCACGTGTCCGGTGGCAAGGCCGATCTGGTTGCCGTAGGAGGAGTACCCCGCTGCCGCCGTCTGGCACAGCTTGCGCTGGGGGAGCTTGCCCTCCAGGGTCTGGTCAAAGGGGGTACGGGGGTCCCCCGCGCCGGTGAAGCGCATGGCCTGATGGACGTACACCCGACCGGACAGGGGGTCCCGGATGCAGCCGCCGATGCAGGTGGCCGCGCCGCCGAAGGGCTCGATCTC
>CAJUAW010000114.1 GCA_910584605.1 uncultured Oscillospiraceae bacterium
AAACTACAAAATTTCTTCGGCGTTTTCTTACAATTTCAAATTGGCGTTGACAGGATATGCTGCCCGAAGCACTCCAGCATATTGGGGTCAAACGCACCGCAGGCGCCGGAGAGGATCATTCCTCTGGCCTGGGCCGGGGTGTAGGTGGGCTTGTAGGCCCGGGGGTGGGTCAGGGCGTCGAAAGCGTCGGCCAGCCCCACAACATGCACCCACGGGGCGATATGCCTGCCCGCCAGTCCGTCCGGATAGCCCCTGCCGTCCCAGCGTTCGTGATGGTGGAGACAGACATCGCAGGCGGAAGAGAAATCGTCACATTGCCGCAATGCCGGGATGGCCTCCAGCAGCTTGCAACCCTGGATGGTATGCGTCTTCACGATGTTGAACTCCTCCGCCGTCAGCGTGCCGGGCTTGTTTAAGATCGCTGCCGGGATATTCTTTTTCCCAATATCATGCAGAGCAGCCAGGGCGGCATATCGCTGAGCTTCCAGCCGGGCCAGGGCGGGGATCACGCCAGCAGCGGAAAAAACGATGAGCATCTGCTCCGTCAAATGCTGGAATTGATGGCTGTGAGGGTCGTGTTCGATCAAAAGCGATGTCCGGTCCAGTACAGTCGCCACGGGTTCGGAATGAGTCTGCAAAAGAGTCACCTCCAGTTTTGGTATAGTTTGGGACGGCCCCTTTTCAGGAGCCGTCCCGGTGTACTTAATAGCCTGTTTTGGGCAGCTTAGGTGTAGATGTATTGAGCTTGCGGACAATGGTGACCCAATATCCCTGGGCGGTCTGCCATGTACCCTGGTACTTACCGCCCGCGTCGGCCCGGTTTATCAGCTGGTAGCCGTTGGCGATATTGCCGCTGACCACCACGCTCAGCGTGGGGCTGGTGGTGGACTGGAAGCCCACGGGCACTTTGCCGAAGTCAAAATAGATCTCCGTGACCTTCTCTCCCGCCTGGGTGGGAATGGCGTTAAGGTTGAAGGCATAGCTGCTGGTGCTGGCCAGATTGGAGGCCAGCACCTGATAGTCGCCGCCGGAGCTGGTCTTGTAGAGGATGCGGTAATTGAGCCGCGCACTGTAGGTTCCGGTGGTCAGCAGCATGGCTGTGGCCGCATCGGTGGGGATACGGTCGTGCCAGAAGAAGTTTTCCAGCGGCACGTTGCTGGTGTTGGCCACCGTGAAGTCATAGCGCATCTGGCTTCCCGCCAGCACCTCGGCGTTGCCCCGTTTGGTGATGGTCACGCCCAGGTTGGAGGGCTTGTCGTAGTCGGACACCTTGATGATCTGGCCGGAGTATTCCAGCGTCTCATCGAAAGCCGTTCCGCTGAGCTTCCAGTAAGGCGGCGCTGTGACCTCCACGATCTTATATCGTCCCAGGGGCAGGGGCTTGGAGGCCGCCACGCCTCTGGCATCCGTGGTGATGTAATCAACCACCTTGCCGCTGCGGACTTCGCTGATCTCATACACCGCGCCCTTCAGCGGAGCGCCGGCGGGCGTGCCGGTGACCTCGTTGTACTCAGCGGCGTACTTATAGACCTGGAACTGGCCCGTGATGGGAACATTCTTCCACTCGATCTCCACCGTTTTACCGGGCTGGACATAGATGGTCTTGTACTCCTTGTCCAGCTCGTAGCCGGGGGCTGCTTCCAGCTCGCGGATGAACAGCTTACCCTTGCCCTGAACAGTGAGGTCATCTATATAGATGTAGCCCTCGTTGTCGGTGGAATACTCCCCGATGGGGTTCTTGTTCTGATCGTAGAGCAGGAACTTCACATCGTAGATCCCCTCGCCGGTGACGCTGTTCACCTTATGGATGATGATCCCGGAGAAGGGGGCGTTGGTAACAGTCAAGGTCGTTGTCTCATTGTCCTTGATGGTGAAATAGTGGGGCGTGCTGTCGATCTTGAAGCCGTCCGCCGCTTCGATCTCCACCGCGTAGTAGTCTCCGGCATCCAGCGGCACATGGACGCGGCCATTATCGCCGGTGGTCACAGTATTCACCAGAGCGCCGTCCATCTTCCGGATCTCAAAGGTGACGCCGGTGATCCGCCGGGACTTGTCGCTGGAGGATACCTTGATAAGCTCCAGTCCGCCGACAGAGGCATTGATAAAGGTAAGCGTCTGGGTATCGTTGGCATTGACCACCACCGTCTGGCTCCTGGTATTGGGGTCGATGGTGTAGCCGGGCAGCGTCTCGATCTCCTCTACGATGACAGTGCCGGTGATGCCCAGAATCTTGATCTGGCCCAGGGCATCCGTGGTATACAGTCCGTTAGAAGAAATTTTTCCGCCATCCATATCCACATTTCTGCCGTCCGCATAGGTGATCTTGAACTTCACACCTGCCAAAGGCTTCTTCGTCAGAGCGTCCACCTTGTTGACGATGAGCCCTCCGGCCTTCTTGTTCCAGAAGGTCATTGTCTGGCCCTCGCCGGTCTTGATGGTAATGGTCTGGGGCGTGGGATTGAGGATGTAGCCATCCAGCGTCTTTGTCTCCCGCGCGGTAATAGTCGTACCCGGCTCCAGGTTGGGGATGGTGATGCGGCCGTCCTTGTCCGTGGTGTAGTAGCCGTTATTGGGTCCTACCACAGCGCCTGTGCCGTCCGTGACCAGGAACTCCACGCCCTTCAGGGGCTGGTTCTCTGTTCCGTCCACGAACTTCTGGATCGTGAGCGTGGTCGTGGGATCATTTTCAAAATCCAGGTTGTTGCCGCCATTGCCGCCTGTCCCGCTGCCGGAACCAGTGGAGCCGCTGCCGCTGGTCAGAGAGTTGCCCGTCCCATTATTTACCACGATGATCTGCGGAGTCGGGTTCAGCACATACCCATTAGGAACCTTCGTCTCTGTGACCACGACAGTGCTGCCGGGTTGGAGGCCGGTCACCGTAACCGTACCGTCTTTTCCGGTGGTGTATTTCCCAATGAGGACGCCATTGCTGTACTTGACTGTGAACTCCGTGTTCGGAACAGGTTTTCCGGTGACGGAATCCACTTTTGTTATGGTCAGGCTGCACAGGGGATCGTTATAAAAATAAAGTGTCTGCGTATCATCCGGCTTGACCTCCACCGTCTGCGTCCGGTTGGCCTCGTGGATGGTGTAACCGTCAATGGTCTGCTGCTCGGTTATCACCAGCGTACCCACGATGCCGTTGAGGATGATCTGGCCGTTCTCATCGGTATAGTACAGACCGTTGGAGCTGATCTTTCCGTTTTCGTCCGGCAGGAACTCGCCGCTGGTGGTGGTGATTTTGAACGTCACGCCCTCCAGCGGGGTCTTCTTGTCCACAGAGCTGCGTTTGTTGATGACCAAGCTTCCCGCGCGGGCATTTTCAAAGATCAGGCTGTTGGCCACGCCCTGCTTGATCTTGATGGTCTTGGGAGTCATATCCCGCACATATCCGTTGGGGGCCTTCTCCTCGGTGACGATGAGGATCTGCCCCGGCTGGAGGCCGGTAATGGTGATGAGCCCGTTGCGGTCGCTGGTGTAGCGGCCATTGTTTGTGCCGATAGCCGCGCCGTCCTCGTCAGTTACGTGGAATATCGCGCCGGTCAGCGGGGTCTTGTCGGTACTCTGCTTCAGGATGGTCAGGGAGTTATCACGCTTGTTCCAGAAGGTCAGGCGCTGGACCTCCCCGCCTTTGATGAGAATGTCCTGGGGAGTGCCATCCAGCACAAAGCCCTCCACCGTCTTGATCTCACGTGCCTTGACGGTGGTTCCGGGCTCCAGGCCGCTCAGAACGATCTCTCCGGCCTTGTCGGTGTAGTAGGTCCCATCATCAGGGCCGACTGCCGCGCCGCTGCCGTCCGTGACCTTGAACGCCACGCCGGACAGGGGCTCATTTTCCGTACCTTCAATAAACTTCTGGATAATGAGCGTTGTTGCAGGCTCGTTGTCAAAGGTCAGGGAGTTGGCAGCGCCAGAGCGAACCACGATATTCTTCGGGGTCTGATCCAGGATATACCCTGTCGGGGCCTTGGATTCCGATACCACAATGGTGGCGTTGGGCTCCAGACCAGTGACAGTCGCCGTACCGTCCGAGCCGGTGACGTAGCTGCCGTTGTTGGGGCCGACAGCTTTACCCTCGCTGTCCCGAACGGTGAAGGCGGCTCCCGCCAGGGGCTTCTTGGTCACAGCATCCCGCTTCAGGATGGTCAGCGTACAGAGGGGATCGTCATAAAATCTGAGAGTCTGCGTGTCCCCAGCATTGACCACCACCGTCTGGGGCGTGGGGTCCTTACGGTAATTATCCGGAGCCTTTTCCTCTGCAACGACATACGTGCCGGGCAGCAGCTTGGAGAGGACGATCTGCCCGTTGCGGTCGGTGGTGTAGAGGCCGTTGCTGCTGGTGAGCCCCTCATTGTCCGGTACCAGCTCGCCGCTGGCGGTGGTCACTTTGAACTGCGCGCCAACGAGGGGCTGCCTGGTCACAGAATCGTACTTCTCGATTATCAGGCCGCCCTTTTTGGTGTTTGTGACGATAACCGTTTGCGTATCGCCATTAGCGCCAATGACCACGTTGGTGCTGGGGGAATCCATCACATACCCTGCCGGAGCTTTGATCTCCGTCAAAACGTATGCGCCGGGAGCCAGATTGGTGATCCTGATTTCTCCTTGGGCGTCCGTGGTGAAGATGCCGTTGGAGGTCAGAGTGGACGTGCCGATCACACCGTCCAGGCCCACCTCGCAGCCGGCGGCGGTAGTGATGCGGAACTCAGCGCCGGGAAGGGGCGCGTTGGTATCGCTGTCCCGCTTTTGAACGATGATAGCCCCCTTTGGCTGATTTTTGAACGTCAGGGAGACGGTTTTACCTTCCTTCACCTGGACGGTCTGGGACTGGGTATCGAGGATGAAACCGGCAGGAGCCTGTGTCTCGGTCACGACCACGCTCTTTCCGGGCTTCAGGCCGGTGATCCTGATCTCGCCGTTCTCATCTGTCCTAAAAATGCCATTGCTGTCGCCTATTACCGTTCCGTCCGCATAGATGATCTTGAACTCAGCGTTCTGGAGGGTGACGGAGGGGTTGACGGAGCAGACCTTCCGGATCAGGAGCATCCCATCCGGAGCATTGGTGAACCTGACGGTAACAACGCTCTGTTCGCCGTTATCTGCCAGCAGAATGGTTTCAGAGGACTGGATAATGGAGTAGCCGTCCGCCGGATCGACCTCCTCCAAAATATACGTTCCGGGTTTCAAACCTGTCCAGAGGGCGGTGCCGTTTTTCCCTGTCACCTTCGTACCGATGACGTTCCCGCCTGTGCCGGATGCCCCGGCCAGATAGCGGAGCTGGAAGGTACAGCCGGGGAGGGCCTCGCCGGTCACGCTGTCGTACTTCTCAACCGCTATTGCGTTGAGCGGCACATTCTCAAAGGTGATGGTTTTGCTCTCGCCGCCCTTGATATAAAACTCCTGGGTAGCCGGTTCCTTGATGGTGAAACCGGCTGCGGGTTCCAGCTCAGTCACTTTGTACCAGCCGTCCCGAAGCAGGTCCAGGATAAACTGACCGTTTGCGTCCGAGAAGTACGTGCCGAGGCTGTTCAGCTCGCCGGTGGTGGTATTGTTGCTGCCGTACCATACCTCGAACTTCGCCCCCTTGATGGGACTGCCGGTCACGCTGTCCACCTTGTTCACCGTCAGAGTAGGCTTCTTGTGGTTCTTGAAGTAGAGGGTGTGGTCCCGGTTGGGATAGAGCGTCACCATCTGGGCCGGAGCATCCTGCAGCCAGGGCGCGGGAACAGATTTCTCGCTGACCTCGTACACGCCGGGCAGCAGATTCTTCAGCTCCGCCCTGCCGTTGGCGTCGGTCTTAATCTCATCCACGCTGTGACCATCCGCAGCCCGGACAGTAAAAACCGTGTTGGGAATGGGTTCGCCGGTATCGGCATCGTGCTTGTAAACGATGAGATTGGGCCGCTTCTGGTTCTCAATGGTGATCTCGGAAGTCTTGCCGGGGAACAGCTCCACGTGGTACTCCCGAATGTCGATGATGTGATTGGAGGTCGTGGCGGTTTCACGCACAGAATACACACCCGGCTCCAAGTCGGAAATCAAAATCTCGCCCTGGTCGTTGGTGATGCGGTCCAGATACCGGGTTCCGTCCTCAATCTTGGCGATACGGAAATGTACGCCGCCCAGGGGCGAACCATCCGAGCTTTTCTTGATAAGCCGCAGGGACGGCTTGATGTGATTGGTGAACACAAATCTTGCCGTCTCATTGCCGTCCAGCTGGATGATCCGCTGGGCCTCGTCTATGATGTAGCCGGGGCAGGAGATCTCCGTCACCACATACGCGCCCGGAGGCAGCTTGCTCAGGTCGATCTCGCCGTGTTCATCCGTGATGTATTCCTCCGGGCCGAAGCTGCCGTCCACGGACTTGATCTCAAACTTGGCGTTGGGAATGACCCTGGAGGGATCGCTGGCGTCCACCTTGACCAGCTTCATGCCGGGCTTCTTGTCATTGTAGAAGACGAGCTGCTTGATCCCATCCCCGGCGCGGAGTTCCACCTGCTGGGGAGTGCTGTCGATGATATGTTCATCACCCACAAACTTTTCCTGCACCACGTATGTGCCGGGGGTCAGGGCGGTAAGCAGGATCTCGCCCAGCTCGCCAGTCTCAAAGCTGCCCAGGGATTCGCCGTCCCGCCAGATCTCGAAGGTAACGCCGGACAGCACTTCCTTGTTGCTGCTGTCGTACTTGATGATCCGCAGGCCGGGAAGCTCCTTGTTGACGAAGGTGACGGTGGAGGTTTCGCCGGTGACCACGGTCACAGTCTTGACGCTGTCCGGGTCCAGCTGCCAGCCCTTGATGCCGGCGATCTCGCGCACCTCGTATGCGCCGGGCTTCAGCTCCGTAAACTCGATAGCGCCGGATTCCTCTGTCTGGCCGGTGTAGGTCCTGCCGGATTCGATGTGCTTGATCTGGATGGTTACACCCGGCAGCCTGTCGCCGGTATCGCTGACCTTCTCGATCCGCAGACTGCCGAAGGGCTCATTGTCATAGGTGAGGGTGGCGGTTTCGCCCGTCTTCACCGTCACGTTCCGGGCGGGCTCATCGCTGAGAAGGTAGTATTTGGGCGGTACACGCTCATAAACCGTGTAATTTCCGGGCTCCAGATTGGGGACGGAAACCTCGCCGCCCACCGAGGAGAAGGAGCCGATGGTGTCGCCGTTGGGGCCGACAACCTCGAAGATGGCCCCGTCCAGCAGATCCAGTGTCCCGGCATCCCGCTTGATGATCAGGAGGTCGCCCGGAGGAGTAATCTCAGGCGGAGGATTTTCGGGTGGGGGATTGTCCGGGGGAGGGGGATTCTTGCTGTAGCTGGCAATCACGTCCACCTTGATAGGGTGCCGGGGATCTGTATCAGCCATATACTTCTGGAGATTGCCGTACTTGTCCGTCTCGGCGCAGGTGGCGTAGAAGATGGCGTAGTTGTGGCCTATGCCGGAAATCTCCACCTGGACGCTGCCGTCTCCCTCGTCCATGGACTCCTGGGGGATCAGGATGGTGAACTGTCCGGCAAAGCCGTTGCCGGTACTTTCCATACAGCTGATCTGGGTACAGTCATTTCCGTCCTTGTCAATGATCCGTGTGCCGGTGGGAACGGAAGAAGAGTCGGCAAACTGCACATGCAGCCAGCCGCCGTCCACCCAGGTTTCGCTCACCACCTGATAGACCTGCTGCATATACCCTTTGCCGTCAATGGTGACGGGATAGGGGTTGGGCTGGTCGGGGGTGGCGGTCAGCTTGGGGCTGAGGGGCTTGGTCCAGTACATGCCGGTCTGGTAGATGTCTTTCGCAGCCTTCAGCACCCGCTGGGCCGCCGCCTGGTCGGAGCAGGCGGGGTTGACCTTCAGGTCATAGACGCTCCAGTTGGACAGCAGATGGCACCATAACGCCATCTTGGTGGCGTAGTAGGCTTCGTACTTACTGTTCAGCCCCAGCTTATCCAGCGCCACATGGGGATAGCCGGAGGCCACGATGCCCAGCACCTTGGTATCTGTACATTTCTGGTTGGCCAGATATTCGATGCCGGTACCAGCGGGGACTGTCTGCGGGACACCCGCCGTGTTGGGGTTAACACAATAGCACGGTATTTCGTTGATATTGCCATCCTTATCGGTAAAATTGTAGTATGTATACTTTTGGGAGCGGGCGGCACCGTTGATAGACAGGTAATCAAGAGCAGTACCGTCCGAATAGATGTCGATCTCGCCCAGGGCCTCCTCCTCGCTGGAAGCCGCCAGGGCTGTGGCCGGGAACATCCCCAACACTGTCAGCAGCGTCAGGAGCAGGGCTAAGAGTTTTCGCTTCATGGTGTTCCTCCTCTGAAATTTTGTATAAGAAAAGCACATATCCCGCATGGGATATGCGCTTTCCGCCAATAGGAGAGGCGGTGCGCCTGCTGGCACACCGCCCGGTATTGTGCGCTGTATTTCAGCGCAGATGATATTCCGTCCGAATGAACTTGCCGTTTTTGAATACGTCCCAGACCTCTAGGTAATAATCTCCGCCGGGACAGGAGTGGAGTACCTCTGGTACAGCCTCTTCCCGCCAGGGCCAGAAGGGGGCGGTTTCCATATCTGCCGGCAGGGTTAGATGGATGTGGACCCAGGGCGTTCCATCCCCCCGCATCCTCGGGCTGCCGCTCTGCATGATCCACTCGTCCTCTCCCATGGCGTTATAGAGACTGTAGAGCATTCGGCGGGTTTCGTATAAGTTGCGGATGAAGATGTAATCGCCGGTTTGCTGGGAATAGTGTCGCACTTCCCCTTTTGGCAGCTCCGGCTGGTCGAACTGGCTCCAGTCACAGGTGGCTTCCGGCAGGGGTCCTACCGGACCGTCCGCGAAGTAACTCTTGTCATACAGGCTTACGTCCGTAATGGTATAATTGGTTCCGTCATCGCAACGAATGACATCTCCTTCCTGCGGGAAGATCGGAAGAGCACACGTCTGAAC
>CAJUAW010000115.1 GCA_910584605.1 uncultured Oscillospiraceae bacterium
GAGTTCAGACGTGTGCTCTTCCGATCTTCAATGAGTGGTATGCGAAAGACACCAGCAAGAAAATCCGTGCCGTTATGAAGGTCAAGGGAAACGCTGGGGAACATTTGACAACCAGCGCTCCCTACGGGTATATGAAGGACCCGGAGGACAGCAAACATTGGATACCCGACCGTGAGGCTGCCGATGTGGTCTATGAAATCGGGCTGTATGTTATGGATGGGTTTGGACCGTCCCAGATAGCACGAAAGCTGCGGGAGCGGAAAATCCTCACTCCTGCCGCTTACTACGAAAGCAAAGGCATCCCTTGTAATGTAAAAAAGCAGGGTGATCCCTATGGCTGGAACAATACCACGATAGCAGGAATTATGGATCGCTGGCGTGAGTACCTGGGGCATACGGTGAACTTCAAGACCACAAAGAAGTCCTACAAGAGCAAAAAGAAAATTAAAAATCCAGAAAGTGAATGGGTCATCTTTGAGAATACCCATGAACCTATCTGGACAGAAGCCATTGCCGAGGCTGTAAAGCAGGCGCGGCAGTCACGGCGCCGTCCGACAAAGATGGGAGAAATGGGAATGTTCTCTGGCATGATGTACTGTGCCGATTGTGGCTCGATCCTGTACCAGTGCAGAGCGACCGGCTTCCGAAAGGATCAGGAATACTACATCTGCTCTGGATATCGCAAAGGGAAGCAGGTGTGTGGCACACCACACTCCATCCGAACGGTTATCCTGGAGGAATTGATCCTTCAAAATCTGCGGGAGATCGTGTCCTTCGCCAGAAGCCATGAAAACCGTTTCGTTCAAATGGTCATGGATATGGATGTAAAGGAACGCAATAAAGGTCTTGCCAAAAAGCGCAAGCTGCTGTCGGAGGGTGAGAAGCGTATTACAGAACTGGATATGATCTTCAAGCGGTTGTATGAGGACAACATCAGTGGTAAGCTGACAGACGAGCGTTTTCACAAGCTGTCCACCGATTATGAGGCGGAACAGACTGGTTTGCAGACACAGGCTGCAATACTCCGTGAGGAAATCGAAGAAGTAGAAGGCAAAAGTGCCAATGTTGACAGGTTTCTGTCCGTTGTCCGCCAGTATACCGATATCCCGGAGCTGACACCTCGTATCCTGCATGAGTTCGTTGAGAAGATCGTCATTCACGCAGCGACCGATCCCCATAGCAAAATCAACCGCAGACAAGAGGTAGATATCTACTACAAAGGTATCGGGATTTTGGAAATGTCCAAAGTATTTGATAGCAGGCAAAAATGAAAGAAACGGCATAGCCGAAGCTATACCGTTTCTCTCTCGCCTTAGAATGTTTTCTTAACTGGACACACCCGAGGGCGGATCTCTTTTCTCATTGGTTCAGTCTCGGGCCAGGGTAAAGCGGCCCACCAGCTGCTTCAGACTGGAGGCCTCTGCGGAGAGCTCCTCGCTGGCGGCGGCACTCTCCTGGGCGGTGGCGCTGTTGGTCTGCACCACGGCGGAGATCTGGTCCACCCCCTCGGTCACCTGGGCGATGGCGGCGGTCTGGCTCTCCACCGCCTCCACCATCTCGGACATCTTCGAGGTCACATGGCCGGCGCTGATACTGGTCTGCTCCAGCGCCTCGGTGACCTGCGCGGCGGCCTGAGTGCCCTCGTTGACGGCGGCGATTGAGTTCTCGATCAGCCCCTTGGTGGCCTTGGCCGCCTCATCCGACTTGGAGGCCAGATTGCGCACCTCGTCGGCCACCACCGCAAAGCCCTTGCCTGCGGCTCCCACCCGGGCGGCCTCCACTGCGGCGTTCAGGGCCAGGATGTTGGTCTGGAACGCGATGTCCTCAATGGCGGCAATGATCTTCGAAATTTCCTGGGAGGATACGGAGATCTTCTCCATGGCAGTGTTCAGGTCCTTCACATACTCCATGCTGACCCCCAGCTGGCCCCCGGCCTGGTTGACATACTGCCCCGCCTCCTCCACGGCGGTCACCGTCTTCTGGGCACTGGCGGAGATGTCCGTAATGGTGGCCGCCAGCTCCTCCACCGCGCTGGCCTGCTCCATGGAACCCTGGCTCAGGGTCTGCGCCCCCACGGAGACCTGGCTGCTGGCGGAGGACACCTGTCCGGCGGAGGAGTCGATCTGCCGGATGGTATTGCTCAGCGACACCTTCAAGGTACGCATGGACTGCAGGATCTTCTGATACCGGCCCACATAGGCATCCCGGTGGGGGGACTGGATATCAAAGTTCTGGTTGGCCATCTCGCTGAGGAGATAGCCGATATCGTTGATGATCAGGTTTAGGCCCTTCACCATCTCCGCGGTGGAACGGGTCAGCTCCGCCGTCTCGTCCTCACCGGTAGCCTGGGGCACGGGGGACTCCAGGTCTCCCTCCACCAGCAGCTTCATCCGCTCCGCGCAGGCCCGCATGGGGATGCTGATGTTGCCGGACAGCTTAACCGCCACCACGATGGAGGCCAGGATGGAGACGACGATCACCGCGATGTTGATGGCGATGCCCACATATGTATCCGCCAAAAAGTTGATCTTCGGCGAGGCGACGGCCACGCTCCAGCCGTCGGTGCCGCCCACCGGGGCATAGGCCAAGAAACGGGGGCCGTCCTCCGCCTGGATCGTGCCGAAGCCGTTCTCCCCTCTGCGCATGGCCTCATGCAGGGCGGCCCGGCTCTTCAGGGACTTGTCGCTCTGGGCCTCCTGCTCAATGTTCTGGGTCGTGATGGTATCCAGGGTGATATCGGCAATGGTATCGCCGTTTTTGTTGATCATGTAGGCCCGGCTGTTCTCCCCCAGCTTGATGGAGGAGACGATATTGTTGAGGAAGGTCTCCGGTGGCACAAAGTAGACCACCCCTGCGATCTTGCCCTGGCCGGAATAGAGGGGGGCGGCCACCATGATGGACAGCTCGCCGGTAATCTTGCTGACCAGCGGCTCGGAGACATAGACATTCCCCTGCATCGCCTGCTGGACATACTCCCGGTCGGAGTAGTCATTGCCGTCGAAGATGCTGATGCCGTCCGCGCCGATGACGTTCCCCCGCTGGAAGCCGTGGAGCTGGATGCGCTCGTCGATAATGGCCCGCTTTTCCTCCAGCGGCGTAAAGGTGTTCGCCAGCTGGGTGATCCGGCCGGTGTCCATGGCCACATTCTTGTAGGCGGTCAGCTCCTGCTCGATGCGCTCCGCCGCCAAAACCGCAGTTTCGCTCATCAGCTGATCCACTGTAGCGATGGTGCTTCTGTAATTCAGGGTGATGCTGACGCTCCCTACCAGGACCAGCGCGATCAGCACTGTCGCCATTAAACAGACTGTGATCTTTTTCCGGATGCTCTTCATCTCTTCCACCTCAATCGATAACTCAACCACAGCGCTCGCCCTCTGCGGTTAAGTACCATTATATGAGGGAAGCACCCCAGTTGTCAACGGTTTCCGGCCATTTCGTTCCAGGAGAAAATGCAGGGCTTGCGCGGTGAGCTGCACCCCATTGGTTGACAGCAGGGTATGCCGAATCAAACGTGAGCTGATTTTTACGCCGAACGGGGGTTCAAACAAGAAATACACGCCAGAATTCAAGAAACTGGTGGCAGAAACAATGCAAAACGAAACGCTCGGCTATTGCGAACCAGCCCAGCGTTTTGGAGTCCGCCGCGCATCCTTGACCTTGTCGATTGCCGCTTACATAGATTGTCATCCCCCCTGCAGGTGTATTTCACACATGCAGGGGGGGGGGGATTTTTGTTGCCTCAGAGGCTTACTTTTCAATGCCCTTTTTCTTCATCCATGCAGGCAGTTCTTTGCCGTTGTACTTGCAGCCGGGGTAGCGGCAGTTGGCACAGTTGCCCTTATTGCCCTGGACGGGAGGCTCTCCCTTGACGTTCTTCTCCAGGAAGTCCACCAGGGCCTTAACGCCGGCCTCCTCGCCGTCCACGGCCCAGTAGTGGGCGCCCTCATTTCCACCGATGCCGCCGGCGCAGACGACCTTGGCCTCACAGTTAAACATCGCCTTGATGGCCTCCACCTCGGTGAGGATATCGGCGCTGGACAGACAGTACAGACCGGGATCAGCTCCCATGGAGATGTCAATGTGATTGGCCCCGCCCAGGGCGCGGCTGGCGGCGGGAACGCTGGGGACCATCTTCTCATAGCCCACGGGGCAAATCCATTTCAGCCCCTTGCTGGTCATGTAGCCGATGAAGTTGGGGACGGTGCCGCCATTGAAGCCGGAGGTGATCACCCCCACGTGGCCGTCCTGGTCGAAGGCGTTGGCGCCCTTGATGATGACGGTGTCGGCGTGGTAGTCCTGGAGGGCCTCGTCGATCTTCTTGTCCACCGGCTGGCCCTTGTAAAACACATTGGGGAAGCTCTTGCGGCTGGAGGGCTCGGTGACACACAGCAGGCCGTCGGTGCTGCTGCCCACGGTACACAGGCCGGGCTCCACCTCATAGCCCAGCTCCTGGGCGATGAAGGCGTTGGTAGTGCCGCCGGCCAGCAGCACGTAGGCGTCCTTCCAGGCCCTTTGGAACTCAGGGGTCTGAATGACCGCCTTGGCGATCAGGCGGCGGGCCTCAGCGGGGGTCAAAACAAAGGTAGCTTTCATGATAATCGCTCCATTCTAAACTTTTTTGTCATTCCCGCCCCGCTGGGGCGGGAATCTGTGTTACTCCTTCTCAGGGTGCTTCTTCAAGTCAACCACGGGGTTGAGCAGAGGCCGCATCTCAAAGCCGTCGGGGCCGACAATGCGGCACTCGGCCATGTCGCAGTCCTGGATGTGGAAGGCCCGGGGGGTGCCGGTGGACAGGATATCCCCTGCGTACCAGCCCTGGATGCTGCTGTGGAGGGAGACCAGCCGGGCAGGACGGTGGGTCATGTTGGCCACCACGTTCCTGGCATAGATCTGGCCATTGTGAACCGACTGGACCTCCAGCTTCAGCACGTCGGGCACCTCGTCGGGGGTGACCAGCTCAGGACCGAAGGAGAAAAACGTGGGGAAGTTTTTCACGATACACAGATACCGGGGGTTGCCGCTTACGAAGTCGTTGCCCTTGAGGATGGACTCCTCGGTCATATCCAGGATGGTGGTGTAGCCCACAATGGCGTCCTGCCAGTTCTCCTCAGACACGTCCCGGCAGTCCTTGCCCATAATGACGCCCAGCTCCGCCTCGGCGGTGGTCTTCTGGGCCTCCTTCAGGGCGGGCAGCTTAACCTCATCGCCGGGACCGATGAGGGTATCGGCCATTTTAAAGAAGCTGCCGGGGAAACCGGTGGGAGCGGCGGAGCCGATATCCCCAGCGTGGTCCACGTAGTTCAGACCAATGCCGAAGATGCGCTTGGGGCTGCGATACAGGGGAGCGTAGACCACTTCCTCCTGGGGAACCAGGCCAGGCAGATTGTCCAGCTCAGCCTTGCCGCCGTTGTTGTACCAGGCGGTGAGGCCGGGGACCTCACCGGCCTGGATGAGGGACAGCATATCGGTGCTCCAGGCGGCGCCCTTGGCGGCGTTGAGGGCGGCGATGGGGAACACTCCTTTGGGCGTGACGATTCCGGCGATTTCCCTGCCGTTCTTTTTTATGGTAGCCAGACGCATAATAAAACCTCCTAAAATTTATGAGTTCAGTGCTTCTACTGCTTTGCGGAGCTGTTCACAGCCCGCGGCCACATTTTCATAGCTGTTGGCAAAGGACATCCGCAGATAGCCCTCGCCGCCAGGGCCAAACACGTCGCCGGGCACCAGGGCGATTTTGGCCTCCTCCAGCAGGAAAGCGGACAGATCAGAGGATTTCATCTTCAAGGACTTGCAGTTGATGAAGATATAGAACGCGCCCTTGGGGCATTCACAGTGCAGGCCGGGGATCTCATTGATGGCCTTGACGGCGTAGTCCCGGCGGCGCTGGTACTCCTTCACCATCTCCTTCACCTCGTCCCCCTCCTCGTTGAGGGCGGCGATGGCCGCCGCCTGAACGAAGCTGGGGGCGCAGGTGGTGTTGTGCTGATGGAACTTGTTCATGGCCAAGATATATTCCTCAGGAGCGGCCACATAGCCCAGCCGCCAGCCGTCCATGGCGTAGGCCTTAGACATGCCGTTCATGGTGAAGGTGCGCTCCTTCATCCCAGGCAGAGAGGCGATGCTGATGTGCTTGGCCCCGTCGTAGACCAGCCGCTCGTAGACCTCGTCGGAGATGACCATCAGGTCGTTTTGCACCGCAATCTCAGACAGCTCCCTGAGTACGTCCTCAGACAGCACGCCCCCGGTAGGGTTATTGGGGGTGATGATGACAATGGCCCGGGTTTTCGGGGTGATCTTGGCCTTGACCTCCTCCAGGTCCATCTGGAAGCCGGTCTCCTCAGTCAGCCCGTACGCAACGGCCTTGGCCCCCAGCAGGTTGGGCACGTTGATATAGTTGAGCCACACCGGGTCGGGGACTAGAATCTCGTCTCCCTCCTCCAGAATGGTGGCCAGGACGGCGAACACCGCCTCGGACAGACCTACAGTGACCAGCACCTCGGACGCCTTATAGTCAACATGGTTCTCCCGCTTCAGCTTGTCCGCAATGGCCTGGCGCAGCTCCATCAGGCCGAAGTTGGAGGTGTAGTGGACCTTCCCCTCGGCCAGGGCCCGCTCCGCCGCCCGTTTGATGTACTCCGGGGTGTCGAAGTCGGGCCGTCCGATCTCAAAGTGGAGCACTCGCTCCCCTGCCCGCTCCATTTCCAGCGCCTTCTCGTTGACCTTGCGGATGCCGGACGGCGCCATCCGGTTCATCCGCGCCGCAATTTTTGCCATCGTTCTGTCTCCTCTCATTTGGCACATTTTCTATAAACTCAATAGGCCCCGGTCATCGCGCCGTCCACCAGAATGGTCTGGCCGGAAATATAGGTGTTGGCCTCGGAGCACAGGAAGGCGGCCATACGGCCATATTCGTCCACAGTCCCATACCGGCCCATGGGGAAGGACTTCAAGTCCTCCTTTTCATATTCCGCCGCGGAAATTCCAGCCTTCTCGGCCCGCATGGCGTTCAGACTGGCAATACGGTTGGTGCCGATTCGGCCGGGGCCGATCACATTGACCAGGATGTTGTCCTTGCCCACTTCCTTGGCCAGCGTCTTGCTCATGCCCACCACGCCCATCCGCATGGTGTTGGACAGGATCAGGTTGTCCAGGCAGTCCCGGACCGAGGAGCTGGTGGAGTTGACAATCCGGCCCCCGCCCAGGCGGCGCATGGAGGGCAGCACGACCCGGATCGCGCGGATGTAGGACAGCAGACACATCTCGAAGGCGCTTGTCCAGTCCGCATCGTCAAAACTGTCAAAGGGACCGGGCTTGGGGCCGGGGCCCATGTTGACCAGGGCGTAGATATCCCCCAGTATCTGAACGGTGTGGTCCACCAGCGCCTGGATATCCTCCGCCTTGTTCACGTCGCACACAAATGTCTCGGGACGATTGCCCGTCTCCCGCTCAATGTCCGCCTGGGCGGCGGCCAGCCGCTCCGCGTTGTGGCCGCTGAGCATAACTCTGGCGCCCTCCCGGGCCAGCTCCGCGGCGATCCCCTTGCCCAGACCGGCGGCGGACGCCATGCACAAAACTACCTTACCACTCAAGCCGAGATCCATAATAATACCTCCTCAATCGGTTGATGGAATTGCTTACATCGGAAGAATGTTCAATCGGTCAATCTTCCCGTCCTCTGTCACCGAGGAGAGATATGCCACCACCGGCACCACTCTTTCGTGGTACACGATAAAATACCAGGCCACATTCTCCTCCATAAATTTCACCCCGCTGATGGGGAAGGGACCGCCGTTGTACCCGAATTTGTGGTGGAACATCATCTCCACCGCCATCTTCCCCGACAGGTGCAGGGTGTCCTCTCCCACCTGCGTCCAGGAGGAATCGTGAAGGATACCATCCTTGGAAAACAGGTCAGCCAGAGCGCATTCGTCACCTTTGCGCATACAATCAATATACTGTTCCAATAACGTCATGCCGGCGCCTCCTTAAAACCGCTCGGAGTGCATCAGCGCGTCGATGCCTCCGTCTACGAGTGGTGCCTCCGGTAATCACATAGACTCCCATTTGGGTTGCACTCCTTTCAAAATGTCTTGCGTTTTGGTTTTCCCTCTGATATTATTTAGCCACAAAGCTGCGAAAAAGTAAAATACGAAAAACTTAAAGACGTTATATCTGTTTTCGTATAGGAGGACAGCAAAATGACGAATTATAGAGAATACATTTATGCAGTCTATCAGGAAAAAAGTTTCTCCAAGGCAGCGAAAAAACTATATGTCTCCCAGCCCTGGCTGAGCGCCACCATCAAAAAGGCGGAGCAGGAGCTGGGCCTGGCCCTGTTTGACCGCAGCACCAATCCGATTTCACCGACCGAAGCGGGACGGTATTACATCGAGAAATTGGAAGAAATTGCGGCAATTGAGGCGGAGATGAGCGAGCATTTCAAGCAAATGAGGGATGTGGGGCGCACAGAGCTTCACATCGGCAGCTCCATGTTTTTCTGCACCTACGTCCTGCCTGCTTTGATGGAGGATTTTCGTTTGCAATACCCTCAAGTGACATTGACTTTTACTGAGGGTGGAAACAAGACGCTTTTGGAAAAGCTTCTGAACGGACGTCTGGATTTTCTCCTGGAGGCAGAACGGCCTGCCAATAGCCGGATTCACTCCATCCCCTGGGCCTCGGAAGAAATTGTGCTGGCTGTCCCCGCCAGGAACCCCGTCAACAAAGAATTGGATCCATATCGCTATTCCTTCGGAGCGTTTCTGGATCGCATACAGACCGGCCGCCGCCGTCCGCCAGTTCCCCTGGAGGCATTTGCGCAGGAAGACTTTCTCCTTTTGAAAGAAGGAAACGATATTCATCAGCGCAGCCTTCAGCTGTGCAAAAATGCCGGGTTTACCCCTCATGTATCACTGTATCTGGCTCAAATGATGACAGCCTACTA
>CAJUAW010000116.1 GCA_910584605.1 uncultured Oscillospiraceae bacterium
TCTCAATGCTGACTGTACCCATCAGGGCACCTCCTTTGTCTCAGAAAATCCGTTCCCGCTCACAGTCACCGTCGACCCGGACGGGGCAACGGCCTCAATGATGATTGGCCCACCCAGCGCCAGTCCCACGTAGTAGGTCACCGGCTCCGTGATGGTGATAATGGCCTGGGCATTCCTGTCGTCCTTCACGGCTGATATCGTGTAGGTCCCCGCCGTAGGGTTGCGGTAGGTGACGGGGCCGGAATAGACCTGCTTCAGAACCAGCGCACCGTCCCGGAGGATGGTAACCTCTGCCCCGGTCTCCGCCGTCACCACGATGGCGGACCCGGCAGGGGCGAGGCTGGAAGAACCGCTGTCCACCTCGCCCCAGTCCCCGGGGCCGCTCACGATAGACGCGCCCTGAACGCTGCCCACCTCCACCCAGGGGAAGGTGCCGAAGTAGGGCTGTGGGACCTGGTTGTCCCCGGTCTGGAAAGCCACCGCCGCCCCCGTCTCGATGCGCCACAGGTTCCCCTTCCGGTCCCGCAGGAACTTGGGGGCGGTGCTCACCGACAGAGCCCGCAGCCGGTCCGCCATGTCCACCGTGTCCTCATACCGGTTCTCCTTAAAATTCACCCGCCCGATGTACCCCGTCAGGGTGGAGGACTGGTAGTTGTAGGAGCTGGGCTGCCGGTTAGGGTAGGGGGTGAAGTTTTGCAGCAGCTGGGGGGCGTTGTTGTTGGTGATGCTGTCTGTGCTCACGCTGTTGCGGAATACATGGACATCCTTCACATGGTAGGCCCCGTTTTCCAGTTCCGTCTCCAACACCGTCCAGTTCCAGAACATGGGGGTGATGGGGTTGGAGATCAGAGGGGCGGATACGTAGGTCTTTTGCCCCAGCACAAACAGGTAATAGGTGTAGGTCTTCTGGTTCCGGAACCCCTCATCTATCAGCTCAGATGTCCCGATACTCAGGTTGGCCACCAGAGAGAGGCGGCTCTCGCCCTCCCTCCGCCGGTATAGGGCCACTCCCGTAATGGCGTCCCCCACGGGGGTGATATTTCCCCCGTTCAGCTCCTGGTCAAACCCGGCCAGAAAGCGGGTGTCCAGGGACCAAACCGGCTCGTAGTTCACATCAGTGATCATGGATTCCAGCAGGCTTCCCGCCGCTTCCCCGGCAGTCACCGTGATCCACTGGCAGGTCTGCTCCCCGTGCAGGGTAATGGACCTGATCTCGGGCTGCACCCACGTCAGGGAATACCGGACCCGCCTCCAAAGCAGCGTCCCGTCGTCGGGGTAGAGGGTGTCGCGGGGGAACAGGTCCTCCTGGGGCAGCAGCCCGCCAATCACCGTCAGGTAATACAGGTGCAGCTCCCGGGGGGTCACCACCAGATGGATTGGGTGACCCGGAGCCAGGTCGGGCAGGGGGGCGGAGAACAGCTCTTCCCCGTCCAGTTCCAGCGTGGCCCCGGCGGGGGTCACGCCAAAGGTTACCGTGTGTTCACCTCCAAGGGTAATTGCCGGGTCCGTCCCAGTGGTGGGAAGCACCCCGCACCAGCCCAGCGTCCAGGGGGCCGGAATATCCAGATCCCCGCCGTTGCGCTCCTCCCAGGTAACCGAAGAACCTTCGGGCAGATCCAGCGATCCCCCGGATACCGACCATGGTCCCGAGGCGTTTCCCGGGATATAGGACACCAGGGGCCACCGCAGGGTGATCCCCTCAATGGGGTGCCGGCAGGCGTCCACATAGCCCTGCATGTCCGACACCGAATAGGTCACCGAAAAATCCACCCAGCCCGTGTCCGCCTGTACGCCGTTCTCCGTCTGGATCATGCAGCGCACTCGATAGGCCGTCCCTGTGAACAACCCGTCGTAGGCCACCCGGATGTCCCCGGAGCCGTAGATATTCCCGCTGTCCTCCAGCGGGTCGTTTTCGTGCCCCTTCTCACACAGCATCCAGCGAAACCAGTCCAGCCCGTCCCCCTGGGCCTGGGTGTACACCGCGGTGAACTCCGCCGTCCGCCCGGTAACGGGGTCGTCAAAGCTCTGGATGGTCAGGGCAGGGGCCGCTCGGGTGATAAAGTAGCTGGGGGAGAGCTGCTTGATGCTTCCGCTGTTCCACCACTGGGTGATCTCCAGTTTGTAGCCCGGGGCGTAGCCGTTCACAAGGCCGGGGTTCTGGATGTCCGCACTGAAATACTGTGGCTCCCCGGTGGAGCTCACCCCCCAAAACGGGGTAATATCCACCTTCCCGCTGGTGTAGACCCGCTGGGACGCGGTGGTGTTCTGGTAGATGTCCACCTGCCAGGCGGTCATGGCCGAGTTTCCGTTCACCTGCCAGGACACGGTCAGCGGCTGTTCCGCGTCCACCGTGCCGCCGCCCCGCCCCGCGAAGGAGGAAGGGAAAATATTTGTGGGTTGATAGAGTGCCATCGCGCCCTCCTTTTAGAATCCCTGCCGTTTCAGCCCTTCCATCAGGGCTTTTCTGGCCCGTCCGCTGGATATGGCCTCCTCCTGGGTACCGGCCACGAACGGACGGGGAAAAGGCTGGTTGAATCCAGCCGTTCCCCGCTCGACCACGTCGTTCAGCGTGGTGTAGTCCACGGGGGTACCCTGGAAGGGCGCAATATTCTCCACCACCAGCTCGTGTCCCGGCTCCACGTGGCCAGTCATAAGCTGCCGGTCGCCCAGGCCGCCCTGATCCACACGCCGGGTGGCCATCGCCATCTCAGAGGCGTCGTAGGAGTAGACCTGATACTCGGTCTGCTCCTCCATCACGTCCTTCACGGCCTCTGCCACCTCCGCACCCAGGGCATGGTCTACAGCCGCCTCCGCCCGCAGCTTCAAGTTTTGATAATGTGCCAAAAAGCTCATAAAATCACCAAAAAATCCCCGCCACCTCATACCGAGATAGCGGGGAGGGGATATTTAACTGCAAAACTGCATCTGCCGGTTGGCCTGCCGGATAATCATCGACATATTGGTGCTGGGCCGCCAACGCAGGATGTACTCCACCGCTTCTTCAAACCGCTTTCGCGGAATGTTGTTGCGGCTGTTCACACGAAACCACTTCTGGATGTCCCGGTTGCATTCGCTGTATACCCGCCCTCTGACGTTCTTGTCGCGGTAGGCTGGGGAATCCGCTCCGTCCATAGCTCTGATTACCATCGTGTTGACATGAGACGCAAGGATGCGCTGCTGGCTGTAGTCAATGACCATGCTCTCTTCCAGCGCAGTAATGCGCCGATCCTGTTCCATAGTGCGGGCATCCAGCATGAAGATGGCTTGCAGTTCCTTAGATGTTCCGTCGAAGGTGTAACTCCCGGTTTTGCGGATAGACGGGATGACCTCATGGGTGATCCAGCGCTTGAACGCTTTCGCCTCCGGTTTGCGGCTGCCCAAAACAAGGGAGTACAGGCCGCTCTCGTTGATGATGGTCATTTCTTGGATTCCAGAGGGGGTCGCGATTTGCGACACCCCCTTATCCTCATCATCAACGTGCTTTGCTAAGGCATCACGCGGGTTGCTATACCCCAGCGCCCGGGCCACGTCCTTGCCCACCAGCCACGGTTCACCGTCGATATCGACGGTACGTACTTCCCCGAACTCAGGGTTGTTGAAAGTTACAAGATGGTTCATGTATAGACATTCTCCTTATCTGATAAAGATTGGAGAGGGGCGGGAGTTTCCCCGCCATGCGTTCCCTCTCAATACAGCTGTGTATGGAGCATAGCATCTTTTTTTAAGGAACACAACACAGGTGGGATTTAATAAAATCACGGCTTGTGCATTTCGCCATACAATATATGGTAGTTTGCGCTTTCTAAAGCAGGAGTTTGGAACAATGAAAATTTCCAAACTGTTTGTAGCTGTTTATGGAGAAGTTACAAAAAAAGAAAGTTTTTTCATTTTCTGCGTTTTGTATAGAACCGCTTCATGCAGTGCCGTCCTTCTCGTAGCCCCCTCAGTTTTTCAATGCAGGGTGGTCAAACAAACAGAGCTGGCCAGGAATCTGGCTGGAGAACGCCAGCGGAACCGGGATGCCCCAGGTTTCCAGAACGCTCTTGGTCATGGCTCCAATCTCCACTGGGCTGTTGCCCATGTCCAGCATCACCTGCCGGGTGACAGTAATCAGCTTCGCCAGACCGCTGGGGGATACTTCCGGGATTCGCTTGGGCACGGCGGGCGGTATGGTGTAGGTGCCTGTGCGGCGCAGAGCAGGTAAGACCTCCTCTGTTACCCAGTCGGTGAATGCTTCGGCCTCTGGCTTCTTGCTCTGGAAAATCGTGCGGTACAGGTTGCCTTCGTTGACATATATCATACCCTGAATTCCGCTGTTGGTGGGGGTGTTGATTGTATCCACCCCCTCGAGTTTCAGACGCTTTTTGCAATCTGCGACCCGTAAACCAAGCGGCTTGCAGATATCTGCCAAGCAGAACCACGGTTCCCCATCGACTTCTACCGCCCGGATTTTGCCGAACTGTTCGCTGTTGAAAATCTGGAGTTCGTTCATATTTTCACCCCCATCCATGTTTTTACTGCCCTTAAAAAATGGTTCACTTGGTCATCATCTGGGTGCTGGGCTATCAGACGGTCGACAATCTCAATGTCTCCCGGCTCCGCCTGGTTGATAATCTCCAGCCAAACCGCCGTGACCTCCCGCTCGTCCGCAGTCAAAGGGCGGCTGATTAGTTGCTCCTGATAGGCTATAAACGCCTCCGGGGTGGCAGGGAATGTAAAAGGTAGATTCATACTGCCGCCCCCCTTTTGATCAGCGCCCGGAGTTTATCTACGGCCTTCGCGTTGTACCGCCATGTCGGAACCTGTTTGGAACTGTGCGGGGACTTGTCCCAGACCTCTTTGCCGTACTCCGGTGTTTTCAGACCGTTCTGGTTCGCTACCCGGCCCACCTTATTGGCACTCACCCCGCCCAGCAGCTCCCCCACCTCTGCCGCGCTGTATGTCCGCTCGGTGACCTCCGGGAGAGGAAGTACCGCTGTCCCGCCGGTCAGCTCCGCGCTGGCATAGTGAGCGCAGATTTGCCGGTACTCCGGGATGGGGTTCTCCTTTGCCAGCTTCAGCCATATGGATGCCACACGGGCGCGGGCGTTCTTGGCTTTGGCCTCGGCCAGCGCGGCCTTGCTGTCCGGCAGGGCATTGGCGCTGTACGATCCCGTCTTGCGGATGGCGGGGAGGACCTTGGAGGTCACCCATTTGCGGAAGGGCTTGGCTTCCGGCTTGTCGGAACGGAGGATCACCGAATACAGTCCGCTTTCGTTGATAAACCAGGTTTTCCCTTGACGGCCTATGTTGAACATAGCCCGTTCATCTTCATCCATCCTATCTGCCAATTGTGACGGGTTTTTAATGTCCAGCACCTTGCACACGTCTACCAAACAGAACCACGGCTCACCCTTAATCATGACGGTCCGCACCTCGTTGCTGTGGTAGTTGAAGATTTGCAGTTCGTTCATGCCGCCGCCCCCTTTCCGCCCAGCATACTGCGAAGGAAGCGCCAGACCAAATCCAGCTCACGGGCATTTGCTTCCTGAAGCATATCGGCAATCAGGCCGATGGTCTTGGCTCTCTCGTTCATGCTACGTCAGCCTCCTTCCGCTCCTTCTGGAAAAACCCAGCATCTTCCAGGGCCAGCAGAGCCGCCTTAACCCCCTGGGGATTCCGGCAGTTGTTAAGGATGGCGTTGAACTTCTCGTTATTGGTCATTTTCCTAAAAACCTCCTTGATTTTTCACCAAAGAGAGGCTATAATGATTTAGCCTCACTTCGGTGGTGGTGATTAGAGTGTTGGGTGCTTGTCGAGGGCTACCAGCACTCTTACTTTTTGTCCGCCTCAATCCCAATTTTTATCAAATCCAAACACGTTTTCTTTGATTCTTTGCAATATTCCATAATTTCATCCTTCTCTGCTTGGGTTACTCTTATGTGGATACTTGCACTTTTTGGGTTTTCTATTGGCGGTCTTCCCGTTCTGGGGGACACTTTAATCACCTCACTTTCTGCGTCCGCATTAAATATAATACTGCGTCCGCAAAAAGTCAAGAGGTTTTTCAAAAAAATTCACCCTCCGCCAAAAAACAGCGGAGGGTGGGCGCTCTCTTTTTATTGTCCTGATTGGTCGTGCTTCATGCCTTGCCGAATCAACCGCTTTATTTCGGTCTGCTTTGGTTTTCCCTCTAAAGCTTCCAAAATATCTTTATCGGTGCGGTTGTTCAGCTTCAAGCCAACGAAGGTTGTGTTTTCCTTCGTCCATTCCTTTCGCGCCTGCGTTTCTGCCATATTCTCACCTTTTGGATAGGGCCGGTTTCCCGGCCCATTCCTGTTACTTTTGGTCTGCTGTGGTAACATACACAAAAATCAGTTTTTTCATTTCTTCTTTTGTGTAGGTTTCCTTCGCCGGGTCTTTGTCGATAATGGCAAACAAATCAAACGCCATCGCCTTTCTGGTGTCCTGTCTTTCGGCTTCGGTTCCCATCTTGCGCCCTCCTTTCCTTTGGGATGTACCCATTATAACATGGGTTTAACCCATCGTCAAGAGGTTTTCAAAAATTTTTCCGCTGTCTCGATATGAGGTTGTCAAGGTGCATCGAAGATTTCGTTTCTCCCAGGGTCTGCCGTCAGGCCCTGGGAGAAGCGGGGGAATTGGGGCGGCCTGCGGCCACCCGCTTCCCTCGTCTCCCGTAAGAGAATCACGCCACCGTCACGGTAACGGTATAGGTGATCTCGCTCTTGCCGGTCTCGGCCACAGTCAGGGTAAAGGACTTGCTGCCGCCAGTGGTGTCCACGGTATAGGTGGGGGCGGTATCGGTGCCCCCGGCGGTGACGTCGCTGGCATTGGTTCCGCCTACGGTCACGGCCTGGTCTGCCGTCTTGGTGCCAGTCAGCACCACGCTGGTGGTGCCAGTGGCCACGTTCACGGCCACCACCTTGTCCGCCCCGCCGCCGGTAATGGTGTTGTCGCCGTCAGGGGTGGGGGTGGTCAGGGCAAAGGTCACGTCGGCGGTGGGGATTGGGGCCGGGGTGCCGCCAGTGACGGTGACGTTGGCCGTGGTGGTCAACTTCTTGGGGCTCTTGGTGGTGATGGTCACCTCCGTGGTGCCCGCCGCCACGCCGGTGACGATCCCCTGGGCCGATACCGTGGCCACCGCTGCAGCCGCACTGACAAAGTCCAGGTCAGTCATCAGGGGGGTTCCCAGGCTGCCGTCCTCCATCACGTACTTCACGGGAATGGAGATGGTCTGCCCGGCATTCACGTCGATATCGTTTCCGACCACGATGGCCAGGCCCGTGGCGAACTGGTCGGGGGAACCGAACAGCTCCAGCACCATATAGGCCAGCTTGGGGGATGCAGAGGAGCCGCACTGAATCCCAGCCTCACATGCCTCGTCATAGCTCAAAGCTGTGCCGTTCATTACGGTGGTGGCGGGGGTGGTCTGGCTGCCGTCGGTAGAGATATCGCCGTTGAACTGCATCCGGGGAATGGTGATGTACAGACTGCCCACCCGGGAGCCGGTCAGCGGATTGGCCTCCTGGCTCTCGGTGGCGTAAACCGGGATGGTGACCAGGGTCCGCACCACCGCCGGATTCATCAGAGTCTCTACGGAGAACTGCTGGGCGCCGGCGGAACTGGTGTAGTAGTGGACGCAATATTTCTCCCCGGCGGTGGCGGTAAAGCCCTGGACCTGCCGGGTCACCGAGTCGATCAGGTATGCCTTTCCGGAGTTGCCCACATAGCCCACAATCTCGCAGCTGCCCAGGGGGGCGACAGGGGTCTGTGCCACGGTCAGGGCGGTCCCCTCGGCCTCCACCACCTCGTCCACGGGGACAACGCCGTTGTAGGTCACGTTGCCGCCCACGGCCAGGGCACGCCCCAGCAGGGAGAAGTCAGCCGCGGTCAGGTTCATGGTCAGGCTGGGCGTATCGGGGATCTGGATTACCACGGGGTTGCCGATCCCGGCATTGATTGCGCCCAGGTTGATGGTGCTTTGCAGCTGGCTGGTACTCATTTTGGTGGAGTAGTAGACCAGATCATTGGTGCCCGGGTCAAAGCACTTCACGTCCATGGTTCCCTTTACGTAAAGGGGCCGGTCAGTCAGATTTGCTTTTAGCATATAAAATCATTCCTTTCATTGTTTTGGTATAGAGTCGCTTTCGCTGAGACAACAATCAAAAACCCCGCCACCTCATACCGAGATAGCGGGGAGGGGATATTTAACTGCAAAACTGCATCTGCCGGTTGGCCTGCCGGATAATCATCGACATATTGGTGCTGGGCCGCCAACGCTGGATGTACTCCACCGCCTCATCAAACCGCTTGCGGGGGATATTGTTGCGGCTGTTCACCCGAAACCATTTCTGAATGTCCCGGTTGCATTCGCTGTATGTTCGTCCTCGAACGTTCTTGTCATGGTAGGCCGGGGAATCCGAGCCGCCCAGCGCCCCGATGACCACGGCGTTAACCTGAGAGGCAAGAGTGCGCTGCTGGCTGTAGTCAATGTCAACGCCGATTTGAAATTGTAAGAAAACGCCGAAGAAATTTTGTAGTTTTT
>CAJUAW010000117.1 GCA_910584605.1 uncultured Oscillospiraceae bacterium
AATGCCTCTATTTGGCCCGTAAAGGCCCCCACAAGGGCCGTCAAGGCCGGGAGGGGTAAAGATACCCCCGGCACCGTGACCGGGTGTGTTTTTTCCAATGGAAAAAAGCCGGAGGGGCCTGCTGGCCTCTCCGGCTTTTTATGTTTTTACTGCTGGATGTATTCCGTGCCGCCTATGTTCAAAGATACCGGCTCCCCGGTGCTCCTATCAATCAAGACCTGGAATTTTTCCGTACTTTCCACGCCCATGGCGTTTTGGGCTGTTACGCTGGATTGTATCACATCATAGCCGTCCTCATTGACCCCAAAGGCCCACTTGGATGCGCTGCCAAACTGGGCACTGTCCGGGTGGCTCAGGCACTCCTTGACCAAGAGCTGGACGCTGACCCGGTACTCATCACACTGGGCAGAGGACACATAAAAGCTGGGCACCTGGGCCACCACGGCCCCGTCCACATAGATGTCCTGGTCATCAAAGTAAATGGCCTCAACGGCCTTTGTACCGTTGTCCAGCCACACCACGATGGTCCCGTCCATGCCCCGGTAGTGGTCCGTTTCCACGTCCCTGACATGGTAGGAGGTTTGGCTTTCCCCCTCTTTGAACTGGGTGACCTCTTTGACCTCCAGAACGCCGCAAGCGTCAAACACCTCAAGCAAATCCCGCTCCTGCTGTTCTGTCAGCCCTATTGTTTCCGCCAGCAGGCTTTTGGGCTTTTGCCCTGCCGTGCCGCTGACCCCTGCCGCTATCCCGCCGATGATAGCAATGAGGACAACGGCAAAGATGGCCAGCGGGATGAGGCACCCCCGGCGCTTTTTGAGCTCATTATTTGGCATCCCTCTCTACCTCCTCAAAAATTCTGTTTTCGGTCTTTCTTGACCTTTACAAACCCCATTATATCTGGCCTCTGCCGTGCTGTCAAGCAACAGAGCCTATTTGATAATGACTTGACGGCCATGCAAAGTATAATTACTTTGAAAGGAGGCGCTGCGGATGATTGCGGAGAAAATAAAGGCGTTAAGAGAGGCACGGGGCTGGACACAAGCGGAGCTTGCCCGCCGTATGGGTATCACCCGCAACGGCGTGAACTCCTGGGAGCAAGGACTTTCCATCCCGTCCCCGGCCAGCATCGTGGAGCTGGCAAAGACCTTTTCCGTGTCTACAGACTATCTTCTGGGCCTGGAGCCGTTGGCCAGCATTAACGTGTCCGGCCTGGATGAGCGGGACGTTGCAACACTTGCCATGCTTGCGGACCGGCTGAGGGCCACAAAGGATTAAAAAATTGCCCGGCAAAATTTCTTTTTGCACGGGCTTTTTTCTATCTTGACATTATATACCTTTTGGTATATAATTCGTTTATAAACATCAAAGGAGGCCGCACCTGTGGACAGCAGACTAAAAACAGCCCGCCTTGCACATGACCTGTCACAGTCACAATTAGCCAAGGCCGCTGGCATCAACCTCCAAATGCTCCAGCACTATGAGCAAGGCGTGAGGGACCTGAGTGGTGCCAAGCTGGCCACGCTGCTCAAGCTGTGCAGGGCGCTCCAGTGTTCTTTAGAGGACATCCTGCCAGACGGAGAAACAACGGAGCTATTGAGGCTATACACAGCAGAGCAAGCGGGGTGAACAGCCCCGCTTTTCTTATTTTCTGGAGGTGCTATAAATGAACCACAAAGGAGCCACCCATTTCACACTCAATGACCGGCAGACCCTGGAGCGGATGCTGAGAAAAGGCTTTTCAAAGCCCGCTATTGCGGAGGCCCTGGGCAAGTGTGAACGGTCTATCTACTATGAAATAGGCCGGGGCCTGTGCGTCCAGCGCACCACGGACCTCATTGACGTTGAGGTCTATTGTGCGGACGTGGCACACCGCAAATACAAGGCTTTCCTCAAGGAAAAGGGCAAGGAGCTCAAAATCGGCCATGACCACGCCCTGGTCCAACGGCTGGAGGAGCTCATCATGGTCCAAGGCTTTGCCCCTGGTGCCGCCCTTGCGGAAATCCGAAACAACGGAGAGCATTTTGACACGGAAATCTGTGAGAATACGGTCTATAATTACATCTACCGTGGGGACGTGTTCCTCTTTCTGACCCCGGAGCACCTGCATGACAAAGGCCGCCGCCACTACGCCGCCAAGAGCAAAAAGGAGGCGGCCAGGGCTCCCCGTGGCCAGAGCATCGAAAAGCGCCCGGAGGAGGTCAAGAGCCGGGGCAGTTTTGGGCACTGGGAGATGGACAGCGTTATGGGGTGCAAGGGCTCCAAGCAAGCCCTCCTGGTGCTGACAGAGCGGAGGACCCGCATGGGGATTGTCCTGCTGGTGGAGGACCACACGGCGGCCAGCGTGGTCAAGGCCATCAACGGCCTGGAGCGGCGCTTTGGCAAGCTGTTCTATAAGATGTTCAAAAGCATTACCGTTGATAACGGCTGTGAATTTCAAGACTTCGAGGGCATAGAGATGTCCCACCGGCGCAAGGGCAAGCGGACTATTGTGTTTTTCTGCCACCCGTACAGCGCCTATGAGCGGGGCAGCAATGAGAACATGAACCGGCTGATTAGACGGTTTTTCCCCAAAGGCACCAACTTTGATGAGGTCACAAAGGAGGAGGTGATGGCAGCGGAGCGGTGGGTCAACAACTACCCCCGCAAGATACTGGGCTGGAAGTCCGCCACCATGCTCTTTGACCAGGAGCTCCAGGCGGCGTAACGCCCCGGTCCTATATAAGCGTACCAGCCGAATGGGATTGACCCATCCGGCTGGCTTGTCATGTCATTTTGTTGTGAAAACGCATAAAATATGCCCGCCTCACTTATGCAAGGTGCTATTCTTTCTTGTCTTTTGCAAATTTCTCTTGACTTTTAGGTCCGGCGGAAATATGCGGAGATTGGGAGATTTGACAAAATGAACAAGAAAAACGGGGTGGATTTATGGAAGATGACAGTTCACTTTTCCCCGGCAAAGTGGTATTCTGTTTACAGTCTTTGAAGCAGCGGAGGACCACAACATGACCAAGCAGATGCACAATGCTGAATACCGCTATTTTAGCTTTACTTACAGCTTTACCTACTTTGGAGGTAAGGCTTGTTTCGGTTTGGCTGAACGCGCGTGTATGTAAGCATGGTCCCCGGAAGACCACCTGTACATGACGACCCGCGGCCGAACCGGCCGCGGGTTTTTTGTACCAGTTCTATTTATCATTTCAGGAGGGATTCAAGTTATGATCGTTATTTTAAAGCGGGATCACAATCCCGGCCAGCTGGACAGCCTGATCTCCTGGCTCCAGGAGAAGGGCATCACCATCCACACCAGCGAGGGGGAGACCAACACTATCCTGGGCCTGGTGGGGGACACCTCCAAGCTGGACATCGACCTCATCGCCGCCCTGGACATCGTGGAGGATGTGAAGCGGGTCCAGGAGCCCTACAAGAACGCCAACCGGAAGTTCCACCCCGAGGACACCGTGGTGAAGGTGCGGGACACCCAGATCGGCGGCGGGTCCCTCACCATCATGGCCGGTCCCTGCTCGGTGGAGAGCGAGGATCAGGTGGTAGCCATCGCCAAGGCCGTCAAGGCCAGCGGGGCCACCATGCTCCGGGGGGGCGCCTTCAAGCCCCGCACCTCCCCCTACGCCTTCCAGGGCCTGGGGGAGACCGGGCTGGAGTACCTGAAGGCCGCTCGGGCAGAGACCGGCCTGCCCATCGTCACCGAGCTGATGGACGTGACCCACCTGCCCCTGTTCAAGGACGTGGACGTGATCCAGATCGGCGCCCGGAACATGCAGAACTTCGACCTGCTCAAGGCGGTGGGCCACCAGGACAAGCCGGTGATGATCAAGCGGGGCATGTCCGCCACCTACGAGGAGTGGCTGATGAGCGCCGAGTACGTCATGGCCGGGGGGAACGAGAACGTGATCCTCTGCGAGCGGGGCATCCGCACCTTTGAGACCTACACCCGCAACACCCTGGACCTGGCGGCCATCCCAGTGCTGCGCAAGCTGACCCACCTGCCCATCATCGTGGACCCCAGCCACGCCACCGGGAAATACTGGCTGGTGGAGCCGCTGGCCATGGGGGCGGTGGCCGCCGGGACGGACGGCCTGCAGATCGAGGTCCATAACGACCCCGCCCACGCCCTGTGCGACGGCCCCCAGTCCCTGAAGCCCGAGGCATTCGCCCCGCTGGCGCGGAAGCTGCTGTCCCTCCACGCGGTTGTGAAGGGGATGGAGGCGTAAACCATGCAGATCGGAATCGTGGGCCTGGGCCTGATTGGCGGGTCTATGGCCAAGAGCATCAAAAACCGTACCAGCCACACCGTCTGGGGGACCGACCTGGACCAGGAGACCATGACCCTGGCCCGGATCTGCGGAGCCATCGACGGCCCGCTGGACGGGGAAAAGCTGCCCCAGTGCGACCTGGTTCTGGTGGCCATCCGGCCCCAGGCGGCGGCGGACTGGGTGCGGGAGCACGGGGCGCAGATCGGCAAGTCCGCCATTCTGGTGGACCTGTGCGGCGTGAAGCGGGTGGTGGTGGAGCAGATCGCCCCCATCGCTGAGGAGCACGGCTTTGCCTACATCGGCGGCCACCCCATGGCCGGCCGGGAGCGGGGGGGCTTCACCTCCTCCACCGACGACCTGTATGTGGGGGCCTCCATGATCCTGACCCCGGACAAGCGCACCGACATGAAGCTGCTGGAGACCCTCCAGACCTTCTTCCTGGACGTGGGCTTCGCCAAGCTCACCTTCTCCCAGCCGGAGGAGCACGACCGGATCATCGCCTTCACCTCCCAGCTGGCCCACATCGTCTCCAGCGCCTACGTCAAGTCGCCGGAGGCCCAGCGCCGCCGGGGCTTCTCCGCCGGAAGCTTCCGGGACATGACCCGGGTGGCCCGGCTGGACGAGGACATGTGGACCGAGCTGTTCCTGGACGACGCCGACTACCTCACCCACGAGCTGGAGGTGCTCATCGGCCACCTGGAGGAGTACCGGTCCGCGCTGAAGGAGAGGGACGCCTCGCGGCTCCACGACCTCCTCAAGGAGGGCCGGGAGCTGAAGGCCACCGCCGGCGGGAACTGACATATAAAGGAGGAATTGCCATGTCCATCCAGACCATCCACGTCCGCACCGATCCGGAGTATGATGTGGTCATCGGCCCCGGCCTGCTGCAGGAGTGCGGCTCCCGCCTGAGAGGGGCGGTCCCCCTGTGCCATATGGCGGTGGTGACCGACAGCAATGTGGCTCCCCTGTACCTGGAGACGGCAAAAAGCTCCCTCCGGGAGGCGGGCTATCAGGTGAGCGCCTGCGTCTTCCCCGCCGGGGAGGGGAGCAAGAATTTTGACACCCTGTCCAAAATCCTGGAGTTTCTGGCGGAGGAGCAGCTCACCCGCACCGACTGCGTAGCTGCCCTGGGCGGCGGCGTTACCGGGGACATGGCGGGGCTGGCCGCCGCGCTGTACCTGCGGGGGGTGAAATACGTCCAGCTGCCCACCACCCTGCTGTCCGCGGTGGACTCCTCCGTGGGGGGCAAGACGGCCATCGACCTGAAGGCGGGCAAAAACCTGGCCGGGGCCTTTCTGCAGCCCTCCGCTGTCATCTGTGACACCGACTGTCTGAAAACCCTGCCCCAGGACGTGTTTGCGGATGGGGCGGCGGAGGCGCTCAAGACGGGCGTGCTGTGCAGCGAGGCGTTGTTTGCCCGCATGGAGTTCGGACTGCGTGTGTCCGAGCTGGAAGAGATCATCGCCCAGTGCGTGGCGTTCAAGGCCGGTGTGGTGGAGCGGGACGAGAAGGAGCAGGGGGAGCGGAAGCTGCTCAACCTGGGCCATACCATCGGCCACGCCATTGAGAAGTGCAGCGGCTTCACCATCCCCCACGGCCACGCCGTGGCGGCGGGGCTGGCCATCATGACCCGTGCGGCGGAAAACCTGGGGTGGATGACAGGCGAGTCCAAGCAGGCCCTTGAAGCGGAACGCATTGAGAGCGCCGTGGAAACGCTGGGATTGCCCTCTGCTGCCGAATACCCCCCCGCGGCCTTGGCCCAGGCGGCGTTGCGCGACAAAAAGCGGGCGGGAGACAGTATCACGATTGTGGTGCCGAGTAAGATCGGCCGCTGTGAGTTGAAAACGATCCCGGTCACGGAGCTGCAATCCATCATCGAAGCGGGGTGGGCGCTGGAATGAACCTCTGCATCACCCCCGGCCCCCTGGAGGGGACGGTCACCCCGCCTCCCAGCAAGTCCCAGGCCCACCGGGCTATTCTGGCCCAGCTGTTGGCGGGAGGCGGGACCGTCTCCAACCTGGAGACGTCCCAGGACATTGAGGCCACCCAACGCTGTGCCGCCGCGCTGAAAGCGCAGGGGACAGACCTGCCCCTGCTGGACTGCGGGGAATCGGGTTCCACCCTGCGGTTTCTGATCCCCATTGCGCTGGCCCTCCGGGGCGGAGGCCGCTTCACCGGCCGGGGCCGGTTGATGGACCGGCCCCAAAAGCCCTACTTCGACATTTTTGACGAAAAGGGCATTTTCTACGAGCAGAAGGACGGCGCGCTCACCGTCAAAGGCGAGCTGAAGCCGGGGGAGTACCGGCTCCCCGGCAACGTGTCCAGCCAGTTTGTCACCGGACTGCTCTACGCCCTGCCCCTGCTGGAGGGGGAAAGCCGAATTGTCCTCACTTCGCCCCTGGAGAGCCGGGGCTACGTGGACATGACCCTAGACGTGCTGGACCGCTTCGGCGTCCGGGTTGAGGTGCTGGAGGACGGTTTTTTGGTCCCGGGAGACCAGGTTTTCCAGGCACGGGATTTTACCATTGAGGCCGACTGGTCTCAGGCGGCGTTCTGGCTGGCAGCGGGTTTATTGGGGAATCCGGTGCTGACGGTTGGCTTGAGCGACCAGTCTACCCAGGGGGATCGGGTGATTGACGAACATTTTGCCAGCTTCGCCTGGGGGACGTGGCGGACGGTGGAGATTGACGTCTCCGACTGTCCCGACCTGCTCCCACCCCTGGCCGTCATGGCGGCCTTCCACGACGGGGCCACCCGCCTGATCAACGCCGCCCGCCTGCGGCTGAAGGAGAGCGACCGGCTGGCCACCGTCACGAAGATGCTCACCGCCCTGGGCGGGCAGGTGGAGGAGGGACCTGACTGGCTGGCCATCCCCGGAACCCGCTTTTTGAAGGGAGGAACGGTGGACGGGGCTAACGACCACCGGATTGTCATGGCGGCGGCCATCGCCGCCACCCGCTGTACCGGCCCGGTGACCATCCTGGGGGCGGAGGCGGTGAACAAGTCTTATCCCAGCTTCTGGGAGGAATATAAGCGGTTGGGAGGGGAATTTGATGTCCTCTGAGTTTGGAAAGATTTTAAAGGTTTCGGTCTTCGGCCAGTCCCACGGGACGGCCATCGGGGTGAACATCGACGGCCTGCCCGCCGGGGAGAAGATCGACCTGGAGGAGCTTCAGCGGTTCCTGGACCGCCGCCGTCCAGGGAAGAACAAGCTGTCCACCGCCCGGAACGAGGGGGACGTGCCGGAAATTCTCTCCGGTCTGCTGGAGGGCAAAACCTGCGGCGCGCCCCTGTGCGCCGTCATCCGCAACAGCGACCAGCACTCCAAGGACTACGCGGAGCTGGCGGACAAGCCCCGCCCCGGTCACGCCGACTACACCGCCTGGGTGAAGTGGAAAGGCCATGCCGACATGCGGGGAGGGGGCCACTTCTCCGGCCGGCTCACCGCCCCCCTGTGCATCGCCGGGGGGATCGCCAGGCAGATTCTGGCCCGGCGGGGGATTTATGTGGGGGCACACCTGCGCGGAGTGGGAGGGGTTGCCGACGCGCCATTTCCCTTAACCCCCACGCCGGAGCTGTTTGAAGAAGTAATCCGAAAACCGTTCCCGGTGCTGGACGACAAGGCCGGAGAAACGATGCAGGCCGTTATTTTGAGCGCAAAAGAATATTTGGACAGTGTCGGCGGCGTGGTGGAATGCGCGGCCATCGGTCTGCCCGCCGGGCTGGGCGATCCCATGTTTGACGGGGTGGAGAACCGTCTGGCGGCGGCGCTGTTCGGCATCCCCGCCGTCAAGGGGGTGGAGTTCGGTGCGGGATTTGGGGCCGCCGCTGTTTTGGGGTCCTCGAATAACGACTCCTTCCTGGTGAAGGACGGCAACATTGTGACAGAAACCAACCACGCCGGCGGCGTCTTGGGGGGAATCACCACCGGAATGCCCCTTGTCCTGCAGGCGGCGTTCAAGCCCACGCCGTCCATTGCCAAGCAGCAGCAGACCGTCAGCCTGTCCGCCATGGAAAACACAGACCTGGAAATCCACGGCCGCCACGACCCCTGCATCGCCCACAGATCGGAAGAGCGT
>CAJUAW010000118.1 GCA_910584605.1 uncultured Oscillospiraceae bacterium
GTCATTCCTCCTTGAAATTTTACGCGGTAAATGAAACTGTCGGTTCGGCTTCCACCGGAGCGGCGGCAATTTCGCCGGCCGGCGTATAGGTAACCGGCTCACTGTCAATGGGCTCCGCCGTCTCGGCAGGCTTGTTGTTATTCAGCGCCGCTTTCGCCGCCTCGCTGAGCTGCACCAGATCGGTTCCCTGGGGGCGGCCCGATTCTGTACCTTCCTCAGCCTGCTTGCGCTCCTCCCGGCGCTTCTCGATGGCGGCCTCCCGCTCCAGCTCTGCCTTTTCCTTTTCAGCCTTTGCCTCGGCCTTCATGCCCTTGTCCAGCTTCTCCTGGTACTTGACCGCTTTCTCAGTACACTCATCGGTGTAGCCCAGCGCCCGCTTCATCTTCTCCGTGTCGCCCTCGGCGCTGGCCTGCCGGTACACGCTCATAGGCGTACCCGACAGCTTGATATTGGAGCTGGCTCCCAGAAGCCCTTCCATCATCTGTACGTTCATGTTTGCATCCCCTTTCTATGGCTGATTTTGCAAAAAAGTTCTTTGCTTTTATCAGTCTATAGAGCAAAGGACACCATTTCAAGGCTCTTGTAATGAAATGCTCCCTGGATGTCATGAAATGTTCTGCGGGAGCACTATTCTACCGCCCGCATCTGCTCAACCAAGGATTGCTTCCTCTGCCTGCTGACCGTCCAGGCGGACAACAGAAATTCCAGGCCGAACAGAACCAGGATAAACAGACCTATCTCCAGAATCGGAAATTGATAGGGCACAATCTCACCGGCGAAAGACCGTCTGCTGACCTCCCGGCACACCAGGACTGCAATCGGAAGGCCGATCAGCAGAGCTGCCAGGGCGGCAAAGGCCGCATAGCAAAGCCCTTCGCAAATATTCATCCAGCACAGCTGCTTCCCGGTCAGGCCAACGGAGCGCAGGATGCTATTCTCTCGTTTCCGGGACATCTGGTTGGAAAGGGTCGTGTTGATCAGATTGACGACGCCAAAGAGGAAGATCAGCCAGGAGAGCGCCCGAAGCCCACCGAAAATAAAGCCGCTCTGCATTTCCTCATACTCAATGTGGACCCCGATGGTATCCAGACTGAGATTGCTGCGGCTGGATAAAATTTCTTTCAGGCCGCTCTCCACACGCTCTGCTTTTCCCGGGTCGCTGACGATGCTCCAGGAGTAGTCAAAGTTTTCAATCTCAGGATGGAGCTCCCGGAACAGCTCCTCCGGCGCGAACAACGCCACCGAATCCAAGCCAAGGGCCCCATGTCCGTTGCTTGTCCCCCTCACCGGATCAAGCAGGCCGGATATGGTGACGGTCACGGTCTTCTGACCCAGAGACAGCTCCATAGTGGCCCCGACATCCATCTCAGCGAGGTGCTTTTGATAGCTTGCGGCTAGAAGGACGCTGTGGGCGTCCGCCGGCATCACGCCGGATACCAGCGCGGTCTCCACCTCCTGTCGGTTTTCGTCCGTCAGAGCATCGCACATACCGGCCTCAGTACCTGCGGAGGTCCCAAATTTTGCGTGGAGAGACTGGCGGGTGACCAGCACATCCGTCACGCCGTCTACCGATAAAATTTCCTGCCGCAGCCCGTCGTTCAGCGGATTACCCGCGGCCATGATCTCCTCCTCCGGCTGCTCCGAGGACAGGTAGATTTTATAGTCCCCATCCGGGAAGAATAACCTTGCGGCCTGCTCCGGCGAGCGGGTCAGAACCACGGAGGACACGATCAAAAGCAGGATACCGCCCAGGCTGAGCGAGGCCGCGATGCTCACCGCCTTTTTCCGGTCCCGCCGGAAGTTTGCCAGGCCCATAGATACAGGGTTAAGCCTGATACGTTTCTTCCGGCCGCGGATCTGTTCCTGTCCGGCGGAAAAACGCACCGCTTCCAGCGGCGAAATACCGGCGGCTATTTTCACCGGTCTGCGGACGGAGACAGACACCATGAACCAGCAGGCCAGGACGGTCAGAAGCACAGACAACCCATAGTAGGCCCCATGGAACCCCTTGGGGAACAGGAGCAGGCCGCTGAGAACGCCCAGCAATACGCCAAGGGAAATTCCAATGCCGCCCAGCCGGCGGCTCTCCCTTTTGACAATGCGCCGGATCTGTTTGGGCGTCGCCCCGATGGTGCGCAGCTGCCCATAGCTTTGAATCTTATCCTGGATGGAGATACGGAAAATGCTCTGGATGACCACATAGCCGCCAATCAGCACCAGGGCCGCGACGCCGCCGGTGGCGGCGAAGTCAATGGACTTGGAAGCATAGGCGAAGTAGCTGCTGTTCATGCCCGCATGGGGAAGGCCATAGCGGGCGGCAATCTCCCGGCAGTAAGCGGTCATAACCTCCTGGCTCAGATGTTCATCATTCTGAAAATGCGCATAGGCGCGATATCCGGCAGGGTCGAATCCGGCCCACCGGGTCAAGGCCGCCTTGGAAACGGCAATGGCGCAGATATTTAATTCCTTTTCCCCCGCGTTTGACAGGATGCCGGTCACGGTATAGTCGCCATGAAAGCTCTCGGTGTCCAATCGAACCGTTTCACCGATTTTGGCATTGGAACCGTAGGCGGAGAGGAAATATTCACTGACAGCGACCTCGTTCTCCCGTACCGGGAGTTCTCCCTTTACCAGCTCCATCTGACCGCGGGCAATATGGATCATGTCGTTGTCGCAGTACACATAGGAGGCGTTGTAGCCCCGCTCCGAGTGCTCCTGCCCCAGCAGGTAGTATTCACCTACCCGGGCAAACTCCGGCAGATCTTTCAGCGCCGCTACATCGGACGCCTCCACGTCGGTGAACACCGCCTCGTAGGTGTCGGCCACCTGGTTGCGCTGGATCTGCGTCACGGAAACGGATAGAATTGCCGCAAAGCAGATCAGGAACGCTGCCAGGGTCACGGCAATTACCACCATCAGGTTCCGGCGCTTCTCACTGGCAAGGCTCCGCTTCGCCAGCTTCTTTACAACAGCGCCGGTGTCGTTCTCAAAGGGCCAGGTCATACGCTACCTCCAAATTAAACGCGCAGCTGCTCTATCAGAGACAGTTTGTTTTGATGTTTCGGTGCAGCCCATGTCACAGTAAGCGCGGATAAAATAACAAGTGTACTGTAAGCCAAGGCAATCTCAGAGGGGAAACGATAGTGCAGGTAAACCATCAGCCCACTTTTCAAATGAGAACACAGGGCAGCGCCAACGCCGCCGCCAATCAGCACGGAGAAAAACAGCCCTATCCCTGAAGTCATCAGGCTTTCACAGCGAACCATAGAAGACAGCTGCTTTTGGGACATTCCTACGCAGCGCATCAGGGCAAACTCTTTCCGGCGGATAATCACGCTGGTGAGGATCGTATTGACCAGATTCATCATGGCAAAGCAGCCGATGAAAGCGACGGTGACGGTCAGAACCAACTTCATCCCCTGTATAAAGTTTTCGTTCTGAGCAATGGCGGCGGATAGCGTCGTCACGCTGAGGCCAGCGGCTTCCTTCAAAATCTGGTCGATCTCAGCCTCGGCCTGTGCCTCCCTATCATCGGAGACACGAAGCGCGAGCTGGTACATGGTGTCGCAGGACACAAGATTATTCATAACATCCACCGGAAGCATCAGCATATCAATTTTATCACTGTTGCCGCCAATTTTTCTCTGATCCAGCACGGCGCCAACTGTAAAACTTCTTTGATAGCTGTCACTTCCATCAAAAATCGTTAGTGCGAGTGTTTGCCCGGCCTCTGCCCGAATCCCATAGTCTCGTTCCAGAGAATCGGGACGGCCGACAATCAACAGGTCTTGTTCCACCAGGGCGTTATATTCCAGATCGGCCTGGCTGCTCCGGCAAGCGCGTATTAAATCCATATCGTCACGGTTGAAGCCAACAATCGAGATTTCGGATTCCGCCGCCTCTGGCGCAAAAGCTGCCGGGAGATAGTGATATTCTGTCATCGCTTCCAGACCCGAAACCATGCGCAGAGAATCTTTCAAACTGTCTGTAAAAGGTGCGGAAGCCTGCACCTGCTCCAGCGGGTCATTCCGCAGCCGTTCGTCACTGATGCTAATGATAAACTGGCCCCTGGGGAAGCCTGACAGGGACATATCCCTTGCGTTGATGGAGGAAAGCACCGATGACAGCCCCATAAGCAGGACGCCGGTAAGAACCAGTGACAGGACGGTCAGCACATTCTTTTTCCGGTTGGTGGAAATATGCTTTTTTGCCAGCATAACCGGTGAGATCTTCTCCGACAGCCTTGCCTGCCGCTTTTTTCCGCTCTGCTGTCCCATATAGCGGGAGGCGTCTATGGGGGATACGGACGCGGCGAGTCTGGCGGGTTTTCGGAGGGAGAGCCTCACCGTCAGATAAATCAGGACGATCACCATAGGCCATACCCACAGCAGGCTGGCGGGCCGGAACCCTTGCGGGATCAGCAGACAGGAGAATATGGTTCCTGCTGCCAGACCGATGGGGATAGATGTTGCTGACAGCGTAAAGCCCTCACGAAACACCATCCGTTTGATTTGCCGGCCTGTCATGCCAATCGTCCGTAATTGCCCATACTCCTTGATGGAGTTGACGATGGCAATGTAGAAGATGCAATAGATCACCAGGATACAGGCCACGATGATCACCGCCAATCCAGCTGCCGCCGTCCCAATCAGGAAAAGAGATGGTTTTGACAGGTTGATGTACGCCTCGTTGAAGGATGGGATTTTTCTGATTCCCGCGTGGTCAAGCATTTCCACTACCAGCTTTTCGATTTCCGCTTTAGAAGCGGCCGTTCCGGTGTTTACCCGGATCATGGCAGATGGAGAAAATGTGTCCCAGCCGCCTTGAGCTAAAAAATACTGCTCAGAGACGATCCCCGCGTACAAGGACCTGCCGGTTCCAGAAGCTGCTGTCTCCAAGTACCCGCAAATCGAAAATACCGTTTCATCCTGTGTGCCGGGCATAGCAATCGAAATGCTGTCACCAATTCCTGCATCCAACTTCAGATAATCCAAATAGTCTTTTTCAATGAGTATTTCGTGTTCCGCCTCCGGCATCCGTCCATCAGATACCGTCAGGCCGTTCAGCGTGAGGGCATCGGTATTGGAGTACGAGAGATTGAGTCTCCCATTTCCAGCTTTGATACCCCCCATTGAAACAGTCAGACCGGTCAGCTCAGACTCTTGTCCTGCCTGAAGGCGCTCAAACTCTTCCTGACTAACGCCGGAAATAAGCGCATGGTAAGAGCCTGTCACGCTGTTCCCACCGCTTCTGTTTACTGCTGCGATACCTGAAATCAACAGCAGCACCGCGGACATGAGCATGGCAGCTAATGCGATTGCAAAGATTGAAATTCTTTTTTGAAGCTTGCCGTACTTCAATTTGGCAGATGCTATTTTATGGATCACCGCACTGGTGTCGTTCTCAAAGGGCCAGGTCATGATTTGCCACCTCTATTCTGTCACGCGAAGCTGTTCGACTACGCTGTTTTGCCTGCAATACAGGCTTGCCCATTTTGTAAGGATACATTGCAGCGCAAGTGCCAGCAGGAAATAAAAGCATACAGATACAATGGGGAACGTGTAACCTACAAAGCTGAATCCAGGTACATTTCCTACCGCGGAGCAGATTGCTTTTCCGATAACCAGACCGCCAGCAACGGAAGCGGCAAAGCTGCCAAAGGTCTGGAACCCATTTTCAAAGCCTATCATATGGGAAAGCTGTTTGCTGTCCAAGCCAATCGCCCGAAAGAGCCCCATCTCCTTCCTTCTGGAAATGATATTGGTCATGCTGGTATTGACCAGATTGATGATGCTGAACGTGATAATGACGGCTAACAGGGCATATGCCGCAGCAGAAATTGTGCTGAAAACACTTTTGTACTGCATTGTCATATCTTTCAGCGTTTTCAGGCGCAAGCTGTCGCTTGCCCCGGTCAGCGACTGCAATTCGTCCTCAATTCCAGCATAACCGCTGTCCCCCGTCTGAATTACGAACGCGCTGTTTGCGTTATAGGGAACCGCCCGCTCCATTTCCGCTGCGGGTAAGATAAAACTGGAAGCGCTGTTCTTATCAAAGACGACGGCGGATACAACATAGGTCAAATTGCCCTGCAAATTGTTCCCTGCCTGAGAAAAAGTAATGGTATCGCCGGCCTCATAGCTCTTTTGCAGATAATCCAGTTCTGGGCTGCCCATATTGATTACAAGAGAGTTTTCCCCGGTATGGTCACAATGGGGCAGTTCCCCAGTCATGACCCGATGCTCCAGCGCCGCGTAATCCTCTGCGTTCATGCTCCGAATCGCTGTTTCCATTCCGTCAATCGTGACGCAGATTTCCTGCTGGCAGACAATCCCACTCACGCCGTCTATCGACAAAATCTCATGTTTCAATTCATCTGTCAGAAGATTGTTTTCCTGTAGCCGCGTAAGGGAAAACGTGGGCGTAACCAGCGCCCGGTTCAGCTCCACCACATAGGAGCCCTCGTAGGGAAAGCTCTGCTTTGCCCGTTGCTCAGGATCAAGAGAGGACAGCAGGGAGGAAATTCCCACAAGCATCATCCCGCTCAAAATTAGTGAGGTAAAGGTCAATATGCTTTTCTTCCTGTCCCGCAGTAAATTCATCGCCGCAAGTGAAAGAGGAGTGAGGGGTTTCCTGTCTTTTTTCAGGCGTTTCCCGCTCTTTTTCAGGCACTTCCCGCTCTTTTTTACCTCGGCATAGCTGCTGTAACGGGATGCTTCCATGGGTGAAACCGACATTGCGATTTTGGCCGGCTTCAAAATGGACAGCTTGACACAAATAAATACGACGGCACCGGACAAAAGCACGATCACAATGTCAGGAAACAGCTGAAAAGCGTCTCTGTCTATCAGGAAGGACAGCATCCCGCCCACAATGCACCCAAGCGGAATAAAACGGAAGGCAAGATAGTTTCCCTCCTTTGAAATGATTCGCTTGATTTGCTTTTTCGTGGTGCCAAGTGTACGCAGCTGCCCAAAGGAGGTAACATTGTTCATGACTGAAATAAAAAATATGTTGTAGATGACCAGGGAACATACGCCAATCAAGACCAGCCCAACGAGCAGAACCGTCAGTACCGTCTCTTTTGACATATTATTGCTGTCAATGTATAAATTGTTGATCTGAATATTGTCTGTGGAGATTCCGCAATCCAGGCCAATCGTCCGCACCAGTTCTTTCAGTTCCTGGTTCGTATATTTCGCGGTATTACGAACAGAAATCATAGCTGCCACAGGCCCGGCGGTAAGAGCAGAGTTTTCCTGAACAAAGCTCTGTGAAACGATGGCGTTATAAGCAACCCTGTTTCTATCATTTTCAGCGGTTGTCTGAATAAAGCCAGTGATTTGAAAATCTACGGTTTCTAATTGGCGGCTTGCCTGGTTGCGGTAATGAACAGATATGGTATCTCCAACATCCGCTTTCAAATTCAGAGCGTCTATATATCCCTTTTCTACAAGCAGTTCATTCGCGGCCTGCGGCATACACCCTTTAATCAGTTTGATATTGGAAAGCCGCATAGTTGCTTCGTCGGAACATACGATGCCCATTGTGATTCCGTTCTCCCGCTCCGTCATGCCGACGGATTGGTAAACGCCTACACTCTCGATACGGGGATCGGCTGTCAGCAGGGAGATGTTCTCCTGAGAGAGATTTTGAAAAATTCCCTGATACGCAGTAGATGCCGCATATTCACTTGTAACATTGAAGGCATAAGAAGAAACAAAAGCCATAATGGCGGCGGCCATAAAGATAATAACCCCAATCAGACGGTTTCTGAAATGATGCTGTTTGAGACGGGCGTTTGACAGTTTGCGGATGACCGCGCTGGTGTCGTTTTCAAAAGGCCAAGTCATCACTGCTACCCCCTCAACCTACGATTTTGCCATCCTCGATCCGCACGATGCGGTCGGCCAGCTGTGCGATCTCGTTGTTGTGGGTGATCATCACGATGGTCTGGTTGAACTGCGTGCTGGTGCGCTTGAGCAGGCCCAGCACATCGGCGCTGGTCTTGCTGTCCAGGT
>CAJUAW010000119.1 GCA_910584605.1 uncultured Oscillospiraceae bacterium
CAGAGCTGCCGGGCTTTACGAGGAATGGTGACCCCTCGCAGCGCGGCGGGGTAGAAAAAGGAGGAGGATAACGGTGAGCAAAACAATTATCAAACATGGAAACCTGGTTCTTGAGGAGCAGACGATGCAGGCCGACCTGGTCATCGAACATGGGATCATTACCGGGATCACCTTAGACGCCCAAGCGGACGGAGACTGTACCGTGATCGACGCCGCAGGAAAAATGGTCCTGCCTGGTATGATTGATACCCACTCCCACGTGACCGATCCAGGCCCCTACAACTACCGGGAGGACTGGCGCTGTGCCTCCAGGTCCGCCGCGGCTGGCGGCATCACGACCATCGCTGATATGCCGCTGCCCAGTATTGCGGTGCTGAACAAGGACCGCGTGGCTGAGAAGCTTCAGGTGGTGGAGAACAGCTCTGTGGTGGATTTTGCCCTCTGGGGCGGCGTCACCCCTCTGAACATCGACAAGCTGGAGGAGATGAATGAGGCCGGCTGCATTGGCTATAAGGGCTTTATGTGCTTTGCCACCAAGGAATACCCCCAGATCACCGACGGATACCTGGTGGAGGGACTGAAACGGACGAAGGAGTTCGGCGGTCTGATCGCGGTCCACGCGGAGAATGCCGAGGTGGCGGACATGGGCTGCAAGCGTTTTTCCGCTGAGGGCTGTACGGACGAGGCGCGCTTCGACGATGCCCGCCCCTGGTGGGTGGAGTACGAGGCCATCCAGCGGGCGACCCTGTTCGCCAAGGTGCTGGACGCCAAGCTGATGGTCTGCCACATGACCATCACGCAGGGTGCCGAATACCTGAAGGACCTGAAGTCCAAGGGGGCCAGGATTTATGTGGAGACCTGCCCCCACTATCTCCTGTTTGACCACGACATTCTGCGGGAGAAGAAGGCGTTTGCGAAATGTACGCCGCCCTTCCGCAGCCGGGAGAACGTGGACGCCCTGTGGGCCTATGTGGCCGACGGCACGATCGATGTGCTGGGCACCGACCACGGCCCCTTTACCGACGGGGAAAAGGGACAGGAGGGCGACTTCTGGAAGGAATACTGCGGCTTTGGCTGCAACGATGCGGTCATGGCTGCGATGATTACGGAAGGGGTCCACAAGCGGGGGCTGAGCTGGAACCGTCTGGCCAGCCTGACCTCCGGCAATGCCGCCAGGATGTTTGGAATCTACCCCCAAAAGGGCAGTCTGATGCCGGGCGCGGACGCCGACCTTCAAATCATCGACCCCGATCAGGAGTGGGTCTACGACGGCCTGAAGAGCTTTTCCAAGACGAAGAGCAGCAAGGGCGTTTACCAGGGCATGAAGTTTACCGGCAAGGTTACCAGCACTCTGGTGCGCGGAGAGCTGGTCTACGACGGCCAGAATATCCTTGTCCCGGACGGCTACGGCAAGCTGGTCCGCCGGAAGAACGGGATCTGATCAAAGAGAGGGCAGCAGATGAAGGTTGATGTTATTTTTCACGGCGGATTTGTCATTACGATGGAGGGCCCTGGTACCGGCGTGATCAACGACGGAGCTGTGGCCGTGAAGGGCAGAGAAATCGCGGCAGTGGGCCGGACGGACGAGGTGCTCCGGGACTGCAGGGCGGAGCGGTACATCGATATCGCCGGAAAGGCCGTCATGCCCGGCTTTGTGGATTCCCATATCCACACCGGGGACGTGATCGTCCGCAGCTGCGCCCAGGATATTCCCGGCGATATCTGGCGCATCCACGGCATCCTTCCGCTGCTGGGGGTGGCACAGGACGAGGATTATCAGATCGGGTCCCGGCTGAATATCATTGAGGCCCTCAAGGCCGGCACCACCACATTTGGGGACTTCTACAGCCCCATGTCCTCCATTGTGCAGAATTATATCGATCTGGGCGCCCGCGCCTGCGTCAGCGACATGATCAACGAGATGCCCAAGGACACCATCGGCCTTGCGCCCGACGAGCTGCTCCCGCTGGACAGCGCCGTCGGTGACCGGAAGCTGAAGAGCAACATCCGGCTGCTGGAGGAGTATCACCAGAGTCATGAGGGACGGATTACCTGCCGCTTTGGGATGCACACGGTGGAATACTGTACGGTGGAGCTGCTTCGGGAGATCAAGGCGCAGGCGGACAAATACGGAGTGGGGATCAATACCCATCTGTCCCAGAGCAGCGGAGAGAACCGGCAGTGTATGATGCGCAACGGCTGCCGTCCCGCCGAGCTGCTGGACCGGCTGGGCTATCTGGGGCGCCGCCTGATCGCGGCCCACCTGATCTGCGCCACGCCGGAGGAGATCCGCCATGTGGCCCAATCCGGCACAGCCATGGTGCTGTGCATGGGCAGCAATATGCTGGTGGACGGCTCTCTGCCTCCCGCCCGGCAGTTTGCCGAATACGGAGGTACCGTGGCGCTGGCCACCGACCAGGCCAACAACTGCAGCTTTATGTTTGGCGAGATGAAGTGCGCCTCGCTGTTTACCAAGCACACCACGCAGGACGCCACCCAGATGCCCGCCTGGAAGGCGCTCCGGATGGCCACCATCGAGGGGGCCAGAGCTCTGATGATGGAGGACCAGATCGGCTCTCTGCGTCCGGGCAAGCTGGCGGATATCATCCTGATCGATCTGTCCTATCCCCACCTGAACCCCATTTACACCGCCCCCATCCGCAACCTGATTCCCAACCTGGTCTATTCCGCCCGGGGGCACGAGGTGGAGCTGGTGATGGTCAACGGACGGATCGTGGTGGAAAACCACGTTCTGCTCACCGAGAATGAGGCGGATGTGGTCCACAAGGCCAATGAGTCGGCCAGCCGCATCAGCCGCAGCCTGGCGCAGAACGAATGGTCCGCCAGTCTTCCCCTGGCCAAGCTGACCAGCGAGGGCTATTACTGATGCGCCGTTTCACACTGGGATATAAAACTGAGCGTTCAGTTTTATATAAATAAAAGTAGGAGGAAAAACTATGAAGAAGGTTCTATGCACAGTTCTCGCTCTTGCCATGACATTGTCGCTTGCGGCCTGCGGCGGCGGGGGCGCCAGCACTCCTGCCGCGAACGGCTCCGGCAGCGGCAATGCCAGCACTCCCGCCTCCAGCGCCTCCGGCGAGACCATCAAGATCGGCTATTTTACCGACATGTCCTCTGCCGACGGCTATATCGGCATGGCCGGCTACTACGCTCTGGAGGACCGCATTGAGGAGCTCAACGCCAACGGCGGCCTGCTGGGCCAGCAGATCGAGCTGATCGCTTACGACAACGCCGGCAAGAACGAAGAGGTTGTGAACATCGTCAACAAGCTCTGCTATGCCGATAAGGTCAACGTGATCATTGGCCCCACGTCCAGCTCCCACGCCATTTCCGCCGCCCCCATCGTGAACGAGGCTCAGATCCCCATGATCTCCCTGTCCGCCACCAACGCGGCGGTAACCGTGGACAACGACGGCAATGTGCAGCCCTATGTGTTCCGCGTGTGCTTCATCGACCCCTATCAGGGCACCGCAATGGCTGACTTCGCCTACAACGATCTGGACAACCCTGTCATCGGCACGCTGGCTCCCCTGGAGGACAGCTACGCACAGGGCCTGAAGACCTACTTCATCGAGCAGTACACCCAGATTGGCGGCACCGTGTCCAAGGACCTGGGCTACCGGGCCGGCGAGGTGGAGTTCCGCGCTCAGCTGACCGACATGGCCAACTCCGGAGTGGAAGTGGTCTTCGTCCCCTGCACCGCCTATAAGGACGCCGCCTTCATGGTGCAGCAGGCCACCGACCTGGGCTATGACTTCACCTGGCTGTTTGGCGATGCTGTGTACTCTCAGGAGATGCTGGACAACGTGGGCGATCTGCTCAACGGCAAGTGCTACCTGTCCAACGGCATCACCGATATTGACGGCACCTACGACGACTACTATGCCGCCTTCAACGCCAAGCACACCAACCAGACTGCCAATATCTATGCTCTGTATGCGATGGACTGCATGGCCGCTACCGAGTACGCCATCACCAACGGCAACTCTGCCGACCCCAACTCCATCCGCGACCAGTTTGAGAATATGGAGAACGTCCCCCTGTTCACCTTCACCATGACCATGGAGAAGGACACGCACAACCCGCATAACAAGCCGGTCTCCATCATGACCATCGAGGACGGAGCCTACAAGCTGTTCAAGGAGTACGTTCCCAGCAACTGATGGCTGTACAGCCTCTGCTTCACTGTGCGGCATGAACAGTGCTGCCCTTCCAATCCTGGGGGGCAGCACTGCTGCAAAGAGCCTGTTCACTTCCTGTTCCTATTTTTATTTCGTACTTTGTAGTCTATCTACGCCCGGAAGGAGAGCCCCGCTTTTATGAGTACATTTATACAACAGCTGATCACCGGCCTGTCCATCGGCAGCATCTACGCGCTGCTGGCCGTGGGATACGCGTTGATTTACAGTATTTTCGATTTCACCAATTTTGCCTTTGGTTCCATGATGATGTGCTGCGCTTACGCAGCCTTCTTCGCCATTGCTTATTTTGAACTGCCCCTGATCCTGGCGGTGGTGGTGGTCCTCGTCTTCGGAATGTGCCTGTCCGTCCTGACGGAGCTGGTCGCCTACCGCCCCATGCGCAACAAGAACGCCTCCCGTCTGTTCCTGATGATCGCCGCTATGGGCGTTGACCTGATGCTGACCTATCTGTGCGTCAATATTTTCAGCACCAACGTGCGCCCGCTGAGCGTCCCCTTTCTCTCCGGCGTCATCAAGATCGGCGGCGTTACCATCGCCAAGCTGGACCTGTGCTCCGCCACAGTGGCCATTATCCTGCTGGCCCTGCTGTGGACGTTGCTCCAGAAGACCAAGTATGGCGTGGCCATTCGGGCCTCCTCTGTGGACACCAAGACCGCCGGTCTGATGGGGATCAACGTGAACGTGATCTCGCTGATCGTCTTCGCCCTGTCAGGGGTGATGGGGGCCTGCGCGGGCCTGTTTTTCGGCCTGAAGTACGCAGTGTATCCCACCCTCGGCTCCATTTCCAACAAGGCGTTTATCTCCAGCGTGATCGGCGGCCTGGGCAGTCTGCCCGGCGCTATTGTGGGTGCGCTGCTGTTGGGTGTGCTGGAGACCATGATTTCCGGCTTTGTGTCCTCTGCCTGGCGTGATGTGTTCTCCTTCACGCTGCTGATTGTCATCCTGATCTTCCGGCCCTACGGACTGATGGGGAAGAGCAAGAGCGACAAGATTTAAGGGAGGGGACGAAATGTATTACGCTTTGAGTATTGCCACAGTGGCCGGCATCAATATCATCTGCGTGTCCGGCCTTACGCTCCTGACGGGCTTTACTGGCATGTTTTCCATGGGCCACGCAGGCTTCATGGCCATTGGCGGGTATTCCGCCGCTGTACTGCATATGCACCTGCATGTCCCGTTCCTTCTGGCGGTCCTGCTGGGAGGGGTGCTTGCCGCGCTGTCCAGTCTGATCGTCGGTGTACCGACCATTAAGAACCGTCTGACCGGCGACTGTTTCGCCATCGCCATGCTGGGCTTTGGCGAGACCGTGCGCCTGCTGTCCAGCAACATCTATCCGGTCATCAACGGCGCGATGGGCCTGACCGGGATTCCCAAAAAGACCACCTTTACCGTAGTGGCGGCCTTTGTGGTGGTGTGCCTGTTCCTGCTGCACAACTACACCAAATCCCAGTACGGAAAAAACCTGGTGGCCGTCCAGCAGCAGGAGATCGCGGCGGAGATGATGGGCATCGACACCGTTAAGACCAAGCTTTGGTCCCTGGCCCTGAGCGCCTTCTTTACCGGGATGGGCGGCGCCCTCTTCGGCTTCTACATGACCTGCCTCTATCCCTCGAACTTCACGTCCACCAAGTCTACCGACCTGACAGCCGCTGTGGTATTCGGCGGCACCAACTCCATCACCGGTCCGGTGATTGCGGCGGCGCTGCTGATCATCTTCCCGGAGGTGCTGCGGGTCTTCGCACTGTGGCGCTTTGTGATCTACGGACTTATGTTCGTGATGATCATGCTCTTCAAGCCGGAGGGCCTGCTGGGCTACAAGGAATTCTCCATCCGCGGGATCGTAGGCTGGGTCCGGAAGATTCCGGCTCGGGTGAAAAACCTGGGGAGGATTCTAGACAGAGCAGGAGGGAAAAAAGATGGCTGATAAAACACTGTTCGAGCTGAAGGATATTTCCGTTCAGTTTGGCGGCCTGCGGGCGTCGGATCATGTGTCCTTCGATGTGAAGGAGGGCGAGATCTTCGGGTTGATCGGCCCCAACGGAGCGGGCAAGACGACGATATTCAATGTGATCACTGGCAGTATCACGCCGGTGGAGGGCGATATCCTGCTGGACGGGAAGTCTCTGCTGAAGCTTTCTCCCGACAAGATCGCACGGTCCGGCATCAGCCGCACCTTTCAAAACATCCGGCTTTTCCCCAAAATGTCGGTGGCCGAGAACATTGCAATCGGGTTTCACTGCACCCCCATGTACTCCCGGCTGGAGGCCCTTCTGGGCCTGCCCAGCGTGCGCCGTGCGGAGAAGGAGGTCCAGCGCAAGACCGCGGAGATGCTGGAGATCTTCGGCCTGACCGAGTACGCCGGCATGCGGGCGGGCAACCTGGCTTACGGCCTGCAGCGCAAGCTGGAGATCGCCCGCGCCCTGGCCACCTCGCCCAAGCTTCTGCTGCTGGACGAGCCGGCGGCAGGCATGAACAACGACGAGTGTGTGGAGCTGGCCAAGCTGCTGCGGGATGTTCAGAAGCGGTTCCAGGTGACGATCATTATCATCGAGCACCACATCGATCTGGTCTTTGACCTGTGCAGCCGCATCTGCGTGCTGAATCTGGGCAAGGTGCTCAAGATTGATATCCCGCAGAACATTCAGAGCGATGAGAAGGTCATCCAATCCTATCTGGGAAGCAGAATGGAGAAGAACGATGAGCAGCAATAAGATGTTAGATGTAGAAAGCCTCCAGGTATACTATGGAGGAATTCATGCGCTCCAGGGCGTCTCGATGCACGTTGACGCGGGCGAAATTGTTGCGGTCATCGGCAGCAACGGCGCCGGCAAGTCCACGCTGATGCGCACCATCGCCGCAGACAAGGACTATAAGGGCGGCTCCATCCGCTTTATGGGGGAGTCCCTGCCCGCCAAGTCCCATCTGGCGGTGGCCAAGGGCATCTCGCTGGTCCCGGAGGGGCGGCGGATTTTCCCCAACCTGACGGTGCGGGAAAACCTGGTGCTGGGCGCTTATCTGCAGACCTCCAAGGAGACCATCACAAAAGAGCTGAACGACGTGATGGAGCTCTTCCCCCGTCTGAACGAGCGGATCAATCAGCAGGCGGGCACCCTCTCCGGCGGCGAGCAGCAGATGCTGGCCATCGGCCGCGCCCTGATGGCCAAGCCCAAGCTCCTCTGCCTGGACGAGCCCTCTCTGGGCCTGGCGCCCATCATTATCAATGAGGTGTTCCACAAGATCAAGCAGATCAACAAGGAATTTGGGCAGACCATCCTGCTGGTGGAACAGAACGCCTATCTGGCGCTGGAGGTATCCCACCGGGCCTATGTCATGAAGACAGGCGCCATCATCCGGGAGGGACAGAGCCAGGATCTGCTCCACGACCCGGCGATCCAGGAGGACTACCTGGGCGCCAAATAGGAAGCACAGCCCCAGATCAAGGTCAAACAGACAGCGCCGCACCGCTCTTAAGGAGCGGGCGGCGCTGTCTGCTGTAGGTTTGCCGGAACATCAGAGCTCCAATTCTGCTTGAGACATGGCGATATGCTCCGGTGTGATGGGCAGCTCCCGGTGCCAGATTCCGGTGGCCCGGTAGATGGCGTGGGCGATGGCCGGAGGCGGAGTGTTGATGACCACCTCTCCGATGGATTTGGCCCCGAAGGGACCGGTGGGCTCATAGCTGGGTTCAAATTCCACCCGCAGCCGGCCCATATCCAGACGGGTGGGCAGCTTATACTGCATCAGGGAGGATTCGAACGGCCGCCCCAGATCGGAAGAGCAC
>CAJUAW010000120.1 GCA_910584605.1 uncultured Oscillospiraceae bacterium
GGTCGGCGTATTTGCTGTAAAGGGGCTCCCGGAAGGCCATCACGTCGGCCAGGGTCTGGCCCGGCTCCATGGCGATGCCCCGGGTGGACAGGTTGTGGATGCGGCGGGTCAGCTCCTCCAGGGGGACCTGGAGGTAGACCACCGGTCCCAGCCCCTTCAGATGGAGGGCCGCCTCCTCCCGGCATACGGCGCTGCCCCCGGGCGCGATGACGGTGCGGCGGCAGTCCAGGCTGCGCACCGCCGCCTCCTCGGCGTCCAGAAACGCCGCCGTCCCCCGGCGGTCCAGGATCTCCTGGAGCAGGGCCCCCTCCCGCTCCTGAATGAGCAGATCCACGTCCAGAAACTGGTAGCCCAGCAGCTTGGCCAGCAGGACGCCCGCGGTGCTTTTGCCGGAACCCGGCATACCGATGAGAGTGATATTATCCAAATCTGTTTCCAACCTTTACATACAAATTCATTCTGTAGTATAACACAAAGCCGGAAAAAAGAAAAGGGGGAACCAGACGAAAAGGGGGTGACAAAGGGGCTGGAAGATGGTATGATTCCCCCTAGACTATTTTTTAGGGAGGAAGCTATGGATCTGCTGGCTGCGTTTGGGATCTTTCTGCTGTGTGTGTTCGGGTGTATGGTGAAGGGGCTGTCCCTGTTTTGGGCCCTTCTGGCGGGCTTTTTCTGCTTTTTCGCGGTGGGGGTGCGCCGGGGGACGCCCGCCGGTCCCCTGCTGAAGATGGCCTGGAGCGGCATGGCCACCGCGCTGAAGGTACTGCGGGTGCTGCTGCTGCTGGGCCTGCTCACCGGACTGTGGCGGGCCGGAGGGACGGTGGCCTTTTTCGTCTGGATGGGGGTGCGCCTGATCACGCCCCAGACCTTTGTTCTGGTGGCCTTTCTGCTGGCCTCCGTCTTCAGCCTGGCCTTTGGCAGCTGCTTCGGCGTGGTGGGGACGGCGGGGGTCATCCTCATGACCATCGCCCGCAGCGGCAGAGCCAACCTGGTGGTGACGGCGGGGGCCATTATGTCGGGCATTTACTTCGGAGAGCGGCTGTCCCCCGCGTCCTCCTCGGCGGCGCTGGTGTCCGCAGTGGCGGGGGTGGACCAGCGGGCCTTCCAGATGCGGATGTGGCGGGACACCCCCGTCCCCTTTCTGGCCACCCTGGCCCTCTACGGAGGGTTGTCCGTCCTGTGCCCCATCCAGCAGGTGGACGCCCAGATTATGTCCGCCCTGGAGGAGGGCTTTTCCCTGACCTGGCCCGCCATCCTGCCCGCGGCGGCGCTGCTCCTGCTGCCCTGGCTGAAGGTGAGCGCCCTTGCGTCCATTGCGGTCAGCTGCGTGCTGGCGGCGGGCTGCGCGCTGTTTGTCCAGCGCCTGCCGCTGGGCGAGGTGCTGCATGCCTGCACGCTGGGCTACCGCCCCGCGCTGCCGGAGCTGACGGAGCTGATGAGCGGCGGCGGGCTGATCTCCATGGTTGGGGTGTGCCTGATTGTGGTCCTCTCCTGCGCCTATTCCGGTATGTTCAACGGCACCGGGCTGCTGGCCCCGGTGACCAGCCGGGTGGGGGCGCTGGCGGAGCGGGCCGGACTGTTTGGCGCCCATGTGGCGGTGTCCTTCGGCTGCTGCGCCCTGTTCTGCAACCAGACGGTGGGCATTGTCATGAGCGGGCAGCTGCTGGGGGAGGAGTACCGCCGGCGGGCGCTGCCGCCCATGGAGCTGGCCGCCAATATCGGCAATTCGGTGGTCAACCTGGCGGGGCTGGTGCCCTGGGCCATTGCCTGCACCGTGCCCCTGACCACCATGGAGATTGGGGTTTCCATTCTGCCCCTGTCCTTCTACCTCTACCTGCTGCCCCTGTGGTGCTGGTTCCGGGCGGGACGGATGAAAGATTTGCCAAAAACCTGTTGAGTTTTCCGTCCGCCTAAGCTATAATTATGCTAATACCCACCGGGCAGGGACCCGGGTACGGCCTGCCAGGAGAGCGGGCCACGAAACAAAGGAGAGGAATATGAAGTTCCAACTTGTCAGCGACAGCTCCTGCGATCTGGGCCGGGAGGAGATGGAGCGGCTGGGCGTGGCGATGGTGTCCTACTACGTGGCCTTTGAAGACGAGGTCTACTACCGGGAGGAGCGGGACATCCCCACCCATCAGTTCTATCAGATGATGGCGGACCGCCCCGGCGTGTTTCCCAAAACCTCCATGCCCACCCTGGAGGACTACCTGGAGGCTTTCCGCCCCCTGGCGGCCCAGGGCCAGCCCATTTTGTGCATCTGTCTCAACGCCAACTTCAGCGGCTCCTTCCAGACGGCCCTGAACGCGGCGGAGGAGCTGCGGGAGGAGTACCCCGGCGTTTCGATCCGGGTGATGGACTCCACCCTGGCCACGGTGCTCCAGGGCCTGCTGGTGGAGGAGGCTGCCGCCCTCCGGGACGCGGGCTTCACCCTGGACGAGGCGGCGGAGGCCCTGGCGGCCCTGCCCGCCACCGGGCGCATCTTCTTTACCACCAGCGACCTGGAGTACCTCCGCCACGGCGGGCGCATCGGCCGGGCGGCGGCGGCCACCGGCGCGCTGCTGAAGGTAAAGCCCCTCATCGGCTACAAGGACGCCGGCCTCATCTCCGATGGCATCGCTCAGGGGCGGAAGAAGTCGCTGGTCAAGGTGCGGGAACTGTTTTTCCGCCACCTGGAGCGGGAGGGCATCGATCTGGACCAGTACCGCCTGGCCACCGGCTTTGGCCTGGACCGGGAGGAGCACGCCGCCTTTGCCCAGGCGGTTTACGACGGCCTGCTGGAGCTGGGCTGCGACCGGCCGGAGGTGAAACGGCCCTATCAGATCGGCGTGACCATCGGGGTCCACACCGGTCCCACCCCCATTGGAGTCGGCCTGCTGAAGCGGGCGATCTGAGGAACGTCCCGGCCCGTTTGGGCCGGGATGTTTTCCATGGGGGAGGATTTTTTGTAACGGTTTTGTCACTTGAAATTTGACGAAAATATGTTATCCTGAAAAGGAACGATTTCGACAGCATTAGACCGGTTCCCGCTGGGAGGTGTATGCGCTTGGCGCGTTATCAGGGAAAGCGTGTTGCCCGGAGCCACCGGGCAGTGATTCTTTTTATCGCGGCGGCTGCGGCCGTCGCGTTGGCAGTGGCGGGGGTGGTTCGTCTGGTGTACGGGGGCCAGGTTCCCCCGCCTCCGGACGTCTCCCAGGGGGAGACCGACTCCTCCGCAGACCGCTCCTCGGAACCCGCGTCCCAGCTGGACAGCGCGCCCAAAGCGCCGCCCTACGATTTTTCCCAGCCCGCCCCCGCCAGCGAGGCGGTGGATAACCGCTACTTTGACGACGCCGCCTTTGTGGGCGACTCCCGCACCGACGGCTTTATGCTCTACAGCGGGGTGGGGACCGGGAAAAACCTCACCTCCAACGGCCTGTCCATCTTCACCCTGTCCGAGAAGAAGGCGTTTACCGTGGAGGGGGAGACCTACACCCTGCTGGAGGCGCTGGCCCTGGAGGAGTACGGCAAGGTGTACCTCTCCCTGGGCGTCAACGAGCTGGGGATCTACAAGGACAAGTCCTTTTACAGCAGCTACAGCGCGGCCATCGACCAGATCCGTCTGGTGCAGCCCGGCGCTGTGATCTACATCCAGGGGCTGATCCCCGTGAACGAGGCGCAGGTGGAGGAGCACAACGGCAACAAGTACAATCTGTCCAACGACCATCTGCGGGTGTACAACGACCTGATGCGCCAGGTGGCGGAGGAGAAGCAAGTGGTCTATCTGGACCTGTACTCCGAATTCGCGGACGAGAACGGCTCCCTGCCCGAGGGGCTCAGCCGGGACGGCGTCCACCTGACCAAGGAGCCCTGCCAGCGGTGGCTGGAGTATTTGAAGACCCATACCGTAGACTTTGACGCGCTGTACCCCGACGGCCCTCCCGTGGTGGAGCTGCCTGAGCCGGAGGGAGCGGAGATATCGACCGCAGATGGGAGTGAACCAGGATGAGAAAGCTGTTTCCATTGCTCCTGGTCCTGGCGCTGGTGCTGGGCCTGGCCGCCTGCGGCGGCGGAGCAAACGACGCGCCGCCCCTCTATTCCGCCGGGCTTGTGACCAAGCTGGTGGAGGCAGGGGCTTTTTCCGAGGAGCTGGAGGAACTGGACGCGGACACCGCCTTTCTGCTCTACCGGCTGGCGGACAGCGGCCTGGAGCGGGCAGACATGAAGGAGTGCACCGTGCTCCGCTCCGCCGGGGCCACCTGCGAGGAGGGGGCGGTGCTGGTTTTTGCCAGCGCGGACCAGGCCAACACTGCGATGGACGCCCTGAGCAGCTACATCGACGGCCAGATTACCGCCAACGAGGATTACCGCCCCGGCGAGCTGCCCAAGCTGGAGGACGCGCTCATCAGCCGGCGGGGGGAGACAGTCCTGCTGGTGGTGGCCGGCGACATAGACGCCGCCAAGCAGGCGGTGGAATAAGGAAAGATCCCGGCCTTGAGGCCGGGATCTTCTTATTCCTGACAGTAGCCGCAGGGCTCGTCCACCGTGACGGTATACTTTTCCAGCAGGGCCACCGGGTGGTAGGACAGCTTGCTGGTGCGCAGGCCGGGGTCGCCGGTGTCGTCCTCCCGGTTGAGGAAGGCCACGCCCTCCCCGGCGAAGTGCTGGGCGAACTGGGCCACCAGCATCTGGTAGCAGCCTTCGTAATCCCGGTCGGCCTTCTCGATGTGGATGAACAGGGTGTCTCCGATGATCTCCCCCAGGGAGAAGCCCGCAATCTGGCCGTCCACCAGCAGCACGCCACCCAACAGGTCGTAGGTCTGGTAGTTGTCCAGCACCTCGTGGGTTTTGGCAATGTCCTCGTGGAATGTGGCCGCCCCCTTGTCCCAGCGGGCGGCGTAGCGGTCCAGAAAGGTCTTCACCTCAGGGATGTCCGACGGGGCGATGGGACGGAAGGCCCAGCTGCCATAGGTTTTCAGGAACTTGTTCACATGGTTGCGCTGGCCGCTGAGCTTTTTGCCCCGAAAATACTTCAGATCCTCTGCCCGGTACAGGTAGTCGAAGTTGTTCCGCTCGCCCACGGCGGTGCTGGCGGGGAAGTGCTTCTGGAGCTGCTCCAGCTCGTCCTTGGGGACAGGGTAGAAGGCGATGGGCATGTTCCGGCGGCAGCAGTAGCCGGCGATCTCCCGAAAATGCTCGGGCCGCCCGCCCCCCAGGGGCAGAGTGAAGGTGGGGCCCAGGCCGGGGTAGTCCACCTTGAAGTAGAGGGAGCCGCCGTAGACGGCCCACTCGGTCTTGTAGATGTCCCGCCAGATGAACACGGTGCCGGGGGTGGTGTCGCAGATGCGGCTGCGGCTGTAGCCGAAGAATTGACGCAGGCGGGGCAGGTCCTCCAGCTGGAGGGGATGGAAGTCCAACATAGATTCAAATCCTTTAAACCAGTATTTTACTCCATTATATCCGATAACCGCCCATAATACCAGCCCGTAACACCCTGCTTTTTGCACAAAAAACCGGTCTTTGTCCTTCGGACCACCGTCAAAAGGTCTCCTGGGGACACCGGCAGGCGGTAGTCGGTAGAGTCCTCGCACTCCAGCCCCTTGGGGCCCTGGCGCAGGTATTCGTTGAGGATGTACAGCTCCCGTCCTGTCTCCCGGTGGCGGCACAGGGACAGCTCCTCCCCGTGCTCCAGCAGCTCCAGGGCGGAACGGCCCCAGCGGATGTTCAGCGAACCGGCGCTGGCCTCCTGGGGGTCCAGGGCGGCGGCGGCGGGCAGGCCGTCCCAGGCGGTCCAGGAGAAGTCTTCGCTGTCCTCCGAGGGCAGCATCAGAGCGTTGAGCTGGCCGTCCGCTTTGAGTACGCAGGCGCCGTCAATGGAGATGATCCTCCGGTCCCAGGTGAACAGGGGGGCGGAGGAGGGGATGGAGGGGTCGTAAAGGGTGACGGGCCAGTGGCCCACGATCACCCATTTGGGGAAGGAGCGGCCCTGCCCCAGGAAGTCGTCATTTTTCATGCACTTCCAGCTGTCCAGCTCCTCCATCCGGTCCAGAGAGGGGACCCCTCCGTGGACAAACAGGAGGTGCTCGGTCTCCAGGATGGTGGGCATGGCCCGCAGCCAGGCCCACTCCCGGGGAAAGGCGGCCCGCAGGTCCCGGCGGAGGCGGGGCAGGTCCTCCCACTGCTCAAAGCCCCCCTCCCGGGCCATCTGGCGGAGGGTGGACTCCGGATGCTGGGGGAGGTAGGAGGCGAAGAAGCCCTGGTCCAGCTCGCCGCTCTCGAAGAAGCGGAGCACCAGCCCGTCGCAGTTGCCGCAGATGGGGTAGAGGGTGTGGGTCTTGGAGAGGGCCATGAGATGGCGCAGGAGGGGCAGGCTGTCCCGCCCCTTCTCCAGAAGATCGCCGTCCAGGACCAGGATGTCCTCCGGGGTGAGGCGGACCTTGTCCATCAGGGCCAGAAAGAAGGGGAGGTTGCCGTGGATGTCGCTGACGGCAATGATCCGCCGCCCCAGCTCGAATTTGGGGCGGATAACACGGGCTTTCTCCATAGCGGTGACCTCCTTGTGTTTGGCTTGCTGTCAGCATAACACAGGTGGGGAGGAAATTTCAAGCAGGAAAAAGGGCGGGAATTTCCCGCCCAGCTGCTCGATCTCCGGATAAAGATCATAGTACACGATCATTTGTCCTGCCGACCGATATGGGGAGAGGGAAACGAGCATCCTCGTTTCCCTCAAAATACTGAATTGCCGGCAGCTTATTCCTTCTCGAACACGTCCTTGCCCAAGCCGCAGGTTGGGCAGACCCAGTCCTCGGGGACCTGCTCCCAGGGGGTGCCGGGGGCGACGCCGTTGTCAGGGTCGCCTACCGCAGGGTCATAGACGTAGCCGCAGGGGCAGACATACTTGTCCATCTTGTGTTCCTCCCGTGCTCAGCCGAAGTAGCGCTCCAGCAGGCCCTTGAAGGCGCGGCCATGTCGGGCCTCGTCCCGAGCCATCTCGTGGACGGTGTCGTGGATGGTGTCCAGGCCCAGCTCCTTGGCCTTCTTGGCGATGGCAACCTTGCCGGCGGTAGCGCCGTTCTCGGCTTCCACGCGCATCTCCAGGTTCTTCTTGGTGGAGTCGGTGACCACCTCGCCCAGCAGCTCGGCGAACTTGGCGGCGTGCTCGGCCTCCTCATAGGCGGCCTTCTCCCAATACAGGCTTGCACTTGTGCAAGTTTTCACATGGAATATTCGGATAAAAGTTGCACTCGAAATTACACATTTCGGGAGGCAACAACATGGGAAAGCAAAATGACGCGGGAGTATTCCAGTTGGAAAGTGGGCTGTGGGCTTTTCGCTATACGTTCACCCGTGACGGGAAACGCATATCGAAACAGGGCAGCAAGGACGAAAACGGCTGTCCGCTGAAAACGAAACGGGCAGCAATCAAAGCGCGGCAAATGGCGGTGGATAACGAACAGAACGCCCGCAAGCCAAAGCCCACGGTCAGAAAGACGGTGGCGGAGGTCTATCAAGAATACTGCGAAAAGGGACGGAGCGGCAAAGCCTACAATACCATTCGCAAGCAAGAAAGCCTGTGGGTCAATCACCTGTGCGCCGCTTTTGGCAAACGGTACATTGATGAAATCAGCGCGGCGGAGGTTGTAGACTACTTGACCGAACTGTACTATAACCGGGGGCTGTCCTATCGCTATGTAGAAAGTTTCTTGAAAATGTTCTACCTGATTTTCGGTCAGGCATATTCCCGGAATTATCTGGCTGTGGACAATTACAACAAGCTGTGTACCAACAAGGACACGCGAATCCACATGCCAAAGCTGAAAACGGATGATGATATTGACATTGTGGCGTTCAGCCGGGAAGAACTTGTAATTTTGGATGATTATTTCCGGGGGACAAACGCGGAAACGGTGATATTGTCAATATTGGTTGACACTTTTTTTACAAGGATATCAATGCCTAAGCA
>CAJUAW010000121.1 GCA_910584605.1 uncultured Oscillospiraceae bacterium
CCTGGGACACCATGGTGGGCGTCTCCCGCCGCAACTGGGCGGGCAACCCCAACTCCATGACCACCGTGGCCGAGTATAACGAGATGTACGCCGGTCAGGACCACATCACCATGCCCTACATTGCCGACGACGCAGTAGTCGCCGAGGCCCTGAAGAGCATCCAGGGCTGACATTTGAATCAAAAACCGGCCAGAGGGGGCGTCCCGTGACGCTCCCTCTTTTGGAAAGGAATGACAACATGAGCAAGGTAATTGTCACCAACATCGGCATGCTGGCCACCCCCCAGGGAAGCAGCCCCAAAAAGGGCCCTGAGCAGGGGAATATCCAGATCCTTTCGGACGCCTGGGTCCTCATGGAGGACGGTATCATCGCCCAGGTGGGGACCGGCCCCGCCCCGGCGGCGGACGAGGTCATCGACGCGGGGGGCCGTCTGGTCACCCCCGGCCTGGTGGATGCCCATACCCACCTGATCTTCGGCGGCTGGCGGCAGAACGAGCTGGGCCTGAAGCTCCACGGCAAGACCTATCTGGAGATCCAGAACGCCGGGGGCGGCATCCAGTCCACCACCAACGCCACCCGCCAGTCCACCGAGGAGGAGCTGACCCAAAAGGCCGCCCAGGCCCTGGACGAGATGCTCCACTTCGGCGTAACCACCTGCGAGGCCAAGAGCGGCTACGGCCTGGCCACCGAGCACGAGCTGAAGGCCCTGCAAGTCATTCAAAACCTGAACAGCCGCCACCCCATTGACCTGGTCGCCACCTTCATGGGGGCCCATCTGGTCCCCGCTGAGTACAAGGCCAACCGGGCAGAGTACATCCGTCTGGTCTGCGAGGAGATGATGCCCAAGGTGAAGGAGCAGGGCATCGCCCAATACTGCGACGTTTTCTGTGAGGCGGACACCTTCACGGCGGAGGAATCCCGGCAGGTGCTGGAGGCCGGCCTGAAATACGGCCTGCGGCCCAAGATCCACGCCGACGAGATCGAGGCCATCGGCGGCTCCCAGCTGGCCGGAGAGATTGGGGCCATCTCCGCTGAGCACCTCATTGTCTGCCCCCCCGAGGGCATCGCCAGTCTGGCCAAGGGCGGCGTGATCGCCTGCCTCCTCCCCGCCACCAGCTTCTACCTGGGCGCCGTCTTCGCCCCCGCCCGGGACATGGTCACCGCCGGAGTCCCCGTGGCCATGGCCACCGACTTCAATCCCGGCTCCTGTCCCTGCCTGAACCTGCAGTTCGTCATCAACCTGGGCTGCCTCAAGTACAAGCTCACCCCGGAGGAGGTCCTCACCGCCGTCACCCTCAACGCCGCCGCCGCCATCGACCGGGCGAGCCAGGTTGGCTCGGTGGAGCCGGGCAAGCAGGGCGACCTGGTGATCTGGGACGCCCCCGACCTGGACTACATCTGCTACCGCATGGGGAGCAATCTGGCCAAAACGGTCATCAAAAAAGGCGCAGTGGTGGTAGGCTGATGGACCGTACCGACTATCAGATCCTGAATCTGCTGCAGACAGACAGCCGCACCACCCTGAAGCACATCGGAGACCAGGTGGGCCTCACCGCCCCCGCCGTCTCCGAGCGCATCCGCCGCATGGAGGACAAGGAGGTCATCAAACGGTTCTCCATCCACATCGACCGCACCCTGCTGGACAGCAGCCTGACCGGCTTCATCCTGGTGGCGGTCTTTCCGGAAAAATACAGCGCATTCTGTGAATTCTGCGAACACACCATCTCCATCACCGCCCACCACCATTTGGTGGGCAAGCTCAACGCCCTGCTCCGCTTCGCGGTGAAGGACACCCGAGAGCTGGACGCCCTCCTGGCCTCCATCAAGCAGTATGGCGACTCTCAGACCTCGGTGGAGCTGGGCGCCTACTTTGAGCAGAAGGACGTACCTCTGCCAAAATAACGCAAAACCTTCCCGGCCCAGCTGGCCGGGAAGGTTTTTTATGTCTGGAAGCTTAGAACAGTCCGGTGATCTTCCCATCCTCGTCCACGTCGATCTTCTCGGCGGCGGGCACTTTGGGCAGGCCGGGCATGGTCATGATATCGCCGGTGAGGGCGACGATGAAGCCAGCTCCGGCGCACACCTTCAGGTTGCGGACGGTAACCTCAAAGCCCTTGGGCGCGCCCAGCAGGGCGGCGTTGTCGGAGAAGGAGTACTGGGTCTTGGCCATGCAGATGGGCAGACTGCCGAAGCCAAGCTCGGTGAGCTGCTGGGCCTGCTTTTTAGCGTTGGCGGTAAGCACCGCCTTGTCACCGTGGTACACCCGCTTGACGATAGCGTTCAGCTTTTCCTCGATAGCGGCCTGCTCGTCGTAGACAAAGGAGAACTGGTTGGGCTCCTCGCACAGGCGTACCACCTCTTCCGCCAGAGCTCTGCCGCCTTCGCCGCCCTTGGCCCACACCTCAGACAGCGCCACGTTGACCCCCAGCTCATTGCACTTCTTCTCGACCAGATCCAGCTCGGCCTTGGTGTCGGTGGGGAAGGCGTTGATGGCCACTACGCAGGGCAGGCCATAGACGTTCTTCACGTTGTCCACATGCTGGAGCAGGTTGGGCAGCCCCTTCTCCAGGGCCTCCAGGTTCTCGTTGTTCAGCTCGGGCTTGGGCACGCCGCCGTGGTACTTCAGCGCCCGGACGGTGGCCACGATGACCACAGCGGAGGGCTTCAGCCCAGCCTTGCGGCACTTGATGTCGATAAACTTCTCCGCCCCCAGGTCGGCGGCGAAGCCGGCCTCGGTCACGGCGTAGTCTCCCATCTTCAGGGCCATGCGGGTAGCCATCAGCGAGTTGCAGCCGTGGGCAATGTTGGCGAAGGGACCGCCGTGGATAAAGGCGGGGGTGCCCTCCAGGGTCTGGACCAGGTTGGGCTTCATGGCGTCCTTCAGCAGGGCGGCCATGGCCCCCTCCGCCTTCAGATCGTGGGCAGTGACGGGCTTGCCGTCATAGGTGTAGGCCACGATCATTTTGCCCAGCCGCTCCTTCAGGTCGGTGATGGAGGAGGCAAGGCACAGCACCGCCATGATCTCGCTGGCCACGGTGATCTCAAAGCCGTCCTCCCGGGGGACGCCCTGCATCTTGCCGCCCAAGCCGTTGATGATGTGGCGCAGCTGGCGGTCGTTCATATCCACCGCCCGCTTCCAGGTAATCTGCTTCACGTCGATGCCCAGAGCGTTGCCCTGCTGAATGTGGTTGTCCAGCATGGCGGCCATCAGGTTATTGGCCGCGCCGATGGCGTGGAAGTCGCCGGTGAAGTGGAGGTTGATGTCCTCCATGGGGACGACCTGAGCGTAACCGCCGCCGGCCGCGCCCCCCTTCACGCCGAACACCGGTCCCAGAGAGGGCTCCCGCAGGGCCACAGCGGCCTTCTTGCCGATCTTGCGCAGGCCGTCGGCCAGGCCCACCGAGGTGGTGGTCTTCCCCTCTCCGGCGGGAGTGGGGGTGATGGCGGTAACCAGGATCAGCTTGCCGTCGGGGGCGCTGGTCTCGCTGAGCAGCTTATAGTCGATCTTGGCCTTGTAGCTGCCGTACAGCTCCAGATACTTCTCGTCGATGCCGGCGGCAGCGGCGATCTCAGTGATGCGCTGGGGCGTATGCTCCTGGGCGATTTCAATGTCGGATTTGATGCTCATCTTGGTGGACCTCCTGCTTTCAGTAGATTTTTGTATGTTCCCCGGGGCTGTCCCCCGGCGCTTTGACTGTCCCCATTATAGCGTACAAATCAAATCCAGTAAACCATATTTTTTTCCTGTTCCAGGAGAAACACTTTATTTCGGAAAGAAAATCCCACCTTTACGCCCGTTTTCCAAACCGGGCGGCTCCGCCGCCCTCCAAACCGTCTCTCCCGCAGTTCCATTTTTATATTAGCGTACTGCTGTATCAGCCCGCTAGCGTTAGACTGTAATAGTATACAACCAAATTTTATTTTTCGTCAACCTTTTTGTTGATTTTAACAGTTATTTATGGTATGATACCGTTGTATCAGGGTCCTGCCGGAGAGGGGCTCCCGTTCCAGGAAAACCATCCTCCCGGAACAGGAGATTCGGCCGGACCGCAGCAATTGGAAGAGGAAACATATTTAAGAAAGAGGGGTACATTATGCCAACAAAGGAATCCAAAACCCGCGCCGTGCGGCTGCCCAATGTAGTTGAGGCACTCATCCCCATCGTGGTGATGATCGGGCTGATGCTCTATCACTTCATTGGCAAGACCGACTACGAGGACGCCCACATGCCCCTGGCCGTTGCCATTGTGGTAGCCTGCATCATCGGCTGCCTGTGCGGCCACAGCTTCTCCGACATGCTGGCCGGCATGATTGACCGGCTGAACGCCACCATGGAGGCCATCCTGATCCTGTGTACAGTGGGCCTGCTGGTCGCCTCCTTCATCATGTCGGGCACCATCCCCGCCCTGATCTACTACGGCCTGAACCTGCTCACGCCCCAGCTGTTCCTGCCCATCGGCTGTGTCCTGTGCGCCATCGTGGGCCTGGCCTGCGGCTCCTCCTGGACCGCTACCGCCACTATGGGTATCGCTATGCTGGGCATCGGCGCCGGCCTTGGCATCAACCCCGCCATCACCGCCGGTATGGTCATCTCCGGCGCCTATGTGGGCGACAAGTTCTCCCCCCTGTCCGACACCACCAACCTGGCCGCCGCCGTCTCTGAGACCGGCCTGTTCGACCACGTCACCGCCATGGTGTCCTCCACCGCCCCCACCTTCGTCATCGCCATCGTCCTGTACGCCATCATCGGCTTCACTACCAGCGGCGGCAGCTATGACCCCAAGGTCGCTACCGACCTTCAGACCGCCCTGGCCGAGGGCTTCAACATGAGCCCCATCCTCCTGCTTCCCATTCTGGTGGTCATCGGTGCCTGCGTCCTGCGTCTCCCCGGTCTGGTGGGCATCGCCATTTCGGTGGGCACCGGCGTTCTCTTCGCCGTCGTCTTCCAGGGCGTTGGCAGCCTGAGCGACCTGTTCGACATGCTGCACTACGGCTACACCTTCGAGTCCAGCAACGAGCTGGCCGCGACGCTGCTCACCCGGGGCGGCATGGACCACACCATGTGGACCATTAACCTGATTCTGCTGGCCGTAGCCTACGGCGGCGCGCTGGAGCGCTGTGGCTGCACCGAGGCCCTGTTCGGCAAGCTGAAGGCGAAGCTGAACTCGGTGGGCAGCCTGGTCCTGGCCACCATGCTCACCTCCCTGTTCTGTGATGCCACCATGTGCGACCAGTTCCTGGGCATCGGCGTCCCCGCCCCCCTGTATGTGGAGAAATATGACGAGCTGGGCCTGGGCCGGAACATGATGTCCCGCACCCTGGAGGACTGCGGCACTCTGTGGGCCGTCATGTTCCCCTGGACGGGCTGCGGCGCTTACCAGCAGACTACCCTGGGTATGTCCCCCTTTGTCTACTTCCCCTTCGCCTTTGTGAACCTGCTCAACCCCATCTACGCCGCCGTCACCGCCTTTATGGGCCGCAACATCTTCTGGGCTGACGGCTCCTACACCAACATTCTGGGCAAGACCAAGGCCGGCAAGCCTGCCAAGGCTCCCGCCGAGGCCCACGAAAAGGCTCTGAAGGCTCTGGAGGCCCGCCGGGCCGCCGGCCAGGCCCCCAAGATCAGCGCCTGATCTCCCGGCCAAGAAAGGACTTATCCTGTGAGCAAGCCATCCCTCCCCTGGGCCGGTCTGGACGGCCCCATCTACACCCCCCGGGAGCTGAAGCCCCGGAAGCCCTATGTCATCTACACCTGCTGGGCCATGGTGGTCCTTCTGCTGGTGGGCGGCATCGTCACCCGCTTCAAGATCGCCCTGATGTTCGGCGCACTCTACGCCCTCACCCTGCTGACCATAAAGGATGTGGCCATAACCCGGCGGGGCCTGGAGATTTTTTACCAGATGAGAATCACCACCAACTACAACTTCTGGCCCTGGTCTGAGATCAACGCCATCGTGATCGAGGACCGTAACCATCCCGAGCTGATCGCCCTCCACTTCGGGCGGGGCAATGCCAGCAAGCGATTTTTCTTCACCCGCCAGGACACCCAGGATATCCTGATCCTGGCCCGCGAAAAGAACCCCGGCGTGCCGATACGCCAACTGAACACGCCCCCCAACTCCGGCAGTTTTTCCCGCAGGAGCAAGGGGATCTGACGTCCGCGGCCCCCAGAGGGACCCCCTCCCTTTTGGGGGCCGCCGCTGCTATGGAATTTCCCGGCATATGCCGAACCTGATAGATAAAGTGAGGTAAGCTCTTATGATCATGAATCCTTCTTCGATCCATCACATTGTTCTGGACGGCCACAGCTTGAATCTGGAGAGCTTTGTCGCCGTCGCCCGGTACAACGCCACCGTGGAGCTGGCCGGCTCCGCCCTGGAGGCCATGCAAAAGTCCCGCGCCCTGGCCGAGAAGATCGCCGGGGAGGGCCGGGTGGCCTACGGCATCACCACCGGCTTTGGCGACTTCCAGAAGGTGGCCGTTCCCGAGGAGATGAGCAACCAGCTGTCCACCAACCTGATCCTCAGCCACTGCACCGGCGCGGGCGACCCCTACACCGAGGAGGTAGTCCGAGGCATGCTCCTCCTGCGGGCCAACGCCCTGTGCGTCGGCGTGTCCGGCGTCCGCCCCCTGCTGGTGGAGATGATGATCGAGATGCTCAACAAGGGGGTCCACCCCTGGGTGCCCCAGAAGGGCTCTCTGGGTTCCTCCGGCGACCTGGCCCCTCTGGCCCACATGACCCTCCCCCTGCTGGGCAAGGGCCAGGCCTACTACCAGGGCCAGCTGATGGATGGCGGCGAGGCCATGTCCCGCGCGGGCATCCAGACCCTGGACACCCTGGTGTGCAAGGAGGGCCTGGGCATGACCAACGGTACCTGCGCCATGACCAGCGTAGGCTCCCTGGCCCTGTACGACACCATCTGCGCCGCCCAGCTGGGCGACGTCATCGGCTCCATGGACTTTGAGGGCCTTACCGGCCTGCGCAACGCCTTTGACCCCCGCATCCATCAGGTCCGGGGCCAGAGGGGGCAGATGCTGGTGGCGGAGAACATGCGCAAGCTGCTGGCGGGCTCCGAGATCTTGGACAACTGCCAGACCGACCGGGTACAGGACGCCTACGCCCTGCGCTGTATCCCCCAGATCCACGGCGCCGTCCGGGACGCGCTGGACTATGTCCGGGACAAGGTGGAGATCGAGCTGAACGCCGTCACCGACAACCCCCTCATCTTCCTGGAGGACGAGGCGGTCATCTCCGGCGGCAACTTCCACGGCGAGCCCATGGCCATCCCCTTCGACACCCTGGGCATCGCCTGTTCCGAGATCGCCAACATCTCCGAGCGCCGCACCGAGCGGATGGTCAATGCCGCTCTGTCCAACGGCCTGACCCCCTTCCTCACCACCAAGCCCGGGGTCAACTCCGGCTTTATGATCGTCCAGTACTCCGCCGCCTCCATGGTGTCAGAGAACAAGGTGCTGGCCCACCCCGCCAGCGTGGACTCCATCCCCTCCTCCGCCAACCAGGAGGATATTGTGTCCATGGGCACCACCGCCGGCCGGAAGGCGGGCATGATCGTCCAAAACACCTTCTCGGTGCTGGCGGACGAGCTGCTCACCGCCTGCCAGGCCATTGACGTCCGCCGCCGCCTGGGCACCCACGGCCAGGGCATCGCCCCCGTCCACGAGGCCATTTTGAAGCACGTCCGGGAGAAGGTGGATTTCTACGAGATTGACCGGGAGATCTGGCCCGACATTCTGGAGGTGGAGAAGATGATCCGCAGCGGCGAGCTGCTGGACATCGTCAAGGAATACATCCCCGACTTCCAGTGAGACCGTGAGGCGGAGTATTCTGCGCGCCGACCCGGCGGGCAACATCACCCTCTTTGTTCTGGACCCGGTCCCCAGGGCGGATCGGA
>CAJUAW010000122.1 GCA_910584605.1 uncultured Oscillospiraceae bacterium
TCGTGGAGCGGTCAGTCCCCTACCGCCTGGAACCGCCGGAGGCGGTCTTTCTCCGCGCCGCCCTGCTGGTCACGCTGTTCCTGCTGTCCCACGCCTCTATACTGGCCGTCATGCTCTATGCCCTCCAACGTCAAATGCGAAAGCAGAACATGACGCTCCACCGGCGGGAGCTGTGCTATCTCGCCCTGGTGCCAACAGCGGGGATTCTGTTCGGGCAGGTGATCTCCCGGCTGCTGGTGGAGTTCAAGGACGGCGTTTTTCTCCAGCTATATGAGCGTCACCCGGCGTTTTTGGCGGTAATCCCGGTGCTGGCCCTGCTGTTCTACGCCGGGGCTTGGCTGACCATCGCGTTTCAGCAGGGTATGGCCGCACTCCGGGAGGAACAGGCCACTCACTACATGGAATACCAGCAGACCCAGGCGATCCGAGCGCGCATCCATGAGGCGGAACAGTTCTATGCCCGCATCCGCCAGCTGAAGCATGACATGCGGAGCCACATGACCAACATCAAGGTGCTGGCCGGCTGCGGCGAGTACGCCAGTCTGACGGACTACATCGCCCGGATGGACGAGAGCATGAGCGGCTTTGAGCTGACGCTCCAGACAGGCAACCCGGTCACGGATGTGATTGTCAACGATATTCGGCGGCAGAGCCTTGACCTGGGCATCCGGTTCCAGGCGGAGTTCCATTACCCGGAGCCGGGGGCCTATGATGCTTTCGACATGGGTATCATCCTCCAAAACCTTCTGCAAAACGCGGTGGAGGCTTGCGAGAAGGTCAGCGAGGGTGAGCGGTTTATCGTGCTGACTGGAAAGAGAAAAGGACGTTTCTTTCTGATCGAGGTCAAAAACTCTTTTGTAGGTGAGGTGGTATTCGGGCAGGACGGCTTGCCTGCCACAACGAAACAGGAGGACGCCTCCATGCACGGCATCGGTCTTGCCAACGTGCGCCGGGAGGTGGAGAAGTATATGGGAGAATTGGAGCTGAAAGCAGTTCAGCGGGAATTTTCCGCAACGGTTCTATTGCAGGAAGGGAGTAGTTTATGAGCGGCATGATTGATTGTGGATATTTGAACAGGATGTATCGTCCCCTGCCCGAAAACCGCAACGTTCGGAGTACGGCGGCGCGGACTTCCAGTTTTCTGGATATGGCGGCAAAGGCCAGCAGAGGCACGGCTGATGTGCTGGAGGTCAGCGGTACGCCGGAAGTTTCCGAAACGGATGAAACGTCGAATGTGGACGCCTATATGGATCATCTCAAAAAGAAATATGGGCGGGTGACAATCGAAAGCATTGGGAAGGATCAGGCAAGCCTTGAAAAAGCGGGCAAACGCATGAGCGGCAGCGATGTTGTGATTGCACCCAATATCCTGAAAGAAATGGCGGGTGACGTGAAAAAAGCACTCTATTATGAGCAAAAAATCGACTATTTTTTCAACACCGTTATCCCCCAAGGAAATGCGATTTGTGCCGCACAGGGCTTGGTTTTTGAGCCTTGCGGAGTGGTAGTCCATGAGGACGGAACCGTGACTTATATTTGCGGGTGCAGTGATTCCCCGGAGCGTGTGGCCGAGGTAAACAGAATCAACGCTGAAAAGGCCAAGAAAAAAGCGGAACAGCAGCGGCAGTATCAGGAGCAGGCTGCGGCGGCGGCAGCGGAACGCAGAGCGATGTGGGAGCGTACCGCACAGGCCGAGGCGCTGGAAAAGTCCTTTTCCAATATCGGTGATCTGCTGAAAACGCGGATGGTATCTGCCCCCGCTATCACGCCGGAGATTTCTTTACCAGCAGGAGCAAATATGTTTTTCCTCAATATGTAATGTCGGGAAGGGTGATACAATGAGCAATACGATTCAACCGGGTTACGGGATGCGAACATACAGCTCCCCTACAAAGGCCCGTGAAGCAAGGCAGACCGGGACGCAGGGCAGCAGCTTCATGGATATGGCGGCGCGGGCCAGTGAAAAGAAAAATGATGTATTTGAGATCAACGGAACAGAGGTCACCCAGCAGAAAGCGGAGTTATCGAAAGCGGAGGAAATGCAGCTCTTTAAGAAAGAGTTTTATGAGGACTTGTCGAAAATAATCTGCAATCCAACAGTAAGTAATGCGGCTGTCAATATATCGGACGCAGCATTTCAAGCGATGAAAGATGATCCAGAATATAGGGCACAGGTTCTCTCTTTGCTTCAAAGGGATTTGGGGGCTTCTTTTGCCCCAAGAAATTGTTCTATTCTGATTACTGTTGGAACAGACCTCAATCAATACAGAGCCGATTCATGGCCTGTTAGTAATGATTCTGAATTTCATTCACGCGCAAAAGGCAGCTTTTGGGAACAGCGCATGGAACGTCATAAAAAATATATGGAACTTGCCGAGGAAGCCGCAGCAAAGCGGCGACTGATGATGAAGCTCCGCATGAACGGCGGTTCCGTCAGTGCCGCAGAACTTTTGATGGGTCTGCTTTAAGGGAGGATATATCATGAGCAATACGATTCAGCCGAGTTACGGGGCGCAGACATACAGCACCCCCACAAAGGCCCGTGAAGCAAGGCAGACCGGGACGCAGGGCAGCAGCTTCATGGATATGGCGGCACAGGCCAGCAGAAGCAGGGCCGACACGTTCACCACCGGCCTGGGCGGTCTGGCAGGCATGGCGGCGATGCCCACCAGCCTGATGATGGATTTGGCGGTTCGCTCCGGCGGACAGGTGCAGACCGGGGGAACGGAGGCGGTGGAGGCCCCCTCTCTGGAAACCATGCTGAAAGCGAAATATCCCAACATCCACTACCACGTCTTTGACGCCAGCAGCGGTTATTGGCGCACCCGGAACGACTACCCCCACTACCTGTTGTACCAGGACGGGGACAAAGCAAAGGAAACGCTGGAGAATTGGCAACCCACCGGGGCCAATCCCTTCTACGGCTCCATAGACGGCAGGTTTACCGCGCCCAAGGAGATTCACGCCCTGGGCAACGTCCCGCCTGGGAGCAAGGCTGTGGTCATCCATCCCAAAGTACAGGAGCGCATGGAGCAAGACCCGGCCTACGCTCAAGAGATCTATGCAAAGATCGACGCTTGGTTTGCCTTTGACGTTGCGCGGAACGAGGCCATCATGCCCGGTAGTACCTGGGATATGTCCCAGGCCGTTGCCATTGGAGAGGACGGCAATATTTGTAACGCCTGTTCCTCCAGCGCGGGCGGGGAGATCACCTACTCCAAGAGCGGTTCTGACGATGAAGAAAGCTGGTGGGATTTGCGTATGGCCCGCCACGCCGAGTTTATGAAGCTGGCGGTGGAAAAGCAGATTCAGCGGCACATCCAGGCTGACCAGATGGCCGCGTCCGCTGCGGCAAAGTCCCAGCTTGCCGCCATGCTGACGGGCGGGAACCTGCGGGAGATTTTCGGCAGCGAGATTGCCGGTATTCCCACTGAAACCGTTCTGGCCATCACCCAGGCCCAGGTTTGGGGCGGCGGAGCCAGCCTGTAACGGTCCCTTGACGGGATAACGCCCGAAACCGCATGACGCCGCAGATATGGTTCATATTGCGATAAACCAGGTTGTCTATCTCCTCTGTACCGGTGGTTTCCTGGCCGCAGGAAACCACAAAAGCCGCCCGGCAGGTCATAGACCCACCGGGCGGTCTGCATTGTATCGTTTACCATATTTACGAAGTATGTACTCTCATAACGGTCAAAGAAAACCAATAATCCGAACCCATCCCCAATCGGAAACAGGTTCGGACTATATGGGTTTGGTACGCCTGAAGGGACTCGAACCCACACGCGTTTCCGCACGAGAACCTAAATCTCGCATGTCTACCAATTCCATCACAGGCGCTTATCCCATAACTTACATCATACAGGAATCTTCCCCAAAAGTCAATCGCCTTGGGAGGATTCTCCTCTGATTTTTACAGGTCCAGCTCCGCCGCCAGCGCCTCTACCGCCTGCGCCGCATAGGCGGGCAGGGGCAGCTCCTCCACGCCGGCCACCACTACGCCGCAGCTGTTCACCGGCACCAGATATTTCTTCCCCCGGCAGCTGCCCACCGCCTCCGCCATGGCGGGGGTGACCTCCCCCAAGATTGCGTTGGCCACTACGATCCCCACCGGACCCAGTACGCCGTCCGCATCCATAACATTGCGGACCACCGGATTCTCTCCGGTCGCGCCAACGTCCGCCCCCGCCTTCAGCATGGCGGCAGTGGCCACAGCATTGGTCCCCAGCGCGCAGATCTGGGCCTGGGGCAGCCGCTTCCGGAGCCCTTCCACCAGCAGACAGCCCAGCCGGCCGCCCTGACCGTCGATCACTACAAGTTTCACCGGCAAAACTCCTTTTCTCCGTACCCATGGAATGCTATCCCGCATAGGATAATCCAGGGGTGGTCCTATTGTCTTTGTATAACGCCAACAGTGGACAGCTGCTCACCATAGCGGTAGCCTTTTCCGCCGCGCTGTCACAGGGTCTGGACCAGGCCCAGCTGGCCAAGCTGGGCGCCTTTTTCACCATCGTTGGGGATACCCTGGCCCTCTATGCGCTGGAGCCCGCTCAGCCCGGCACGGCCGCCGCTCAGAACGGGACGCCGGCCAGTACCGCCGTCACCTCCGCCATCAGCCTTGGAGAAACCCTCTGATCTCCTCCAGGCGGTCCACCGCCGCCTGATAGCCTGCGGCCCACAGCAGGCGCAGCTTTTCGGTATCCCGCTCCGTCCGGGCCACGCCCAGGGTGGACTCCGGCGCAATCACCAAAAGTCTCCCCTCCCGCTCCGCCTGGAACAGCTGCTCCCGGTCCTGGTTGTAGACCTCCGCCCGCCGCTCCATGACCTCCAGAAATACAGGGTAATCCTTATACCGCCTCCGGACCAGCTTCATCCCCTTGTCCGGCTTGCGGCGGTAGCTCCGCGGACGGGTCAACACCACAATGACCCGTTCGCACTTGCTCAGCGCCCGCCGCCAGGGGATGGCGTCCCCAATGCCGCCGTCCAGGTAGGGCTGACCGTTGATCTCAAACACCGGAAACAGCAGAGGCATGGCGCAGCTCGCCTGAAGGACGGTGGACTCTTTGTCCCTCCGGGGGACGGGCAGATAGTCCGCCCTCCCGGTGTTCAGGTTCGTAACCACCGCCTCCACCTCTCCGGGGAAGGCCGCGAAGGTATCATAGTCGAAGGGCACCAACTTATTGGGGATGATGTCATAGGCAAATTTCCGGCCAAAGTAGCTGCGGTTTTCCTTGTCCGCCAAATTGCGCCAGCCCATGTACCGCTTATCCGGAGCAAACCGGGTGACCACCTCCAGGTTGCGCCGGGGCTGGCGGGATACATAGCTTACCCCGTAGGCAATCCCCGCTGACACGCCGATCACATAGTCCGTCATAACTCCGCCGTCCAGCAGGCCGTCACATACGCCGCTGGAATAGATCGCCCGGAGGGCCCCGCCCTCCAGAACCAGTCCTGTCTTCATAAAAAACCTCCTGCGCCCGCAGCCGGGCGCTTTTTATTATACCCCACCTCGCCTCAATTTGCAAACTGTTCCAAATTCCTTGACACTTCCAGGCGTTTGGGGGTACAATACAGAGGATATATTCTATGCGGAGGTACGTCATGACCACCCAGAAAAAAGTGTCCGTTCTGCCCATCTACTTGGTGGGCTTTGCATGGCTGGGCTATGCCCTGCTCTTCCCCCTGCGCGCTCCGCTCCACTATGCGCTGTGCGCCGGGCTGTCCCTGGTGGTTTACACCATCGGCAAGGCCATCTGGCCGGACAAGGTCTATCAGACCCCTGATGCCCCCAAGACGGAGGCCAAAAAAACCGAGTCCAAGAAGGAGGAACCGGTCGATCCCCAGGTAGCCGCCCTCCGAACGGAGCGGGACCGGGCGGTGTCCGAGCTGCGCCGCCTGAACGACGCCATCCCGGACCCGAAGATTTCCGCCCAGATTGACCACCTGGAGGAGGTCACCGGGAAGATCATCGACCACGTTATCGAGAAGCCGGAATCGAAGCCGCAGATTTCTCGTTTCCTGGACTACTTTCTGCCCACCACCCTGAAGCTGCTCAACGCCTATGACCGGATGGACTCCGCCGGGGTGTCGGGCAGCAACATCAGCGCCACCAAGGCCAAGGTGGAGCAGATGCTGGACACCCTGTGCGCCGCCTTTGACAAGCAGCTGGATTCCCTCTTCGGGGACGAGGCTCTGGATATCTCCACCGACATCACCGTCATGGAAAACCTGCTGGCTCAGGAGGGACTGTCCGGCCCCTCCAAACCCACCGGCGGGACGGACGGACCCAAGCTGGAGCTGTAGGGCGGGACGACCCGGCCCGCCCCTCTCCAACCCGCAAATTCCAACGGGCGGCCACAGGCCGCCCCTACGGATCCGTGCTTTTCGCCTTTAACGCGGTCCTTTGGTGGATCACCTATACCAAAAAACAACAGGAGGAACAAAATCATGAGTGACGAACTGAATCTGAACACCACCCCCGAGCTGACCTTCGAGCCCTCCGCAGCCCAGGCGGTGGAGGCCCCGGCGCTGACCCTCACCCCCTCCGCCCCGGAGACCCCTGCGGCTCCCCAGGCGGCTCAGGCCGCCCGGGACGCCAACGCCGTCAAGCTGGACGAGTCCATGCTCAGCGAGGCGGAAAAAAAGATGGTGGACGACTTTGCCCAGAAGATCGACATCACCGACAGCAGTTTGGTGCTCAACTACGGCTCCGCCGCCCAGAAGAACATCGCCGCCTTCTCCGAAAGCGCCCTGAACAACGTCAAGACCAAGGACCTGGGCGAGGTGGGCGAGGCCCTGTCCTCCCTGGTGGTGGAGCTGAAGACCTTTGGCCAGCCGGAGAAGAAGGGCATCGGCGGCTTCTTCCAAAAAAAGAAAAACGAGCTGGAGGCTCTGAAGGCCAGCTACTCCAAGGCGGAGACGAATGTGGAAAAAATCGTCAAGGTGCTGGAGAACCACCAGGTCACCCTGATGAAGGACATCGCCCTGTTCGACCAGATGTATGAGCTAAATACCAAATATTACAAGGAGCTCACCATGTACATTCTGGCCGGCAAAAAGCGGCTGGAGTACCTGCGCACCCACGACCTGGCGGAGCTGAAGCAGAAGGCGGAGACCACCGGCGCCCAGGAGGACGCCCAGGCCTACAACGACTTCGCCAACCTGTGCAGCCGCTTTGAGAAGAAGCTCCACGACCTGGAGCTCACCCGGATGATTTCCATCCAGATGGGTCCCCAGACCCGCCTGCTCCAGAACAACGACACCCAGATGCTGGAAAAGATCCAGTCCTCTCTGGTGAACACCATCCCCCTGTGGAAGAGCCAGATGGTGCTGGCCCTTGGCCTGGAGCACGGCCGTCAGGCCACTGCGGCCCAGTCCGCCGTCACCGATATGACCAACCAGCTCCTCCAGAAGAACGCCGACATGCTGAAGATGGGCACCATTGAGACCGCCCGGGAGGCCGAGCGGAGCGTGGTCTCCATCGAGACCCTCCAGCACACCAACCAGCAGCTGATCACCACCCTGGATGAGGTGATGAAGATCCAGACCGAAGGCGCTCAGAAGCGGAAAGAGGCCGAAGCCGAGCTGGGCCGCATTGAGGGCGAGCTGAAGCAGAAGCTGCTGGAGCTGCGGGGCTGAGTTTAGGAGAACGCTATGAAATTTTTGCAGAAAACCTGGGTGGCCTGGCTGCTCACCGCAGTCATGATTGTGGGAGCGGTGGCCATCGGACGGGCTAAGCCCTCCGCCCCCGCAGCCTCTCCCTCCACGCCGGCGGCGGACCTCGGACTGGACACCAGCCTGTCCACCAAGCAATTTGCCGACTATATCTGGGACGAGGCGGGCGTGC
>CAJUAW010000123.1 GCA_910584605.1 uncultured Oscillospiraceae bacterium
GGGGACGAGATCCACAGAGTCTCGGCCGTCACCCTCTGGGAGTCCGCTGCGTCGGGCAGATCGGTGCGGGAGAGTACCAGCTTCATCTGGCTGGGCAGGAGGTTGCTGCCGTCACAGCGGTTAACCTGATCCTCGCCCTGTACCTCCTGAAGCTCTGCCTCCCTCTGGACATCAGGAACAAAGATGAACAGCCCATCGCTGATATCACTTACCTGCTGATCCGCCGGGATCTCGGCAAACAGGATGGCATAGCCGTCCAGATACCGCTCCTCAGCCTCGCCGCCGTTCAGCTCCTCCCCCGCGTCTGTGGTTCTGGTGAACCGGCCCATCACCTTTACGGTGTTGAACCTGGGGTCACCCCGATAAGTACCTACGATGACCAATGTGTCCTTGGGGATGACATCGCCGTCGCCGTCGCCATACCGGTAGTCGGCAGACAGCCGGCCCACAGCCCCGGCTTCCCAGAAGGCCACATCGTCTCCGGCATAGCTGATCAAACGGATATCGCTGTCCGCCATATCTGCCGGGATGCCGGTTACGGTGAGGGTTTTGGCGTCGTAGGTCCAGATCCGGGTGTCGTCAGAGGCGGCTCCGGGTTTCTGGAAGTAAGTCAGGTAGCTGTCCTGGTCGTCCACCGCCTGGTTTCCGGCGTCGAAGGAGCCCTCTCGAGCCGTGACCGTCCTGGTGACCGGTTTCTTATCATCGCCCGTGAAACTGGCTTCCACCGTGATGGTGTAGGCTCCGCTGGTGGGACGGTTGGACCCGGTGAGCTTGAGACCGGAGATGGAGGCAGCCTCGCTGAACTGGAAGGTGGCGGTGCTGCCGCTGCGGGTCATGGTGTATGCAGAGGGATCCACAGTCTTGTCGTAGGCCACCCGAACCTCATCTGTCTCGGCAGCGGCGATCCGATTGCCCAGGATATCGCAGGCAGCTACCTGATATTGGTAGGTCCGATGGTTGCCCGAGCCGATCACATCCTCATATTGGACGGCGCCTTCCGCTCCAGGGACAACAAAGGCAATGGATTTGTTGTTGCGGATGATTTCATAGCCTTGGACCTTGCCGTTGAGTTCGGGGGTAATGGTAATAAGAATGGCATTGTCTCCATTCAGCGCCGCCTGGGCGGTGAGTGTGCCTGTGGCGGCGTTAGACCCGCTCAGACGCTCCCGGCGGCTCTGGTCGCTGAGATACCAGAGCGCACGGGGTTCCGCGGCATAGTCCGCCAGTGTCTTCTTGGCCTCCGGGCTGAGGGACATCCCCCACCGCTCAAAGAATTCGGTCAGGTTCTTCTTCGCCACCCCAGCGGCAGTGAGCGCTACCCTGTCGTCATAGGACTGGGCTCCAGTTGTGTAGGTGCCCTTCTTCCAGTCCAGGAAGAATTGGTTATAGAACCACATGGGGCCGTGCTCGTCATTCTGCGCCCCGTCATAGGCCAGGTGAAGCTGCCAGTACATGCCCAGCTGGACAAACACATCATTGGAGACGCCAGGCTGGCTTTGGGCGGTCTTGGTGAAGATGGCAGGGTATTTTCCGCTCTTTTCCAGGCGGGATTGGAAGGTGTTGTCTGCTCCGTCATAGGTCTGGACCATGAGGGAGTAAATATTGTTGGTGATCTCCGCCTGGCCCAGCTTGTCCATGTTGTGACCGATTTCATGGGCGATCCCCCATCCGAACAGGCTGTTGGCGGCCGCGCCGGCAGGCAGCTTGGCGATGGGCAGTCCGCTTACCATACTGGCACAGGAGCCGTAGCCGATGCCGATGTGGCTGCCCGCTGCGTACATGAAGGCGCCGGCGAACATTTGCATACACCGGATGTTCTGCCGGGACGTCATGTCGTTTTTCTCATAGGTGTTGTTGATGCCCTGGGTCGTTTTGCAGATGTGCATCAGATCCTCCCAGGCCAGCACATCCTGATACAGGTTTTCCACCTTGCTGTCCCGACTGGCGCTGTTGGCGCCCAGTACGGCGGCGGCGGGGAGGGACAAAAGCACAGTGGGGGTGGAGATTTCGGTTACGTTGGTTGTTTTCGTCTGGGCATTGCTGTTTGTGATGTTCTGCGCGGCCACATATCTGGTCAGCTCATCCACGTAGGCCCCAATTCGGGTCCTGCGCGCGTCCACATTCAGATCATACCAGTCGGACAGCTCCAAAACAGGAATATCCACCGCCCGGCGGACGTGAAGCTGGATCTGCTCGGAGTTGGCGCCGCTGTAGGTCAGATACAGGCTGCCGCCCCGCTCCGTGGCCTGGCTGCCAATCGCAGGGACTGTGAGGATATTCCGGCCATTGACCAGAGTGCCCGCTTTGGCCCGCCAGGCGGATACCTCGGCATTGAACTGGGTTGCGAAGACCGTCAATTCCGCCCCATCCGGGATACCGGAGGCGTAGACCGTGATCTCCTCTCCCGCCTTGGCGGCCACTCCCAGCGGCTGGAGGTCGCTGCCGCCCTGACTGTACTTGGCGCTGTCCGCGCCGCTGCTGCGGGACTGAACTCCGTTCAGCACCACGCCGCTGGTGGACTGGGTGTCCAGCAGCTCCTGCGCCAATACCAGCTCGTCGGCCAGAGTCTCGGGATTCAGGTAATAATTGATCTCGCCGCTGTTCAGCCGGGCCTTGAGCCCGTCGATATCCGACTGTGTCACGCCAGCGGCCAGCTGGGTCCGCAGCTCATTGGCAAAGAGGGCGGCGATGTTGTCCGGAAGGCTGTGGGCGGGGTCATACTCCATGAACATCAGCTCGGAGAGGCTGACTGCCGAGTATCCCACCTGCTCAATCGTGATGGACACCTGCACCACATCCGTCACAGGTTCAAAGGGCAGTACCGCGAACTTCGTCACGCCGGGGTTGTTCCGCACGCCAAGCCAGGTAGCATGGTCCGCGGCGCTGCCTCCCCGAAGGGGATCCGGGGACACCAGGGTCCCGGGACCCTTCAAATCGTCCCCCTCCCGCCATACGGTGACCGTATAGAGCCTCAGGTAGTTGGCGTAATCTCCATCCAGCCTTGGCACCCATATGACGCTGCTGATATCCACAGGCTGGCTGAAGGATGCGAACACGGTTTTGTTTCTGGCCCAGTTGCCGTCGTCCCAGGATTGGGAGGTCCAGTGGGTCCGCAGGTCGCCGTCGTTCATGTACGCGGGCTGGAAGGGCTGGGCAGCGGAGTAGGAGCTGGGGGAGACATTTCCGCTGTCCGCCAGCCATACCCGCTGGATATTGTTCCCTTCCAGAATGCCCTCTGTGGGGATGCCCGCCGGGCGGCTGTAATCGGTGGCCTTTGGAGTGCCCTCAGCAATTCGGGAGGGGCCGCTCCGGCCGGCGTCATTGCCTGCCACAACGTAGATATAGTAGGTCGTCCCATTGACCAGATCGGGGATGGTCAAGCTGCTTCCGGTCACCTGTCCGCCGGCCTGCCGGTAGGAGGCGGTGGAGGCGTTGGCCTGGTCCGTGTAGTATACCTCGTACCATACCGCATTCTCCCCCGCCTTCCAGGACACGCTCAGCTGGCCGTCCAACGGGGTGACGCTCACCATATCGGGCGCGGAAGGGGCTTTTGCGGGCTGAGGCGCAGCCTCAACAGGGGCGCAGGTCTGCCCCTGCCAGGCCCCATCGGTGGGGGTGACGGTGAAGCAGTAAATATTCAGATTCTCTAACCCGGAAATTTGAGCCTGGGGCACGTCCACATTGACCTGACGGCGGGCGCTCTCCTTGTCCTTTTCCCAGTACTCGACCCGGTAGCCGGACACGTTGGGCAGCTCGTTCCATTTCAAGGAGACCCGACCGTCTCCTGGAACGGCAGAGAGGTTTTTTACGAGACTGTTGGGTTCTGTCAAGCCCTCCGGGATAATATCCTGTAGAAATCGAATGGATTCTACCGTCGCATACTCTCCGCCCGCTGTTTTGGTGACGGTAATCGTGACCTTCTTGACCGCCACCCGTTTGCCCAGAGGAATGACGATGACATTGTGTCCGGGGTCCGGGGCGATCGCATAAACGTCAGCGTATCTGGAGCTGCCGAAGGAGAAGGTGCGGGAGATGGTTCCGCCTTCATATTCCACCTCCACCGTTCCTGCCTGGATGGCGCTCTGCTCACTGTCCGGCGTGGTGATTTGAAGGTTTTCCGCAGTTACGGCCCCATTCAGGGGAATGGGAATGCGGATCGTGCCCTGCCCGGCCGCATTCCTGAAGGTGGCTCTGCCGCTCCCGGTCTGAAACAGGCTCTGCAGGCTGCCTGCGGTAAGCTGAGTACCGGCGCCGGCCAGATCCGCAGCCGCTTGGTCCTCATCCGCCTGGACGCCGATGCATACCGTATCCAGCACAGCAGGGGAAGCAGCCGGGGTGTTGGCGTTGTGGTTGACATAGGCCAGATCCACAATATCGATCTGGTCATCCCCATTCAAGTCATATTGGTCCAGATCGGCTTGATTGGTACTGCCAAGCGCGCCGGTCAAAGCGTCCCGGTCCTTGGCGTCCACCCTGCCGTTTCCATCAAAGTCACCCAGAGCAAAGGTGCCATCCCCCGTGCCCAGCTCGATGTAGTGGCTGTAGTCCTGGATGGAGAAGGGGACCTCGCAGCGGGCATAGCCCTTGCCAATCACCCGGAGGGTATAGTCCCCCTGAGGCAGTCCCGTTACCGTCAGATCCAGAGCTCCGGGGTCCGCAGTACCGATGAGTTCTCCCCCCGTCCGGTCCCGAAGGGATACCTGGGCGGCACATCCACCCAGTTGAGCTTGGGCGGCGCCGGTCAGGCTGACCGTCCCCAAGGACATCCCCTGCCGGACCAGCTCCGCTTGAATGTTCCTGCTTCGCAGCGCGTCCATGCTTTGGCTGTAATCAATGCGCACCGTGACCTGGAGTTCTCCAGGCGCTGCGTCAGGCTGCTCTGCCGCTCTCACTGGCGCCAGCATGGACAGAGCGATGGACGCTGCCAGCAGCGCCGCCGAAATACGTTTATGTGTTTTCATAAGCTTTCCCTTTCTCCCCGCCCGTTCTTCTTTGCTTCCACAAAACTGGCGGTGACAGATGTGTCCAAATTATATCAAGGCCGGCTGATTCTGGCAAGAGGGTTTTTGGGCGGCATCCGGCAAGCGTTTCCGGCCCGCTCAGCGGGCCAGAAACGCCTCGATCTCCTCCCGGGTGGGCAGAGCGGGGATCGCCCCCTTCTTCTGCACCGTCAGCGCGCCGGCGGCACTGCCATACTCCATGGCCCGGCGGAGGACCTCCTCCGTCAAATCGGAGGTCTGCTCCACCCCCTGAATGCGCAGGCTGGACAGAAACGCCCCCCAGAAGGCGTCGCCCGCGCCGTTCGTGTCCACACAGGGGACCTTGTGGCTGGGGACATCCCAGGAGCGGCCCTCAAAAAAGCAGCGGGCCCCCGCGCCGCCCAGGGTCTCCGCGATGGCGGCGATGCCGTACTCCTTCATCAGGCCGGGCAGGGCCTCCTCGCCGCCCACCATGCCAACCTCCTCGTCCGAGACCTTCAGCAGATCCACAAAGGGCAGGATCTCCCGCACCTTGGCCGCACAGGCCCCCTGATCGCCGTTCCACATGACGCTGCGGTAGTTCACGTCAAAGCTGACCAGTCTGCCCAGCGCATGGCCCAGCCGCAGGGCTTTGACGGTGGCCTCCGCTGCAGGGGACGCAGACAGAGAGCAGGACCCCGCATGGACGATGACGCTGTCCCGGATCTCCTCCTCCTTCACGGCGGACTCCTCCAGGAACATGTCGGCCCCCGGCTTCCGAGCGAAGGTAAAGCTGCGGTTGCCATCCGGAGCCAAGGTAACAAAGGCCAGCGTGGTGATGGCCTTGGTGCACGGCTCCGGGTTCAGGAGCCGAACGCCGTTCTCCTCCATGGTCTGCGCCAGGAAATGTCCGAAGTCGTCCTCCCCCACGCTGCTGCACACGCCCGCAGACAGGCCGCTGCGGGCGGCGGCGATGGCCGCGTTGCCCGGAGCGCCGCCGGGATTGCGGATATAGCTGGCCGGCTCATTGCCGGGGGTAAAGTCGATGACAAGCTCTCCAATGCTGTACAGGTCCATGATGCATCCGCCTTTCCTCTGTCAGATGCTTCCCATTATAGCAAATTTCCCTCCAATTGCAAGGGCTTGTTCGCCGCCTGCTTCATCAGCTCCAGATTGCCCCGCAGCCGCTCGTTTCCCGGCTCCAGCTCCAGCGCCCGGCCGGCCTCCTCCGCCGCCTCCCGGAAGGCGCCGGTGTGGTAGAACGCCATGGCTCGCAGATCGTGGGGGAGGCTGCCCCAGGCGGCGGCCTCACAGATATAGCTCCGGGGCCGGACCGTAATGGCCAGGGCGCAGGCGGTGAAATAGAGCACCCCCTCCCACTCCTCCTGCTGACAGAGCATCAGAGCCAGGTCGGTGTAGGGCTCCCGCAGATGGGGGGCCTCGGTGATCGCCCGGAGATACCAGTCTCTGGCCTGAGCGGCCTCCCCCTTCTCCCAGTAGGATTTTGCGATGTACCGCATGGAGGCCGCCCGCTCGTCCCGCCAGAGGGCGGTGGGCATGGCCAGATGCCCCTTCAGCGTGCGGATGCAGTCGTCCCAGCGGCCCCGGTACATATATTCCCGGCCCAGATAGTGTACGTTGCGGTCGTCCCCCGGCTCCTCCCGGACGGACAGCTCCAGCAGCGGCAGGTACTGACTCCGGGATTTGGCGGGGTCTGGATGGTGGTCCAGCTGGATGTTTTCCGCTGTCACCATAGGGCCGGGACTCCCCTCCCCCACCCACCGCAGCACCTCGTGGACCGGGTGGACCCACCGGTAGCCCTGGCGTGCATGGATCTTCTCGTACCAGAACACCACCCCCTCCGAGCCATCGGCGTTGAAGGACCAGGTGTATCGGTAGGATACCTGTCCCGCCCCGGGCACCCAGACCTGCTCCAGCGCCTGCCGCCAGCCGGGGTGGAAAACCTCGTCCAGGTCGGTGCAGACGCAGATGTCCGTGTCCTCGGGCGTCAGCTCCAGGGAGCGGTTGCGGGCCGTGTCAAACCGCCAGGGCGAGATGGCTTCCACGGTCACCTCCGCCCCCCGCGCCCGCAGCTTTTCCACCGTCCCGTCCTCCGAGCCGGTGTCCAGCACCACGACCCGGTCCGCCTCAGACATGGAATTCATCCAGCGGTCCACAAACTGCGCCTCATTTTTGCAGATGGCGTAGACACACACCCTGTATTTCCCCATAAAAACCTCCTTATAAAAGGGCCGGCGCCCCTAAATCAGGAGCACCGGCAGACTGAACTCAGGTCGCGATCACGCCTGCGGTCCTCAGAGAGGCCAGCAGCTCATTGATCTTGTCTATGATCTCCGGGGTCCCGATCCCATCATCCAGGTTAGCCACAGCAGGGCCGGGCGTAATGGCGGGACCCGCGGGGCCGGTGGGACCAACTGCACCAGCCGCGCCAGCAGGGCCGGCAGGGCCGGTAGAGCCGTCAATATATGCACAACACAGAAAACCCCGTAATCATGCGGATTGCACACATCTTAAAGACAATTAAACAGCCCTTATAATTACACCAAAAACGCCGTAGCAAGGTTGGACAAGCCTTGATATGGCGTTTTTAAGTGGGGGATTGTCTGCGCCGTAGGTTTTCAAAATCTGCGGCGTTTTTTCATGTCCAGATACCGAAAGGAGCGGAGAGCCATGCCAGTATTCCGCGTGGAGAGAAACAAGGGGTACACGGTCATGTCCAACTACCACCTGCGGGACAAGTCCCTGTCCCTGAAAGCCAAGGGCCTGCTGTCGCAGATTT
>CAJUAW010000124.1 GCA_910584605.1 uncultured Oscillospiraceae bacterium
TGCGTACAATCCTAACAACGTGTGCAATACGAGTGCCTCTCGTTCCCGGTTTCATAGGAAACCGGCTCCGCGCTTTCAGCGAAGAACGCACAAACAATCAATTAACGATAAATAGTATAGCATGGGTTGTTGTATTAGTCAAGTCGGTTTTTGGAAGACATGCGTATTATTTTTCGATAATTACTACATATTACGGCTTTCTTGCATAAAAAATTCAACACATATCCCTACCGGTGCAAGCGGCCCTCTCCACAGATTTTTGAAACTGCCGCTAAATAGTTGGTCGTTGACGATGACCTTAATATCTGCCGGGAAATAAAATATGCGCTGCTCTTGCGCTTAAAGAGAAGATGTTGATTCCAGGATTCAACCTCATATCCCTTGCGACCACTCTGATCCCAGGCTATCTTTCTTTTATCATATTCCTTTCGTAATTGTCCTAGACTGTTTGGTCACCTCTAAAGGGATTGAAAAACGAACTTTTTCATATGCCATGGCATTAGTGAAAATATGCGAGAGCATATAAAGCGACACCAATCGAGAAAAAATTGCAAAAAATTTTTATTTTCTCCAAAACCAAGTGTCCAAAATCGACGGCCTCCCACGTTATTACTTATAGAGGACATTGTGAGGGAGCGCTGAACTGTCAACAATCTCGCCGGGTCTTGTGACCGGGCAAACTATCTGAACAGCCCCAGGGAGGATATCGCAGTGAAAAGGAAACGTTCACGTCTATATTCTTTCATCTTAGCCTGGTTCATGCTGCTGGCCTGCATACCAACGCAGGCCGCTGCCGCCAATCTGCCTCCGGGTACATCAAAGGCTGTTGTGTTCCTGCTGGACGCAAGCAACAGCATGAACACCAACGACCGGGAACGGCTGGCTAAGGACAGCATTGCCCAGCTGATATACAGTCTGCCGTCCAATTACTATGTCGGCTTTGCCGCATATAACACCAGCGTTGTTTCCAGCGTTGGGATGCAGGACAGCGGGGATCGGGAGCCGGTTATGGATGCGGTTGACACCGTAACCTATATCGGCTATACCAACGCCGGGGCGGGCCTGACAACAGCCATGGAGCTGCTGGATACGGTGAGCGCCAGTGAAAAGACCGTGGTGATCCTGTCGGACGGCGAGATCATCATGAACAGTGATGACGCCACAGCGGAATCCTCCCGCCAGTTTCAGGCCGCCGTGGAAGCCGCCCGTACACAGGGCGTCCGTATCCATGTGATTGGCTTGGGCGCAGATATGGCAGACGAAGACAATACGATCTTTTCCGCTTCCGCACAGACCAACGGCGTCAATTACCACGCACCCCAGTCTGCGGATATTCAGGCCGTGATTGACTCCATCCTGCAAGAGCAGCTGGGCGTTAAGAAGACCAGGGCCGCCATTGTGGATACGGACGGCGGCACAGAGGATATCACCGTCAACATTCCCTCGATCAATACCAGCAGAACCCGCGTTCTTCTGACCAGTGAAAATCCTATTCAAAATCTGAAGGCGGATTTCAGCGCGGTGAATGGCTGGCAGTACAGCGGGTCTCGGTACACGCTGCTGGAACTGGATCATCCGACGGATACCGCAGTACATATCACATTCCAGGGCCGGGCCGGGGGACAGATAAAGGTTGACGTTATCTCAGAGTATGTACTGGTCACACAGCTTCAGGTTTCCTATACCGACTCCAATCCGACGGAGCCGGAGGCGGAATATCCTGACCGGATGGCGGATATTACCGCCGCGTTCTATGATGCGGGCGACTCGGACAGGCAGATGCTGACAGATCCTGTTTTCCAAGGTATGCTGATTCCGGTAATGGTGGACGGAGACGTGACTCCCTGCTATCTGAAGGATGGGGCTGTCACCTTCCAGCGCACTGTTCCGGCGGGTGTGAAAGCCTCTATCCAGTTTGATTTCACAAGGCTGGACACAAATTTGATTCTGGAGCAGCCCATTTCCATGGAATTGGAAGGCCCAGCCGCACTGCCGAAGCCGCCTCTGGAGGATTACCGCCCCCAGATAATCGTTGGATCTCTGATCCTGCTGGCGCTGATTTCAATGCTGATTATCTGGCTTGCGTCCCGCAGAAAACGGGCAAAGGTGGTGCCCCAGCCGCCGGCGACAACAGCAGCAGGCGGCGCAGCGACTGCACCAACGGCCCGAACAGAGGAAACAAGCCGATATGGGTATGTGGGGCGTCTGAACATCTACATTACCAACACACTTTCCGGCCACGACTTCCCGCCCCTTACCTATAATCTGTTCCGTATTCCCGGCGGCAAAAAGCTTTCGCTGCAGGAAATTTTGGAAAGCTGCGAGGTGGACGAGCCCTTTGAAGGCGCGGATAAGATTTTCTTCCAGCCCGCAGCGGGCCATTGCCTGCTGCTGACCAATGAGTCCGACTGCACACTGATGCAGAACCGTGAGATCCTGATGAAGGGTCACAGTTATGAGATCAGCCTCAATTCAAAGGTGGATATTACGTTCGAGGATGAACGCAGTGAAATTGCGCTCCAATACCGGGATGTAAAGCCCAGTGACATGAGACTTCTGGCGGCGGAACCTCAGTGATGCTCTGCCTGCTATGGTCTACATAATTATTAAACAAAGGGATGTGATTACTTGAAGATCATCAGCCAGACCAACCGCACCCTTCTTCTGGAAGAGTTCAACCCGGAAAAGCTGGACCTGCTCACCATGATTGGCGATGTGAGAGGCGTTGACAGCCTCAGCGACGACAAAATCAAGGAGATCAATGAGGCCCTGCTGTGCCGGAGCTATGAGGAGTTCCAGGAGAAATTCGCCCCCTGCATCTACAGCTTCTACGACGCCAACACACAGACGGTCCGCTACACCCTCAAGAAGCCGGAGAGCATCCCGGAGAATATGCTCACCGAGATCCCGCTGAACCAGCAGAACGACTTCCTGAAGATGCTGTTCTCCCTCATGGAGGCCAAGAAGTCTCAGGGCGTTCTCAATGTTGATTTCGGGTTCGAACATCTGCTGGACATGATCTCTCCCAAGAAGGTGATGGAGGATATCCGGCAGGTCCGTAAGGAGATCCGGTACAACTACGGGAAGTACGCAGCCCTGGAGGAGGGCGACCCCGCCCGTCTGGATGTGGGCGACAAGCTGAACGTCCTGTTCGAGTCCGCCAGCGACAACTACAACAACGTCCTGGCTATGCTGCCCCTGGCCATTGAGGATATCAAGACCCGACTGCTCCTGGGGGCCGGCGATCAGGGAATCAATCCTAACCAGATCGCGCTGGGTATGCTGACCATGGGCGACAACGGCGAGCTGAAGGTTCTGGAGGCCCCCAAGCAGGAGACCACCGCCCTGGCCACCATCGACGACCATATCAACACCGGCCTGATCGAAGCTCTGGCAGAGGACTATCAGCAGGTCAACGAGTGCCCCACCGACTACGTGAAGGATCTGGTGGTACGCACCTTCTGCCCGCTGCCCTCCACCATCCAGACCCAGATCGATGTAGAGCGGGAGGTTGCCAACTACAACTCCTACCTCCAGTTCTATAAGGAGGCCAAGGACGGCTTCATCAAGGTGGTCAAGCCCCTGGTGGAGAAGATGCTGGGCGTGAAGATGTTCTTCGACCAGTACAAGTGCCGGGTGAAGGGCATGGTCCCCACCCTGCTGGTGGCCAATATCCGCCCGGAGATGCTGGCGAAGAGCACCAATCTTCCCACCCTCCACGCCTACCTGAACAGCACCAACGGGAAAAACAACTTCTCCGACACCGTTTGGTACGCCATCTTCCCCAATGTGTCCATCAATCCCAAGGAGGGCGCCAAGCTGCGCCGAGAGCGGTTTGCCGGCAACATCCACAAGCAGAATGATGAAGTGAACAGCATGGAGACCCTGGCCACCCTGCTGGATGTGCTCAAGGATTACCAGGTGGAAACCTTCTTCTCCTTTGAGGGACGGGACGACACCACCTTTGACAATGTGGCGGCCGAAGGCATCCAGAAGTACATTGACCGCTGTGAGCCGCTGGTGGGGCGTCCCTACAGCGAGTACGCCATCCCCTGTATCCCCAACTTCACGGTCATTCCCAAGAACAAGTCTGGGGTGACCTTGGATAAGCTGATGACCATCAACGACGACTCTGGCCATCTATTTCGATGGTAACGCACGCAATCTGGAAGTCTTGATCAACCGCCTTTCTTCTAAAAAATCATAAATGATCAGGAGGTAATGTAACCATGGGATTCAGACTGGAAATTGATGGATCCGGCCCCGTCAAACTCAGTGAACGGTGCATTAAGAACGTGGAGTTCCGCAGCGAGATCCCCGAGGACTCCAACGCTCGTGCTACCGACAACGGCGCTTCGCTGAAGATCTGGGGCAAAATGCTCTTCTCCCTGGGCGGCGAAGAGCAGGACGCTACGCTCAACATGGCCAAGTGGAGCGTGGTGCCCAGCGAGTCTGCGGACAGCTACCGGAAGGTGAAGGTGGATGTGATCTCCGCCTCCCAGGTGGTTCGGCAGATCACCCTGCCCAACGCCTTCGTCATGGAGTACTCCGAGGTCCTGGATGACAAGACCGGCGTGGGCGAGTTCTATCTGCATGTGAAACAGAAGAAGGATAAGACGACGGATACCGCCATCGAGGGCGGGTTCGGCGGCGAATAAACGAAAGGAGCGAATGAACGATGTCTTTGAGAGTTACAATCGAAGGCCAGGGCAGCTTCGAAGTTGCCAAGGAGTGCGTTGAAAAGGTCATCTACAAGACGGACATTCCTCTGGACTCCAACGCCCGCACCAAGGACGTTGGCTGCACCCTGGACATTTCCGGCAAGATCCTGACCGCCGTGGACGGCGATCCCGAGGATTCCACCCGCCAGATGGGCCTGTGGTCCATGGTCCCCGCCGAGACTTCCAACTGCTACCGCAAGGTGACGGTGGAGATCATCCAGGCCGGCATCGTGGAGCGGAAGTACACCTTCCCCAACGCCTTTGTGGTCAACTACACCGAGCACTTCGGCAACACTGAGGGCGTGGGCACCTTCCACCTGAATGTGAAGCAGAAGAAGGACAAGCTGGCCAACATCGCCATCGAGGGCGGCTATCCCGCCGCGTAAGCGAAGCGTACATCCAATCAAGCATAGTGCGACGCGGCAATTCGCGTAAAGCAGGGGGCGCGTCCGACTCTTAGTTGGGCGCGCCCTTTTTTGAAAGAACACCTGTTTTTATGACCGCCGCGCAAGGGCCGCTGCCGGTTCAGCGGTCTTTGCGCGAGGGCCATGTAATGGGAGGGAAATGGAATGAATGAATTATATAAGCGACTGGGCGTGGCGCCTACCGCTACAGATGCCGAGATAAAAAAAGCGTACCGAAAGCTGGCCAAGCAGCTGCACCCGGATCTGCACCCAGACGATCCGCAGGCAGAGGCCAAGTTCAAGGATGTTAATGAGGCCTACGAAACTCTGAGCGACCCGGATAAGCGGAAATCCTACGATGCGGCCCAGCAGCCGACCCAGAGGGAGCAGTCCGCTAAACGCCCAGGGGCTGCACGGACCGCCCCGCGGGCGCCGACCGGAGGGCCGATAGATTTCTCTCAGATGGCCGGCGGCTTTGCCAGTTTCTTTGGGTTCGATCCTCAGACCGGTGAGATCACTGACGAATCCAAAGTGTCCGGTCAGAGCCAGAAAAAGAACCCGCTGGACATGTCCGATATGTTTGAGAAATTTATGGGGTTTAAGTAAGAGATGATGGTGAAAAACACATTCAAAGGATTTCTGAGCAGCATATACATACATCGCAGGAGTATCTTCGTGCTTTTTGAGGCGTTATGGTTGCTGCTTATATGGGTCATCAGCCCCTTCGTATCAGACGGTTTCGCTCTGATCATCTCCCCTATTGCCGCCATTGCTGTAAGCCTAGCGATGTTGCCAGGCATCTCGTACATCTACTCCATCTTGAAGAAGAAAGACTTATTTGACCCCAAGATGGCCTCGTTTGTCCTATATGGTATAAGCTATCTCTTAACCCTATATCTAACAGTCGTATTGCTGGAAAAGTTCGTATGGACATTCCACATTGATGAAATCAAGAATGTAGAATTTGCCTTACAAGCTATCCCCTTCATCTTCTATATTGTTGTATTCAGTGTTTTCCGAGACCCAAAACAACTGCAGTATGGGGCTTATGCGCTCGCATATGGCCTGTTCGTGGTCTGGGAATGGGCCGAAAATTGGGGGATTGCAAGCAGCTTGCTGACAAAAATAGACACAGAGTTTACTCTAAGATTTTATATCATCCCATTCAAAGAAGCGATGCTCCTATTTATAATTTTGGATACCTTTTTTAAAGCAAGGCATGAATCAAAAGCTGGAAAAGGGGCTGTGTAATGAAGAACAGAAGATTTGTCGATCTGCTCCTGATCTTGACTGGCGGAGCAATCGCCCTGGTCAGCTACTTCTATCTGGAAGGTGACATCCGCTGGTGGCTCGTTGCCCTGGGCTGCGCCATGATACTCATATTCCTGATTTTAGCGGTCCGGGAGAGACATTGGCATCCGCTGCAGGCCGGGGCCCCGATCCTTGATATGCCCCCCGCCGCCAAAGTTACCGAAGTCCAGCTGCTGAATGAGGAAGGTCAGACGCTGGCCACCTGGCCCCTGTATGGAAAGGTCAGCATGGTGATCGGCAGGGATGTGAGGGAAAACCAGGTGGATATCAACCTCGCCTCCTCCACCTATGCCAGTATGGTAGATGTGGAGCACGCGGTGCTGAACTACACCGGCGGCTCCTGGTATGTGGAGGATCTGGCCTCCAAAAACGGTATAAGCGTCCAGTCCAGTAAGGACGGCCGAAAATATAAATTGGCTCCTGACCAGCCCTGCAAGCTGGATGCCGGCGATATTATCTATATTGGGCTGGCACGGCTGCTGATTCGGTGACAACAAAAAATAAAGTAAAGGGAGATAGAGTTATGTCTGAATCCAATCTGATCCGTTGCCAGAACGGACATATGTTCAGCAAGCGGCGGCATGGGACGGTATGCCCCTACTGCAACATCGAAACTGCGACCAAAGAGAAAAAAGAGACCCAGCGCACGGAGGTTGAGATCGAGGAGGATCTGTTCCGCGAGGATGTGAAGCCGGTATGCGGTTGGATCGTCTGCATCGACGGCCCCCGCCAGGGCAAAGATTACCAGGTCGTCCAGGGCAAAAACTTCGTGGGCCGGGCTGATGATATGGACATCCAGATTTTGGGTGACAATGAGATTTCCCGCCGGAACCATGCGGTCATCGTATTTGACCCGAAAAAGCGTGAAACCGTCCTGTTGCCGGGGGATGCCAACGGCATCGTCTATCTCAACGGCAACGCGCTCTATGCCCCCACGCCGCTCAATCCCTATGACGAAATTGAACTGGGCAAATCCAAGTTTCTGTTTGTTCCCTTCTGCGGCGATCATTTCATGTGGGGACAAAAGACCGAGTGACACCAAATAAAAGGGGGCGAACCGCGTGACTCCTGAAACAATTTTATGGGGCCTGGGCGGATTAGCGGTGATCCTGCTGCTGATCCGGTTCATCGTTCTGAAAGCGCCCCGGATATCCGGCGGGCCGGATGTCGGCTCCTCCATGACGATTGGAAGCCGCGAGGTGCAGGAGGACCAGGTAGGTACGCTCTACACCAACTCCGGGCTGCTGACCGTCCTGGCCGACGGTATGGGGAAGGAATAAGATCGGAAGAGCGTCGTGTAGGGAAAGAGTG
>CAJUAW010000125.1 GCA_910584605.1 uncultured Oscillospiraceae bacterium
ACGTTTGCATACATTTAATGGAAAAAAGGGCGCAGTGCGCCCTTTTTTGCGTATTCCGGTATAAGACGGAAAAATTTATCAAAAACTTGATTGACACCAAATGAAAAATATTCTATGCTAATAAAAATGAGCGCCTGGCGTCAGCCTGGCCGGAATCGTTTGGAGTGGATGAGACATGGAATCATATGAAGAGGGAAAAGAGATTCTCCGCGCTGTGCTGGACCTGTTGGAGCGGCATTTCAGTCCTAATGTGGAGTTTGTCCTCCATGACCTGAGCCTGGACTATGAACATACGCTGGTGGACATCCGCAACGGTCATGTCACCGGGCGGAAGGTGGGGGACACCGGCGACATTCTGGGCCTGATGGCTCTGAGCAATCAAGACGGGGCCGACTGCTGCAACACCATGAACTATACGGAGGACGGCAGGATTCTCCGGGCCTCCACCAAGTTTTTCCGCAACAGCCGGGACGAGGTGGTGGCCTCCATTGCCATCACCGAGGATATCACCGAGGCGGTAAAGTATGAGCAGTACCTCCACAAGCAGAACCGGCTGGAGACGATGGGCGAGGCGATGGAGGTCTACCGCGGAGACGTGAACCGCATGCTGGACGCGCTGATCGACGCCGCCCTGCTGGAGGTGGGCAAGACACCCGCCGCCATGACCCGGGAGGACAAGCTTCGTGTCATTGACAACCTGGAGCGTCACGGTGCGTTTCTCATCAAAAAGTCCGGACAGCGTATCTGTCAGGCCCTGAGCATCTCCAAATTTACTCTCTACAACTATCTGGAGATGATCCATAAGGACGCCGGCGGCCCGCCCGCGGAGGCTGAGGAGACTCCGTAGAGGCGGACCAAACAAGTTTTAAAACATTTTGTCAGATTCTGATGGTTTCAATCGAGCCGTCAGAATCTTTTTTTGCCCGCCTTGCAAGGGGATACTGCGCTAATTCCACAAGGAACCGAACAATTCGGAATGGTTTTTATGCGTCTCATACAAAATAGAATCTAACTTTTTGTTGAATATAACAAAGTTTCTGATTTTTAGTTAAAAATCAGAAAAAAGGTTTGATTTCAGGGACGGCCTGCTTTATAATACGAAAGACGTCAGTGTTCACAAATTGGACATATTCATCGCATACGCCGGAGGAGGCCGACAACATGGACTATTTAAGTGACCGTGCGAAGAACTTGAAGCAGGGAGCGATCCGGGAGATGTTTGACCGGGCCGCCGCTATGGAGAATGTGATCAGCATGGGCATCGGAGAGCCGGACATGGCGACGCCGGAGGTGATCTGTCAGGCGGCAGCGGAGGCGCTCCGCCGGGGAGAGACCCACTACACGCCGAACGCCGGTGACATGCGTCTCCGCCGTGCCATTGTCCAGCGTTCCGGCATTGCCGGTCTGGGATATGATCCCGCCCGGGAGGTCATCGTCACCAACGGAGGCATGGGGGCCCTGTCCCTGCTCTTTCTGGCCATCCTGAACAGCGGGGACGAGGTGCTGATCCAGGACCCTCAGTGGCTCAATTACGCCGTTCAGGTATCCTACTGCGGCGGCCGGCCCGTCCGGGTACCCACCAAGGCCGAGAACGGCTTTCAGATGGAACCTGCGGTCATTGAGGGCCTCGTCACCCCCCGCACCAAGGCTCTGATGATCAACTCGCCGAATAATCCCACTGGCGAGGTCATGTCCCGCCGCAGGATGGAGGAGATCGCGGACCTGGCACAGCGTCACGATCTTCTGATCATCTCCGACGAGGTGTACAGCACTTTGGTCTATGAGGATGAGCCCTGCCGCACCATTGCCGCCCTGCCGGGGATGAAGGAACGTACCGTGGTCATCAACAGCTTCTCCAAAGCCTATGCCATGTGCGGCTGGCGCATCGGCTATGCCGCTGCCCCCGGAGATATTGTGGACCGCATGACCAAATGTCAGGAAAATTTCAACGCCTGCCCCAATGCCCCCGGCCAGTGTGCGGCCATCGCGGCGCTGGAGCATCCGGAGCTGTGTACGCAGCTCCGGGACGAATTTGCCCAGCGCCGTGACCATCTGTTGGCGCGCTTCCGGCAGATCGAGGGGCTCCGCTGCAACAGCGCGGCGGGCGCGTTCTATCTGTTTCCTGACATCAGCGCCTTCGGCCTGACCAGCCGGGATTTCTGCGAACGGCTGCTGGAGGAGGAGCGGGTGGTCTGTATCCCTGGCAGTGCCTTTGGGGCCTGCGGCGAGGGACATATCCGGGTCGCCTATACCTGCGGTATGGACGCGCTGGATACCGCCGCCAGCCGGATCGCCCGGTTCTGCAAGGGGGTGAGCGCGGGGAAATAGACGGGAACGGGAAGCCGCAAACCGAAATAAAAAGAAAGGAACGAATAGCTATGGCGAACAATTCTACTGTATTTATTGTTGGTTTTATCATCTACATCATCCTGATGATCTTCATCGGATGGCTGACCTCCCGGGGCAAGAGCGAGGGGACAGACTATCTGACCGGCGGCCGCAGTCTGAACATCCTGCTGATCTTTGGCACCATCGGCGCCACAATGATCGGGACCGGCTCCTCCATGGGCGCCATCTCCAACGGCTTCCGCAGCGGCTGGGGCGGCTCTACCTATGGCTTGGGCTGCTGTCTGGCTCTGATCCTGATCGGTGTTCTGTTTTCCAAGCTGCGCGACTATAACTTTATCACCATGTCGGAGGAGGCCCAGTTTTACTTTGATGGCAGCTCCGCCGTACGCAAGCTTACCGGCGTTCTGACCTATGTAGCGGAGTGGATCTTCATCGCCAGCTCCATCAACGGCGGCGCCAAGTACCTCCAGTTCCTCACCGGTATGGATACACTGGTCTCCAAGGTGGTCTGTGTGCTGGCCTTCGGCCTGTATGTATATGTGGGCGGCTACCTGGCCGTGGTCTGGACCGACTTGATCCAGCTCTGCATCCTGCTGGTAGGCTTCTGCGCCATCATCATCAAGGCGATCCCGGCCGCAGGCGGCTGGAGTGCAATCGAGGCCGCCTATGTGGCCGCAGGTGATCCCGGCGCTCTGACCTTCTACGGCCTGGGCTCCACTGGCCTGATGGCCGCGATCTCTCTGATCATTGCTTCCGCCCTGGGCGAGATGGGCGCGCCCACCTTCCGCACCAGGATCTATACCGCCAAAAACGCCAAAACCGCACGCAACGGCTATTTTCTGGCCGCCGCGCTGACGCTGGCCTTCTCTCTGGTGCCTTCCATCATCGGCATGTCCGCCTATACTATGGCAACTGCCACCAACGCCACCAACGTGCTGGAAAATCCGGACTTTGCTTTTGCTTACATGGCCACCAACGTCCTGGCTCCGGCTCTGGGCCTGCTGCTGATGATCGCCGGCCTCTCCGCCACGCTGTCCTCCGGCGACTCTGACGCCATCTCCGGCGCCACCATCCTGATGGAGGATATTTACCCCCTGTTCAACGGCGGCAAACGCATCCCCGAGGAGAAGATGAAAAACGCCTCCCGGATCGCCGTTATCGCTACCCTGCTTCTGTCCTTCCTGGTATCTCTGCGGGCTGACGGCGTAATGGCCTTCATCAACAATGTTCTGGGCGCGATGATGCCCGGCATGGTCCTGACCCTGATCATCGGCCGTCTGTGGACCAAGCGGGTCACCGCCGCTGCCGGTCTGGCCAGCATGATCGGCGGCACCTGCTTTGGCCTGGCCTATCTGCTGGTCCCCGGCCTGACCGCTGTGGTGGACAATGCGTTCTCCGGTCCTGCGATCCCCTGCGCGCTCCTGACCACCGTGATCTGCGTAGCCGTGACCCTGTGCACCAAGCGCAGCGGCCTCAGCGAGGAGCAGATCTTGAACAAGGTCCTGGAGGGCCGGACCGACCTGAGCAAGTAAGCTGTATGTTCTGCAGGAAGAGGAATGGGATGTCCCATTCCTTTTCCTGGCGGAGGGAATGTCTATGAATTCATATGCCTACCGCACCTATGCGGAAATCGATCTGGATAAGCTCCAGCACAATCTGCGCCAGGTCCGCGCCCTGACAGGACCAAGCTGTCAGATCCTGTTTGTCCTCAAGGCTGACGCCTACGGCCACGGCACAGCGATGTGTGCCCGCTGCAGCCAGGATCTGGTCGATTGGTATGGAGTGGCCACAATTGACGAGGCGCAGTCGATTCGCCGCGCCGGTGTGCAGAAGCCGGTTTTGCTCCTGGGCCGGCTCCTGGATGAGGATTTAGCGGCTGCTGCGGACTCCCATATCACCATCAACGCCTGCTCCTTGGACTACATCCGGCATGTAAGCGATTATCTGGGGCAAACCGGCCGGCGTATCGACTGTCACATAAAAATCGACACCGGCATGAACCGTACCGGCCTGTTCGCACGGGCGGACCGGTACGAGGGGGCCGTGGCGGAGGCCGAGGCCATCTTTGCCCTGCCCAACGTCCGGGTCACCGGGATCTACACCCACTTCTCCTGCGGCGACAGCAGCGAGGAGGAGGATATCCGCTTCACGGAGGGGCAGTACAGGGCCTTCCGCGCAGTCACAGACGCTTTGGAGGAGCGGGGCTGTGAGGTTGGCCTGCGCCACTGCGTCAGCACCTGTCCGCTGCTGTGCCATCCGGAGTGGCAGCTGGACATGGTGCGCGTGGGGATGCTGGGCTATGGCCAGAGCATGAATGAGGAGTGGACCAGACGGCTGGATCTTCACCCCGTCCTGCGCTGGTGCGCCAAGGTGATCTCCGTACTGGAGCTCGGTCCGGACGAGAGCGTCAGCTACGGCCGGATTTACCGCACCAAGGGCCCCGCCCGGATCGCCGTCTTTTCCGCTGGCTACGCCGACGGCTACAACCGCAGCTACTCCAACCGGGCCAAGGTGATCCTGGGCGGGCAGCCCGTACCAGAGTGCGGCAAGGTCTGCATGGACTTTGCCATGGCGGATGTGACGGAGGCGGGACCTGTTCAGGTTGGGGATACCGCAGTGCTCCTGGGGGAGTGCGAGTATGGGACCATCACGCCGGACAGCCTCTCCGGTCTCACCGAGTATGGCGTCAACGGCTGGACCACCTGCCAGATCTCAGCGCGTGTTCCCCGCATCTACGTGTCTCACGGTGAGGTCGTGGAGACACGGCTGTTATTTCAATGATTGACGGATCAATGAAATCGAGGTATGATTTGACTGACCGATAAAGTGGAGGTATGATATTGTGAAGGAATCGTTCCGCAGCCAATTTGATACGCCCTGCCTTGTGATCGACGAGGAGATCGCTCGTGCCAATATCCGGGATATGCAGATGGAGGCGCAGCGGTGCGGCTGTGAGCTGCGCCCTCATATCAAGACCCATAAGACAGCCTATTTCGCCAAGCTTCAGCTGGAGGCCGGAGCCTGCGGCATCACCAGCTGCAAGGTGTCAGAGGCGGAGAGAATGGCCGGTGCCGGCATGGACGACATCTTTATTGCCTATCCCCTGGTGGGCGCTAAAAAGCTGGCCCGGGCCTGCGCCCTCTCCAAACAGATCAAACGGCTGATTCTGGCGGTGGACAATTTGGAGCAGGCAAGGCCCCTGGCCGCAGCCGCTGAGGCGAACCACTGTGAGTTGGAGGTCCGCATTGAGGTGGACTGCGGCGGCGGCCGCACCGGCTCCGAATGGGAGGAGTTTGCTCCTCTGGTGCGGTTTGTGGAGGGCGCGCCGGGCCTCCGGCTGACAGGGCTCTATACCTTCCGCGGCCTGAACGGCGGCATCCAGGAGCCCGCCGGCGCCGCCGCGCGGGAGGTGGAACTGATGATGGCGTATGCTCAGGCCGCCGAGGAGATCTGCGGCCGCAAGCTGGAAATCAGCGGCGGCTCCACCCCCACCGGACGTGAGGTGGCCCAAACGGGCAAGGTCACCGAGATCCGTCCCGGCACCTATGTGTTCAGCGACTATATGATGCACAAGGAGTGCGCCGCTCCTCTGGACCGGATCGCCGCCAGACTCCTGGTAACGGTGGTCAGCGTTCACAAGGATTATGTGGTGGTGGACGGCGGCTGCAAGACCTTTCCCACCGATCCCCTGCTGGATCAGCCGCCCTACTTTTTCAATTCCTATGCCTATTTTCCCGATCACCCCCATCTGCGCCTGCGCAAGCTTACCGAGGAGCATGGCATGGTGACGGCAGAGGGCGGCCCCCTGAATTTAAAGGTGGGCGACATACTGGAGGCAATCCCGGTGCATATCTGCCCGGCTGTTAATCTGCAGAATCAGATCTATATCGTCAACGGCGAGCAGATCCGGGAGGAATTGGTCATCGGCCGGGGAATGCTGCAATAAATCTCAACACAAGGAAAGGAATGTGATCGATATGATCGACAAAGTATTGGAAGCAAAAGGCGTTACACTCCCCGAAGCGCCGCAAAAGGGCGGCCTTTACGCTCCGACGAAGAGCTTTGGCGGCAAGCCGCTTATGTATGTGTCCGGCTGCGGCTGCAACATTGGCAGCGAGACCGGCTTTGGCAAGCTGGGGAAGGAATACACCACCGAGGAGGGCCAGAAGTGGGCCCGGAACTGTATGCTGAACGTACTGGCGGTACTGAAGCGGGATTTGGGTTCCCTTGACCGTATCCGCAGTTTTGAGAAGATCACCGTATTTGTGGCCAGCACGGACGAATTTTATGAACAGCCCCAGGTGGCCAATGGCGCTACCGCGCTCCTTCAGGAAGTATTTGGCGATGAGATTGGTCTGCCCACTCGCTCTGCCGTTGGCATGAACGTACTCCCTGGAAATATCCCTGTTGAGATCGAGGCTTTGGTGAGCTACGAATAAAGCTCTGCTTTCGCGTCTGCCAAGCGCCTGCCAAAACCGCCCCCAACCTCCTGCAGCACAGGAGGCTGGGGGCGGTCTGCATTTCCGCCGCAGGTGTGTGGAGGCCATCAAGGTGATGTTCCACTGCGAGGCCAAGGCGGTGTGCGCCGGCTGTAAGTACAACGGCAAAGAACTGCCTGGAGGAAGAAAAGGGGCATTGAAAAATAAGCCTCTGAGGCAACAACAATCCCCCCCCGCATGTGTGAAATACACCTGCAGGGGGATGAAAATCTATGTAAGCGGCAATCGACAAGGTCAAGGATACGCTTCTCAGATGGTATTCGTAAAAAGTGCGCAAGACTTTCCCATTTTCCTCCCGGCTTTTCACGCAGGAGGGATACTCTTTCGACCGCATAGCGGCGGTTCTCCTTCACCTTGTAGTGGATGGCGGCCATGAAGAGGTTATGAAGCGCCCCATAGCGAAAGGGAGCGCTAGGGTATATTCGGTGTGCAAATGGACGGTGTACCGGCTGGCGGAACAGAAGCGGACAACAGACATTGTTGCTCTGCGGACCAGCCAGCGTGGCCGGAAACCAGTCCTGACAGCTATTCAATAGTGGAACAGACAATAGCCGCAATGGGCTATGCACTGAAAAAGAAATCACTCTACGCAAGGGATCGTGATCGATGCTCGGGAACAGCGCAGAGAATGGGCAGAAACCATAAAACCTGAGACAGCGGAGCGCTTGGTATTTCTGGATGAAAGCCATCCTGCGCTGCTGGAAAGTGGGGCCGGAACTGTATACTTAATGTGCTCCCTAGAAATATCCCTATTGAGATCGAGAGATTTTGGTGAATCGCAAATGAAATTCGTTTCCTCGTCTACCAAACGCCTACCAAAACCGCCCCCAACCTCCTGCGTCGCAGGAGGTTG
>CAJUAW010000126.1 GCA_910584605.1 uncultured Oscillospiraceae bacterium
GGAGAAATCCAACCGTATCCATCTTTCCGGTGAGGGAAAACCAGTAGTCCAGCCGAAATTCGCCGCCGTCATAGGGAAATGGCAGACGCTCCCCGCTCTCGGAGAAATCAGCCGAAGCAGCTTCGTGGGTGATCATTGCCAGAAATCCGGCATCCTCCTCCGCCTCCTCAAACGGATTTGCGGCGGCAGACTGTGACGGCAGGGGCGTACGGTCTGGAATGGCATAGTTTCCGCAGGCGGCGAGGGATAAAAGTGCGCCGCACAGCAGGGGAACGGCAATCAATCGTTTTCGCATACATGGCCTCCTTTGCTTTGATGGACTAAGCATAGCGGGCAAAGGTCAAAATTCGGTCAAGAAAAACGGACTGCCGCCCAACTTTTTGGGCGGCAGTCCGTCGTAAACGTCTGTCAAAGTTCCCCATTGTCAAAACTCCTTCCCGATGTCTCATCCCAAGTCCTCAATCCGTAACCTCGGATCACGCTGCTGGTCAGGGGATCGCTCTTGATCCTGCAGGCGTTTCCGCTGCTGCCCTCCGCGGTATAGCCGTTCGCTCTCCTTGACAGCCTCTTTTGCCGCCTTGCCGGAGAACTTGGCCGCTTGAGCAAGCCGGGGATTGTCGTGCAGCGCCTTAATTTGCACAATTGATACTGGACGCTCCATGGTATATAATTGAAATATGCCGCCGAGTTTTCTTCTTGACGGAATTTTGACATTCTCCCCATATGATGAAAAAGACTGGAGGTGTTCTCGTGGCATACAGAATTTTGATCGTGGATGATGAACCTATCCTGACCGAATTGCTTTCCACCCATTTACAGGATCACGGATATATGGTTTCCGCAGCCAACAGCAGCGATGAAGCTCTGGCGAAGCTGAATACAAAGCCAAACCTGATCCTTTTGGACATCAATATGCCGGGGATGGACGGTCTGGAGCTGTGCAAGGTCATTCGGAACCATATCGTCTGTCCTATCCTGTTCCTGACGGCGCGGATCACAGAGCAGGACAAGGTCAACGGCCTGCGGGCCGGAGGGGACGACTATATCACCAAGCCGTTCGGCTTGCAGGAACTGCTTGCCCGCATTGAGGCCCATCTGCGCCGGGACGAGCGAAATAACCGCCCGCCGGAGGTCGTGACCTCCCAGGGGCTGATTATCAATCTCTCGGATCGAAAAGTATGTTGGAACGAGCAGGAGCTTTCCTTTTCCAGGAGGGAATTTGACATCATCGAATTTCTGTCCTCTAACCCCAATCAGGTCTTTGACAAGGAGCGTATCTATGAGGCGGTATGGGGCTATGACGCGGAGGGCGACAGCAGCGTGATTAAAGAGCATATCCGCAAAATCCGCGCAAAGTTCATGCAGGCCAGCGGAAGTGAGTACATCGAAACAGTTTGGGGGATGGGCTACCGATGGAAAAAATAAAAAGGCAGTCATTGAAACGCTCTTTTATGGAGGCTGTAGCGATTACTATGTTGATCGTGTTCCTGTGCAGCGGTCTTGCAATGTTCGGTTGTTACCGTCTCCAAAAGCATATTCTTCCCGATTCCAACGAGGTCTGGCTGACGCAGCAGACAACCGCCCTGGATGGTACGGTCACAGAGGCAAAGATGAGGTATGTCCTTGATGGCTCGCCAGAGCCATTCGGCCAACTGATAGCGGACGGTCAGGAACACAACGAGAGTCAGGGACAGACGAGCTACATGATAGAGCGTATTGAATCCAGCTACTCCATGCTTTCCCCGAAAGCGAGAACGGCCTACCGCGTTTCGCAAATTTGTATGGTGCTGCTGCCGTTTCTGTTTGCCGTGATTGGAATTACTTTGTGCGCGTGGTGGTTTTATCACAGGGTACTGGAGCCGCCGATCACGGTCCTGATGGACGCCACCGCCCATATTCAAGACCGGGATTTGAACTTTCAGATCAACTTTGATGGGCAGGATGAATTGGGCCAGCTCTGTGCCGCCTTTGAGAACATGCGGCAGACTCTATATGAGAATAACCGTCAAATGTGGAGTATGCTGGAGGAGCGCCGTGTATTGCAGGCGTCCGTGGCCCACGATCTGCGTAACCCCATCGCCATAATGACCGGCTATGTGGAATATTTGCAGGAGAACAGCCGGGGCGGAACCTTGACGGAGGAAAAACTGGAAAAGGCGCTCTCCAATCTCGGCATTACTGCGGAGCGCATGGGCCGCTATACTGATACCATGCGTGACCTGGGTGCTATCGAAGAAACAGAAGTCCACCGCAGAGAGGTGGAGCTTCCTGTTTTTTTACAGCACATGGCGGATTCCCTATCTATCCTGTTCCAGAATACCGAGGTGCGTTTTTCCTGTGGCCTCCATGTGCCAAAGGGAAGGGCCGTCCTTGACGGGGAGCTGTTGTACCGCGTTCTGGAAAATCTGATCTCCAATGCCCTCCGTTTTGCGGAGCGGGAAATCGGGCTGGCTTTTTGTCTGGAGCATGGAATCCTGTCGGCCACCGTAACCGATGACGGGCCGGGCTTTTCGGACAAGCTGCTGAAAAAGAAAACCGCCCTTTTTTACTCCGAAGATCCCTCCGGCAAGCACCTTGGCCTGGGACTGGCGGTGAGCCGGGTACTGTGCCAGAAGCACGGGGGAACCATAGAGCTGTCCAATCAGTCACCACAGGGGGCCTGCGTGAAAGCCTCCATTCAATTGCAAGAAATAAGGCAGGATAAGTTGCGCAAATTGAAACAGGAGACAAGGTTTGCAGATCTCTGAGAGAATGAAGCTGCGATACACCATTCAGACAGGGAACAGCAGACCATGTCAGAGAAGATTGTACCGCTGAACGAGGAAGTCATGTGGTTCTTTCCTGCTGTGGAAACAAAATAATCAGGGCTTTTCACCAAGCTGCGGATATGGTATAATAGGAAGCAACCAATAGGGAAGCTCAGGCATGCAGCAAGAACTATTGACAGCGCGGGAGCGGCGGCGCATCAGCTCCGCCCCCACATCATAAAAGGAAACAGGAGGAATATACGATGGAACAAAAATTTTATATCTGCGAGCATTGCGGCAATATCGTCGCCATGGTGAAAAACGCCGGGGTGCCGGTGATGTGCTGCGGGCAGAAAATGACCGAGATCGTGCCCGGTACCACCGATGCCGCCGTGGAGAAGCACGTCCCTGTGTACCAGGTAGAGGGCAATCTGGTCAAGGTGCAGGTTGGCTCAGTGGAGCACCCCATGCTGCCGGAACACTACATCGAGTGGGTGTCTTTGCAAACCGAGCAGGGCAATCAGCGCAAGGTACTCCACCCCGGCGACAAACCGGAGGTCTGCTTCGCTCTATGCGAGGGCGACCATGTGGAGGCGGTTTACGCCTACTGCAACCTGCATAGCCTCTGGAAGGCGTAACCGAATGCCCTGCGCGGAGTTCCAAAGCTGCTTCTCGGTTTGGAGCAGGCTGACGCCCGGGCAGCAGAATCGGTTGCTGGAGCAGCTCCAAGAGCGCCAGGTCAGAAAAGGGACGGTGCTTCACAGCGGCAGCGAGGACTGTACCGGACTGCTTCTCATAAAGTCTGGTCAGCTCCGGGCCTATATTTTGTCGAAAGAGGGGCGGGAAATCACCATCTACCGGCTGTTTGACCGGGACCTCTGTCTGTTTTCCGCTTCTTGTGTCATGAAGAGCATTCAATTTGACGTGACGGTCACAGCGGAAAAGGATACGGAATTCTGGGTGATCCCGGCGGAGGTTTACCGGCAGCTTATGGAGCAGTCCACCGTCGTCGCCAACTACACCAACGAGATCATGTCCGCCCGGTTTTCTGAGGTCATGTGGCTCATGGAGCAAATCATGTGGAAGAGCATGGACCGGCGGGTGGCCGCTTTCCTCCTGGAAGAAGCGGCCATTGAGAGTACCAGCCGGCTGAACATCACCCATGAGACCATCGCCAACCATCTGGGGACCCACCGGGAGGTCGTCACCCGGATGCTCCGCTATTTCCAGGGCGAGGGCATGGTGAAGCTGTCCCGGGGCGTGGTAGAGCTTCTGGACGAACCAAAGCTGACGGCTCTGCAAAATACATAAAAGCACCTCTCCTCAAACTTTGCTGCAGATTGAGGAGAGGTGTTTCTATCTACTGGTCCATGCCGCAGGCTGTGGACTGTTCCATCAGGCGGCGGTCGTTTGTTACCGCATCATAGAACCGAAAGCCTCCGGCGAAGTTATATGCTTCATAGCCGTACCCGGCCAGGACGCGGCAGGCGATATAGCTGCGCAGACCGCTCTGGCAGATGACATACACCGGCTTGCCTTTCTCGATTTCGTCCAACCGTTCCCGCAGTTCGTCCACAGGGATGTTTCGGAATCCTTCAATATGACCGCCTGCGTACTCTTGGGGCGTCCGGACATCCAGCAGGGTCACGCTGCCATCGTGGGGCAGGGCGCTCACATCCTCAATATGGAACTGCTTCACCACTCCGCTGGCCAGGTTTTCCACCATGAAGCCCGCCATATTCACCGGGTCTTTGGCGGAGGAGTAGGGCGGCGCGTAGGCCAGGTCCAGGTCCTTCAGCTGGATGGCTGTCAGTCCGGCATGGATGGCGGCAGCCAGCACATCAATCCGCTTATCCACCCCCTCATACCCCACGATTTGAGCGCCCAGCAGACGATAGGTCCCTTGTTCAAAGACCAACTTCATGGTCATCAGCGTTCCGCCGGGATAGTAGCCCGCATGGCTCATGGGGGACAGAATCACTGTGTCCACGGCCAAGCCGGCCTTTTTGGCGTTCGTCTCGTTGACGCCGGTGGCGGCCGCCGTCAGGTCAAAGACCTTGATGACCGAACTGCCCTGACTTCCAAGATAACGGCTGTCCCCGCCGCAGATGTTGTCTGCCGCGATCCGTCCCTGCTTGTTGGCGGGACCGGCCAGGGAGATCACCGCGTCCTGCCCGGTCACATAATGCTTCACCTGGACCGCGTCCCCTACGGCGTAGATATCCGGGACAGAGGTCTCCATCCGGTCATTGACCACGATGCTGCCCTTGAGGCCCAGCTCCAGGCCGGCCTCTTTTGCAAGAACGGTGTCCGGGGTGACGCCAATGGCCAGCACCACCATATCGGCGTGGAGCGGGACCGCGTCCTTCCGCAGCACGTCCACGCCGCCGTCCCGCTCCGCAAACCCTTCCACCGTATGCCCCAGGGCCAGCCGGATGCCGTGCCGCCGTACCTCGCCGTGGATGAAGGCGGCCATATCCGGATCAAAGGGGTTCATCAGCTGCTTTGGACGCTGGACAATGGTGACCTCCATCCCCAACTCCCGCAGATTCTCCGCCAGCTCCAGACTGATGAAGCCCCCGCCCGCCAGCACAACGGATTTTGGGTGATGGGCGTGGATATAGTCCTTCATACGGAAGGTGTCCTCCACAGTCCGCAGCGTGAACAGTTTTTCCAGTCCCACGCCGGGGAGCCGGGGCTGGGTGGGGCTGGCCCCGGGAGAGAGGATCAGCTTGTCATAATGCTCCTCAAATTCCTCGCCTGTCTCCAAAGCTTTCACGGAGACGGTCTTTTGATCCGGATGAATGGCGGTGACCTCGTGGCGCACCCGCATATCCACCCGGAAGCGGGCGAAGAAGCTCTCCGGCGTCTGAAGGGTCAGGGCCTCGGGGTCCTCGATCACCCCGCCGATGTAGTAGGGCAGGCCGCAGTTGGCGTAGGAGACATATCCTGACCGCTCAAAGACCACGATTTCCGCCGTCTCGTTCAACCGGCGAAGCCGGGCCGCCGCAGTGGCCCCTCCCGCCACGCCGCCAATGATGACAACTTTCATGTCAGCGTTCCACCTTTCTTTTGTCTAGCGAATCTGTTCTAACTCAATTTTGTCCTGTGACAATGTCATCGTTTCGGTGTTTGGCCTTGCAGATCAGCTGGGTCATCGTGCCCATAGGGCAGTAGACGCACCAGCTGCGGGGCTTGAACAGGACCATGGTAAGCAGGCCGAGGACGGTGGAGGTCAGCATGACGCTATAAAACCCGAACGCGAACTGGGCGATGCCGGGGGAAAAGAGGGTTCCATGATAAGCCCAGTGCCAAGGCAGCTTGAACGTCCACAGCAGAGTCACCGCCTGCCTGAGATTCTGTACGCCGGCAAAGACCAAATAAGTATTCCACAGCATCTGGAAGAACATGATGAAAAAGAAAATCAAAAATCCATAGCGGAACCATTTGCTTCTCATCCACTTTGGAACGTCCTTTTTCCGGGACAGGCCAAAGCGTCCGCCCAACAGACCGAACAGCTGTCCCCGGCCGCAATATCGGTTGCAGTAGCCCTTGGTGCCCCAGACGAGGGAAATGATCAGCGGAATACAAAAGAACAGCATACCCAACCATGCAAACAGGATATTAACAAGGCCCAGGGCCATGTAGGTCAGCTCCACGATCCACAGATCGTCATACCAACACTTTTTCATACGGTCACCTCCTGAATTTCAATGACAGAGGCTGGACACTCCCTGGCGCATTTGCCGCAGCCCACGCACTTTGTTCCATCGACTTTGGCAAAAATCCCATTCCAAATCTGTATGGCGCTCAAGGGACATACCTTCATGCAGCAGCCGCAGGCCACGCAAACGTCTGTATGAATGAACGCACGCCGTTTCGCTTTGATTTTGATTTCCATGTCATACCCTCCCGGACGTTTTGATTTATGATACCATCAATGCCCGTTTGCTTCTGTGATAAGATTACACAAGCGAGGCAACTGCGATGATCTGCAGAAATCAATCAAAAAAGGAGGGTTTCCCTTGAACCAGGACAAAACGCGATCCCAACATCACCGCAGGCGCAGAAAACAAAACTCCACACAAAATTCATAATTCTCTGCTATAATCGCGTTGGTGAGGTGAATCACATGGTGAACATTTTAGTGGTCGAGGATGAATACGACATCCGGGAGCTTTTGCAGAACTATTTGGAACATGAAGGCTATCAGGTTGTTGCCGCCTCTGACGGCGCACAGGCCATTGAAGTATTCCGCAGCTCCCATGTCGATTTAATCCTGCTGGATATTCTGCTCCCCCGCTTAGACGGCTATGAAGTATGCAGGGCCATTCGGGAGGAATCAGATCTTCCAATCATCATGCTGACAGCGCTCGACAGCGAAGAGGATCAAATAAAAGGGTTTGACTTGCGGGTTGACGATTACATACCAAAGCCCTTTTCCATGCCGGTCTTGCTCCGCAAAGTTGGCGCCATTCTGCGCCGGACAATGGGAGACTGCATGTCCGGCCGGATCACATATAAAGCTCTGACCCTGGATTTGGAGGGCTACAAGGTCTATGTTTCCGGTCAAATTGTTGATTTGACCCAAAGAGAATTTGAACTGCTGAAGGTTCTGCTCCAAAACCAGGGGCGTGTTTTATCCAGGCAAACGCTGTTGAACCGGGTATGGAGCTACGACTTTTACGGTGACGAGAGAATTGTCGATACGCACATCAAGAATTTGCGAAAAAAGCTGGGGCTGGATTATATCGAAACAATCAGAGGGGTAGGGTATCGCATTGATTACGAAGCTGAAAAATAGTCTGACAGCGAAAATTTTCCTCGTCACCTGCCTGTTGCTGACGGCAGTCTGTGCTTTGACCTATGGCCTGATTGCCCAGCTTATGCCGCTGACCTACACAGTAGATCAGGAGCGTCTGCTGGCTGCCCAG